>JAVEUP010000422.1:0-2621 GCA_034005525.1 Thermoguttaceae bacterium | reverse complement strand
GCCGGCGCGGGGGCCACCTCCACCCGGACCGGCCTGCTCCAGCCGAACGGGCCGCCCGTTCCGTTGTGTGCAAAGACTTCGTAAACCCCGTGCCGAAGCGCGTCGGGAAGCTGCACCGTCAACTGGTAGGCGCGGGCGGCAACCACCGTAAGCTGCCGGGGCCCGCCGGGACCGCAGAGGTAGACCTGCGGCTCCGCCCCGTCGAGCTTGAGGTTCTTTCCCATCAGAAGCAGCGTTGGCGGGCCGGGCGAAGTGGACAATCGCCCTTCGGCATTTGCCGCGATGCGCGGCGGCCACGCCCACCAGGCCGTCGCGCCGTTGACGCGGATGGGCGCGCCCGCCTGCCCGTCGCGCACGGGCCAGACGAGCATGGCCGACACCGGCCAATCCCGCGGCACCACGGCCAGCATGCGATCATGCGCGGTACGCAGCGGAGCAAGGTCCTCGGTGCCGCCCTCTCGCCATATCCGCAGGTGCGCGCCGGAAAGCCCGAAGCCTGCAATGGCGAGCGTTTCGTCCGGGAACGTCACGTCGCTGATCGCCGAGATGGCCGGCGCACCGGCCGGCGCCTCCTCGGCCAACGGCGGCAGCATCGCCCCGCCCGGCCCCGGCACGCCCTCCGGCCCCGGCGGCACGTCCACCGGGCGCGGCAGAGGGACGTCCGCGCCTGCATCGGGACCCATAACCATCAGGGCGACACCGACTGCCGCGAAAGACACCAGGGCAGGAAGAACTCGGATTCGCAGTGGATGGTTCATACATGTCCTCAGGTGCTCTTGGTTGCGAGAAGCTGTCGAAGACAGCGAACACGCCATCGGGTTCCGGATCGGGCGCATACACAACCCTCAGATATCGGCCGGCTTCACTCGCCCAACCCAGCCAGCACGTAGGGGCCTTCGGGAATGACGGCGATGGTGGCTTGCGGGCCGTATTCGGCAAGCGCGTCGGCGACGGCGGCCTCGACGGTGACGGCCGGCTCGACGAATAGCTGGGAAAGGGTCTCGGCCGGGAGCCCGTCCGTAACAACCCGCACCTTGGCATGGCGGCGCACCTTGGCCAACTCCTCCAACTGCCACTGGTCCATGACGAAGTAGTCTTCGTGCAGGATGCGGTGCATGAACTGGTCCAGCGAGGTGTTGTCGCGGAACAGGCCCTGGAACTCGGGGCTGCCGATGCCTTCGCTCATGCCGGCCGCCAAGATGATCGTGCCGCCCGGCTTGACGATTGGCAGGGCCGCGACCATGCCCTTGACCGACTGGTAGAACGTCGTGTCGAGCGGGTGGCCGGCCGAACTGGTGACGACCACGTCGACCGGTTCGGACACGGTGTCGGTTACCAGGGGGCGGACGAACTCGACGCCGCGCAGAAGCGCCGCCTCCATGTCGCCGGCGAACACATCGAGAATGCGCCGCCGGTCGTCGATGACGACGTTGACAATGAAGTCGCACCCGGCCATTTTCGCAATGGCCGTGTTCTCCTCGTGGACCGGGTTGTCGGCGAAACAGCCGTTCCGGGCATTTTTGTGCTCAAGGAACCGCGGGCCGTGCCACTGCCGGATGGTGTCCAGTGCGGCGATTCCGGGACAAATCAGCTTGCGCCCGCCGGAGAAACCCGCCATGAAGTGCGGCTCGATAAGGCCGGTGGTGATCTTTAGATCGGCTTGAACGTACCGCGAGTCGATCCAGACGGGCAGGCCGCGGGGGCTTTCGCCCAGGCAGGTGTGCTCGGAACGCTCCCGCCCGCGATGGTTCTCGATGCGGTAATGCTCGAAGACGAAACCGCCGACCATTTCGCGCAGTTCGTCGCCCTCGTTGGGCCGGTGCATGCCGGTAGCCACGAGGATGAGAATGCGCTCGCGCGGTATTCCGGCGCCTTCGAGCGTCTCCAACAGCGGGGGCAGGAGCACCGCATTGGGTACGGGCCGGGTGACGTCGCAAATGACCACGCAGGCGTCGCGCCGGCCGCTCGCAAGTTCGGCCAGCGGCGGCGCGCCGATGGGCTCGGCCAGCCGGCGGCGCAGCACGGCAACGGGGTCGGGCAGCGGATCGGCCGGCTGGTACTTCAGCACCTTCACCACGTTGGCCGCGGGCAGTTCGACGTCGAGCCCCGTCCGGCCGTAGTTCATACAGACCCGCATGGGCCGATCTCATTGCTGGTTTACTTGGCGGCCTCTTCTTCCTTCTTCTTTTTCTTCTTCTTCAGCGCGAGCTTGTAGACGCGAACCTTCGGCAGTCCCATGGGGCTGTCGCCCTCATGCCACCGCTCGGCCCTCTTCAACCGGTTGATTCGCTCCGCACGTGTCAGCACGCTGCGGGCGCGAGCCAGCCCCGCGCGAACCCGCAGGCTCTTGTCCATGGTCATGGAAAACGCTCCTTATGTCCTGAAAGACGGTGTATGTCTTCACTCGATTTGCTTTGGCCGGGCACCGTCAGGAAGGCGGGTGCATCGGCGAACCCCCTAATTTACACGGTTGTCGCCGTGATTGCAAGCCGGCCGCCAGAGAGTGGTGTGGCAAGAATCTCTAGCCCGGATTATTCATCACGCGAGCTGCCGCTTGCTTTGGGACCATTTGGGGGCGTTTTCTTAGCGGAGCGGCGCGAGCCGCCCGGTTTTCCCACTGT
>JAVEUP010000421.1:0-2623 GCA_034005525.1 Thermoguttaceae bacterium | reverse complement strand
GCCGGAACGCCAGCCCGCGGAGGGTGATGTGCTCGACCGGCCGTCCGGGGGCAAGCTCGCCGGCGAACTCCACAAACGGCTGGGCGCCGGCCGGGGCGACGACCTCGGCCGCGGCCATGTCTTCGCCGGGCAGCGGCATGTAGTACAGGGTTCCGTCCCGGTCGAGGAACCATTCGCCCGGCGCGTCGAGCGCCGCGCGGAAGTTTTCCAGGTGATAGCGCTGGCGCTCGCCCCAGCGGTTGAACACCCACGGCATCGGATGGGTGATGAACACGTTGTTCGCCTCGGCGTCGACATGCGCTGCGCGGCAGCGCGACGCCTCCCATGAGTGATATACGACGACCGTCACGTCGTTGAGTCTCTCTGCCGGTATATCGAGCAGCGGCGCGATGTCTTCCGGCCGGGCGCGGAAAGCCCGCCGATTGATCACTCCCGGTTCGCCGGTATCGGGATCCGTACCGTGCGCGACCGATTCGGGCGTGTAGTAGTAGAATGCGTTGGGGCTGCGCGCCCGCGTCGCCCGCCGGCCGTTGACCCACAACTGCTCGAACGTCCAATCGCCGGCCGCCACGTCAGGAAGGTGGGCCTGCCATACGCCGCCCTCGCCCGGCCGAAAGCCGGTAATGCGTTTGCCGCCGGAGAACACGGGCTTCGCCCCTGGGGCAGCCTCGTAGGTAGTCGGGCACGATTCCGTGCCGCTGTCCTCCACGGTGAACGTCACGGTTTCCAGGGCGGGGTAGGTGCCGTCGGCAACAACGACTCGGACCGGCTCCGCCAAGGGCCCATCGTGTTTCAGTTTGCGCACCGCATCGCGTGCGCCGGCAAGCGAAGCGAGCGGCCCGTCGGTTCCTTCGGCATTCGGCCGCTCAAGCCGTCCCGTCCACGCATCGTTGCCGTCCGGGGCAACGTGAAATGTGGCTGCAAAGACCTGTGCGCAAATCGCGAACGAGGCCACAACCAGAAGAGCAACCATTTTCGCACATCGCCGCATGGGGTATTCCTCGTACCGCGTTTCGAACGTTTTCGGTGAGCGGGGGCCGTGAGGCCCCGATTCGCCGGAAACTTGCCCAGGTTCCACAAGTGGTAAGCTAACCGGCCGGCGGCACGGTGTAAACCCGGGCGTGTGCGGCAAGATTTTATGGCAGGCTCGAAAGTGTCCCAAGCGGGCTGAGTTCGCCCAGCCCGGGGCCACGTCCCTCGCTGTTGTACACAAGTCGTGGCCGCCACCGGCCGGCTCGCCCGGCCTGGAGCGGTGGTCAGTCAGCTAAGATGGCGCCGAGGCTCCCTATCTCCCCTGCACGCTGCCGCCGCCGGAGGCGGCGGCAGCGTGCAGGGGAGATAGATAGTTCGGGTGAACCGTGCCCGCTTTAGCTCACTGACCACGGCTCCATGCGGGGCAAGCCCGCAGGTGGCCCTTCGCCGCCTCCACACGTGCCAGAGAATCTTGCCACACACACCCGGGCCGAAGATACTCGATCCGAGAAATTACTCGGCGGCAATGAACCGGTAGTTCAGAACACGCTGCCCGCCCATTTCTTCGGCTCGCAGCCAAAGAGTTTCGCCCAGCAACTCCGCCCCGTCGGCAAGCTGGTACACTTGTTCGTTGTAGCCCCGGGCCAGGCTGACGACCTGGGTCATCATGCGCGGTCTTCCGGGCAGGAATAGCTGGCAGCGGAAGCTCACCCGGCCGTCGCCGTCATTGACAAATCGTTGCACCACTTCGAGTTCCCCGCGACTGTTCATTCGCGTCTCGATTTCGATATGCACGAACCCGAGACCCACGTCGACGTGGCGGTAGACGCTAAACTGCCGGCTGGGCGTTGTCTGAATGTCGAAGTCGATCCGAACCGGATGCCGCCCGGTCGTCGCGTCGAAGGGCAGGGTCATGGTAACCGGCTGCTGCAAGGGCTCACCCTCGGCCAGGCGGAAAGTGACCTGCTGCGGCTCGACCGTCCATCCGTCCGGGGCTGTTATCGTTACCTGGCCGGCAACTCCCTGGTTGAAGGTGTTCTCAAAGCTGTATTGATTCTGATGCGCGACGGCGAACACGCTGGGCAATCTGTCTTGAGCGAAGTGGCAGTTCAGCCGCCAGCGCGCGATGGCCGGATCGAGCCCCGTGACAAACGTCGGCACGCGGGCCACTTCGACGACGTGGCGGTGCCCTTCGGTGCGGGGAGTCGTCTCGTGGCCCCAGAGGTCGACCTGGCGGACCGTTCTGCCCAGATGGAGAACTTCCTCCGTGGGATGCCAGTTCCAGACAATCATGACGGCGTCGTTCTTTCGCTCGAACACGTGATTCGGGCTGCCGTTGGGAAGGTCGATGCTTCCCAGGTAGGTCGCTCCGCCCAAAGCAAATGCCGCAACGCGCCATGGCAGGAGCAGTTCGCCGGGCGTGCCGTCGGCGTTCATCAGGCCGCGCTCGTCGCTGAACGGTTCGGGGCAGAAGATGGCTTCCGCTCCGTGGATCTTCGCGGCGATCATCCGCGTGACCAGATCGGTGGCACGGACCTCGGTGGAGTAGTCGGCCGCAGGCAAGGGCTGGAGGACCACCCAACGATCGATCCCGGCTTTCTGCGAAGCTTGAAGGTAACCGGTGAGTTCCTTGGCAGTCAGTACCGGGTCG
>JAVEUP010000242.1:0-10507 GCA_034005525.1 Thermoguttaceae bacterium | reverse complement strand
CGACGCTCTTCCGATCTCCGACTCTGGGCATCCATTTCGGCCGCGCACGCGGCCCGATGGTCCACTCGGTCACCTTCGGGCTCGTCCTGGCCGTATGTCTGCTGGCAGCGTGGCTGTGGCGCGCCCGTTTCGGGCGGGCGGGACAACTGGCGTGGGTGGCCCTGGTGCCCCTGATGCTGGCCGGCATCTACCTCAGCTACACGCGGAGCGTGTGGATGGGCACGGCCGCAGGCGCAATGATCGTGCTGGGGCTGACGCTTCAGGGCCAATGGCGCCCGCTGGTGCTCGGCTCCATGGTGACGGCCGGGCTGCTCCTGGCGCTTACCCGGATGGACAAGCTCCTGAGCTTCGAGCGGGAGTACAAGGCCCAGTACACGCGTCAGAGCGTCGACTTGCGCGCCGGTTTCGCCTACGTCTCGTGGCAAATGTTCCGGGACCGGCCGCTGCTGGGCTTCGGATTCAACCAGTTCCCCGAAGCCAAGCTGGCCTACCTGGCCGACCGCTCGACAGACGGAGAGCTGGAGGCCATCCGGCCGTATTCGCACCACTGCACCTTCCTGAGCATCCTGACCGAGGCCGGGATCATCGGCCTGGCCTTGTTCCTGGCAGTCCTGGCCTTCTGGTCGCTGGCCGCATGGCGATTGATCGCCAATCCGCGGGCGCCGCCCTGGGCACGCAGCAGCGCCGTGCTGCTGCTCGGAGCGATGGGCGTCTACGTGGTCCAGGGCGTGTTCCATGAACTCAGCTATACGCCTATCGACAATTCACTTCTTTTCATCCTTGCGGGCGTGACGGTTGGCTGTCACAAATCGTCCAACCCGGTAAACGCGGTAATGAGCGAGCGCAGCTTGCGGCGGAGCACGGAGTAGCTGAAGAACCGTTTGCCCAACTCGTAGTTCTGCTCGACCATCTCGTTGCGATACTCGGCGTCGTTGATCACTCGCTGTACCTGCTCGATCACTCGGCGCGTGAGAAACCCGTCCATCGCGATGACCTGGAAGCCCTTCGGCTCGATGTCGGTAATGAAAATCGAGTATCGATTGACCAACACGGGTTTCCGGTAGTAGAAGGCTTCGATCAGGGCGTTGCCGAAACCTTCATACAGGCTGGGGTAGGAGATCAGGTCGGCGTGGACGTACGCCTCTGCCAATGCGCTGACCGACGTGCCGTTGGCACCGGCTTCGGTTGGGAGCACCTGCCCGTGGACGAACTTCACGTCCACACCCGACTGCTGGGCCAGTTCCAACAGCGCGTCGTGGTACTCCAGCCCCTCGTCGCCCGACTCGTGCGAGACAACGAGCTTGCACTTCGGGTTGCGCAACTGGGCCACTAGGGCAATGGCATGTTCGATGCCCTTGCGTGGGACCACGCGCGTGGGCTGAAGGATCAGGATGTCGTCCGATTCCACGCCGATGCGCTTGCGAAAGTCGGAATCGTCCGGCGGCGGGGGCGGCGGGTGCTCAAAATCGAGCACGTTGGGAACCATGATCGACGACGCACCGGTCCGCCACGCGAGGTCCTCCTGCGCGAAACTATTGATCGTCACGTGCTGGATCGAGGGAAGCTTCGGCGGGAACGCCATTTCCAGAAAATCGCTCACCGCGTTCACGCTGAACCGGGGCCGTTCCCAGTAGAAGTCGTGATGGTGCGCGATGGTCGGAATGCCCGTCTCGGCAATGAAATGCGTCAGCGCCACGCCCAGCGGAATGTGCATTGGGATGCACAGAGCGTTCTGCACCAGCAGAATATCGATCTTGTACGTGTCGACGAAGTCGTACAGCGTGCCCTTGAGATGATCGGCCACACCGTTGATCCGGCGGGTCAGCTCCGGAGTTCGCGTGCGGGCGCCCCAGGCTCGCTCGTTGATCCACACGTTGTCGCGGTCGTAAAAGTACGCCTCCGGCACGCACATGCTGATATCCGGGTTGCGGTCCAGCTTGCCCGCGTACCAGTAGCTGATGTGCCGGTGATCCCAAAGAATCTTCGCCCACTTTGCGCTTTCGAGCGAAACGCCGTCGGTACCGGAAAAACGGGTTGAAACGAAGCCTATGTTTTGAGACACGCGTTTACCTTAACGAACATTGAACACTGAACATCGAACACTGAACATCGAACACTGAACACTGGAAGGTGCAGGAAGAAATGGTTACGGGGGTGGTTGTTCGCGGGGGCGCTTGGGGTGCTTCAGCCGGGAGGTGCGGATGCTAGTGACGAAGATGCGAATCAACTCATCGGTCTCCTTGTATCTTAGTACATTCCACCAACTGGGCCAAGTCAGTCACGACGAGTGTAGGAGTCGTGCTGGCTATCCGGGGATCGTCGCTGCGAAGGCGCAAGCTGCGGGCATCGCCCGCAAACAGAGCGGTGCGAAACCCCAACCGCGATGCCGGGACAATGTCGTTCAGCATATCGTTGCCCACGTACAGCACTTGCTTCGGTGCGATGTCGCGATTAGCCAACGCCCGGGCGGCCAACGCAAAAAGTGGCACTCCGGGTTTGGCAAAGCCATGTCGGCAGGAATAGAACTGCAAGTCCCGGTCGAAGCCGCATTCCTCCGCCGACCGGCCCAGCAGCGCCGGGAACAAGAGCGGGGTGTAGAATTGGGCATTGCTGACGATTCCGAGCAGAAGCCCCCGGCTCTGCAACGCTGCAAGGCACTCACCCAGTTGCGGCATGGGCCAGCAGGGGTTGGCACGGGCCTCGTACTCGACGGCTAGTCGCTCATAGTCAATGCGGGCGGGATCAACGGCGGCGGGTAGCACGCCGCGCCGAGCCAACTCGGCGACCACGTCGGACCATATCTCGGCGATTTGGACCTCGGGATAGTCGATTCCGTGGCGGCGGGTGATTTCAGCGTGGACATCACGGATACGGCACTGCATCAGTTCGACCACGCCGTCCAGGGGGCGCGCCGGGCGAATCCCCACTTCTTGCAGTGCCGCGTCGATGGCTGCCAGGCTCGACGCTCGATCTTCAGTTCCCACTTCGCCGCAGCCACTGACGAACAGGGTCCCATACAGGTCGAACAGCACGGCGCGCACGTCGGGCAACGAGTCCAGACGCGGCTGAACACCGGTCGGGTGGGGGGGGAGTATGTCGCAGTGGCAACGGAATATGTCAATAAAATCTTGCATGGTGGTCTCCCGGCATCCTGGATGCGGCCACGCTCCGGGCAGAAGATCGCGGTGGAAAAGAGCACGAGTCCCCTGCAAAGCCCCGTCGGTGTTGTTCGGGGGGCAGCAGTCCAACCCGCTCCCATTTCCCAGCCAGACAGCCTTGTCGCACGGGAACCTGGGCCGTCCTTGCGAACCGGCGATAACCCGAGTATACTGGATAATGTACCTGCCCGCCGAAGAACCCGCCAGCCGTACCCCGTGGCGAAGAGCGTTCCCGTGCAAGAGAACGGGAGCCCGGCGAGACAAAGAGCCTACCTCGGGTGCCGGAGTCACTTTCTGCCGGCCCAATTGCTGCCAATGAAAGCGACCACTCAGAAACGCCTGATCACTCTGATCGCCCTCTTGCTCACGACATTGTTGGCGGGAACCGCAGCCGGCTGGTTCGGGGTGCGGCAGTACTATAGCATCCGCCTGTCAGACGCGGCGTTCCTCCAGCAGCAATTGAAGGACCTCACCGGCGACAATAACCCGGGGAATACGGAAGAGCAGCCTGCAGCTCTCGTTCGCATCGGCACGGCCGAGCGCAGGATGGTACATCCGACGCGGAAGCTGGTGGGCCGCCTGATCGAAGTCCGAAAAGTGACGCTTCAGAGCGAGGTGACCGGCAAGATCATTGCCATGCCAATCGACGAAGGCACGGCCGTTGAGGCGGGTGAGACGGTCATCGCACAGATTGACGACGTGTGGGCGCGGCTGGCCAAGGAGCGCATCGCGGCCGAGATGGCCTCGATCCGGGCCAAGCTGACGTTCGAGGAGACCGAACTTAAGAAGTACCAGCAACTTTTCGAGAAAAAGGTGGCCACCGAGAGCGAACTGGAGCAGCGGCAGGCAGCAGTCGACCAGTTCACGGCCGACCTTGCCGAGGCGCACGCGCGGCTCAACGAGGCTGAAGAGCGGATGGCACGCCTGGTGATCCGTGCCCCGTTCGACGGCACCATCGTGGCGAAGCAGGCCGAATTGGGGCAACTGGTCGTGCCCGGTACACCCATTGTCGACATCATCTCGCGCGGCCGGATCGACGCGCGTCTCATGGTGCCCGAGTCGTGCGTCGAGCGAGTCCGCGTCGGCGACCCATTGCCGATCCACGTCGACCCGCTGGGCGAAGAATTCGCCGGCGAAGTGGCCCTGCTGGTGCCCTACGGGCCGACCGCGTCGCGGACGTTTCCCGCGCGAGTGAGCCTGGACGACCAGCAGGGACGCCTGAAGGCCGGCATGAGCGTTTCCACCCACGTGGCCACGTCCGATCAGGTCGAGGGTCTGGTGGTCCCGCGCGACGCCGTACTGGTCCGTCCCGACATGGCCACGGTGTGGGTTGCGCGGCCAGCGCCGGAGAGCGAAGCCATGATCGTCGAGCCCGTTCCGGTCACCATCACCGCCCGCATGCGGCATGAATATGCCGTGGCCTCCGAGACCGTTGAAGGCGAGGCGTTGTTGGCCGAAGGGTCGCTCGTGATCGTGGAAGGAGCGGAGCAACTCATACCCGGCATGGCGGTACGCACCGCTGCGTTCGACATTGACGACAAGATCGACTCCAGGGCGGCCCGCCAGTTCTGAGCACACATGGACCCGATTCGTTTTGCCATCGAGAACCCGGTTAAGGTTGCCGTCGGGGTGATCCTGGTTGTGCTGTTCGGCCTGATTGCGCTGACGACGGTACCCGTCCAGTTGACCCCCGACATCGACCGGCCGATGGTTACCGTGCGCACCACCTGGCCCGGGCGCAGCCCCGAAGAAGTTGAGGAAACGATCCTCATCGAGCAGGAATCGAAACTGAAGACGATCCAGGGGCTCTACAAGATGACCTCGCGGGCGTCTCTGGGACGGGCCGACATCACGTTAGAGTTCAACGTCGGGTACGACATGTCCAGGGCCCTGCAGGAGGTGTCCAACGGGCTTGACGAAGTGCCCACCTATCCGGATGACGTGGACCGGCCGGTCATCAGGGCGTCGGACACGGCCAGCGACGACGCCATTGCCTACGCCTTGCTGAACGCGACGAAGGACCCCAACTACGATATCGCCCGATTCTACGACTATGCCGACCGGTACCTGAAGCCGACGCTCGAACGCATCGAGGGCGTTTCAGAAATCACGATCTTCGGGGGCCGGGTTCACCAGGTGCAGGTCCGGGTAGACCCGGCGGCCATGGCCCAGCGCGGCATTACGGCCGACGAACTGCGCAATGCACTGCGCGGCGACAACGTGAACGAATCGGCGGGCGATCTGGCCGACGGCCGCCTGGACATGCGGTTCCGCGTGCTCGGGCAATACGACTCGCTCGAGCCGGTGCGACAAACCGTTCTGAAGTACGATGCCGCCGGTGCGCCCATCCGCGTCGAGGACATCGCCGAAGTCATGCTGTCGCTGGAAAAGAAGATCTACTTCAACCAGAACAAGGGCCAGCCGTCCATGACGGTCCTCATCCGGCGGGAGGTCGGCGCGAACATCCTCGACATCATGGATGAAGCCCGGCGCCGGATCGATGAAATGAACGCGCCGGGCGGCGTGCTCCGGCTCTTCCAGAACGACCGTTACGGATTGCGGCTGAGGCTGGTCATCGACGATACGTACTACATCCGAAAGGCACTTGGCCTCGTCCGCGAGAACCTGATCCTTGGCGGGTGCCTGGCTATCGCCGTGTTGCTGATCTTCCTGCGCAGCGTGCGGCCGACACTGATCATTGCCGTGGCCATTCCGATCTCGGTCATCGGAACCTTCGCCGTGATGGCCATGACGGGCCGGAACATCAACGTTATTTCGCTGGCCGGGCTGAGCTTCGCCGTCGGCATGGTAGTCGATAACGCCATCGTGGTCCTGGAAAACATCGACCGGCACCTGACGATGGGGGAATCGCCGGCGGTGGCCGCGTATCGCGGAGCCAAAGAGGTGTGGGGCGCCATCCTGGCCTCCACCCTGACCACCGTCGCCGTGTTCGGGCCCGTGCTCACCATTCAGGAAGAAGCCGGCCAACTGTTTTACGACATCGCCCTGGCCATATGTGCGTCGGTGCTGCTTTCGCTCCTGGTGTCGATTACGGTCATCCCGGCGGCCGGGACCCGGTTCCTGCGTCACCACCGGAAGGCGGAAGGGCGCATCCTCCGCGCGGTTCATTCACTTTTTGGGCTGAACCGCGCAGGGGGAGCGGTGGTCGATGCCTACGCCTGGTTCATCCACTTGCTTGCCCACCGAAGTGTTGCAGGCGCGTGGGCGCGGACGGTGATTATTGTCACTGTGATCGGAGCGGCGTTCGGGTTGAGTTGGTGGCTGATGCCTCCGGCCAGTTATCTCCCAGATGGAAAGAAGAACGTCTCTTTCGGCCGCTTGTTCACTCCGCCGGGTTACTCCTTCCAGCAGAACTACCTGATCGGGCAGCGGCTGGAGGAAGCGATCGGACCGTATTGGGAGGCCGAGAACAGCGAGCAGGCCACTGCCCTCGGGCCCGTACTCGATCCGCAAACCAAGAAGCAAATCCCGGTGGTTCCGGCCATCGACGAGTTCTTCTTTGTGGTCACTCGCGGCTATATGTTCATGATTGCCACGAGCAAGGACCCGGATAACGTGCGCCCCATCGCATCGGTTATGTCGAAGGCCATGTCGAGCATTCCGGCTGCTTATGGCGTGGCGTCGCAGCGGTCGCTTTTCGGGCGGCAGGCGGGCGGCTCGAACTCGGTTGAAGTGGAGGTGGTTGGCAACGACATGAACCGGGTGCGGCTCGCGGCGGCCGCGCTGCAAGAAAAACTCAACGACCGGTTCTCGAAATTCTCCGTGCGAGCCCAACCGATGAACTTCAATGAAGCAGGGCCCGAGCGGCGGATCGTCGTGGACCAGGTCCGGGCGAAGGAACTGGGGTTGAGCACCAGCGGCATCGCCGTAGCCGCACGCGCCATGATCGACGGCGCGCTGGTCGGCGACTTCAACTTCAACGGCGACAATATCGATATGATCATCATTCGCAATCCCGATATCGAGGTCGTGCCGGCGGAATTCCCGGATATTCCCATCGCCGTGAGTGACAGTAACGGGGAGACGGTCATCATCCCGTTAGGCGAGGTGGTCGACTTCATCCCGGCCGACGCATCGCAGGAGATCCTCCGCATTGAGGAGGAGCGGGGCGTGCAGTTCACCGTGAATCCCCCGGCCGATATGGCACTGGAGGACGCCGAACGCATCATCGGCTCCCTGGTCGCCGATTGCCGTGCCGAGGGAAACATGCCCATCGATATCATGGTGAACATGGCGGGCAACGCCGACAAGCTCTCGCAAACGCGGCGGGCGATGCTCGGACGCTGGAGTGGCTGGAACTGGGAATCGCTTCTGAGCGTGGGGCTGGGGCGGTTCTTCCTGGCCTTGCTGATCACCTACCTGCTCATGGCCGCCCTCTTCGAGAGCTTCCTCTATCCGTTGGTCATTCTGTTCAGCGTGCCCATGGCCACGGTCGGCGGTTTCATCGGGCTTGCCCTGGTCCATTACGCCGACCCTACCCAGCAGATGGACGTGCTGACCATGCTGGGTTTCATTATTCTCATCGGTGTCGTGGTGAACAACGCCATTCTCATCGTGCATCAGGCATTGAACTTCATGCGCGGCCGCGGGGAAGCGGAGGAAGACATGACCGAGCCCCTGCCGCCGCGCGAAGCCATTCGCGAATCGGTCCGAACGCGGATGCGGCCCATCTTCATGACCACCGCCACCAGCGTGTGCGGCATGCTGCCCCTCGTGCTGGCCCCCGGCGCCGGCAGCGAACTGTACCGCGGCCTCGGCGCGGTCGTGATCGGCGGGTTGATCTGCGCGATGTTCTTCACCCTCCTGGTCGTGCCGCTGCTGTTCAGCCTGGTGCTCGACGCCAGGACGACCCTCTTGGCCGCTCTTCGCGGCGGGCAGGCGCCCGCGAGTTCCGTCAGCACGACGCTACAAACCGATTAACAAAGATACCCCAAGGTTGCGCGACGTTCGTTCCTCGCGTCGCTCCATCTGGGTTGATTTCGGATCTTCGGGACGGGAATCCAGGCACTACTGAACTCCACCAGAAGAAGAATGGCTTCGTTCCTCTTCAACCGCCAACTCCACCCACGCCGCCTGAAACGGCGCAAGCGGAAACGGGTCGGCCGAGGAAAAGGGGTCAGGAGCCTTTTCTGCGCAGCACCCTTCGGGCCGTTCCGGGGCGGAAAAGGGGTCAGGAGCCTTTTCTGCGCAGCACCCTTCGGGCCGTTCCGGGAAAAGGCTCCTGACCCCTTTTCCGAGCAGGTCGCGCCGGGGAGCCGATCCCGTGATTCGCTCGACAGCCACGCTCTGCAACCGGTCCGATGCGTTCAACAGCACCAGGATGCGCTGCCGGCCGTCCGGGCTGGTGCGCACGAAACCCAACAGCGCCGGGTCGGGCAAGTCGAGTACCTGCTGATCGCCGTCGGGGTGAAACGCCGGCTGAGCGATGCGTGCGGCCAGCATGGCCCGGTAGCCTTCAAGAACCTCGGCCTGGGGCGAATCGGGGGCCAGCATGGCGTCGAGTTGGTCGCGGCTGAACTTGCGCCGGTTGATCGACCGCGCACGGCCGGTGGCCGCGACGCCCTCGGTGTCGTTGGGCGTACCCACCAGGCTATGGAAATAGACCGCCGGCACGCCCCGCAACGCAAGCATGACCGCCTGGCCGGCCAGGAAGCGGCGGACCTGCCGCGCCGGGTCGCGAAAAGGGGACTGGTACGTTTTGTGCGCAGCACCCGAAGGGCCGTTCCGGCAAAACGTACCTGTCACCTTTTCGGGATCCGGATCGCCCAGTGCGGAAAAGTACGTGATGTTCAGTTCATAAGGGCTGTCGGTGCCGTCGGCATTGCGCTTCGTACTCACGTGGCCGCCGCGGGCATTGATTGCCGCGATGAACCGGTCGAAGCGTTCCGGCGGCATGAGGCCCTCCAAGGGGCGCACGCCCACGCCGTCGTGCGAAGCGGTGAAGTTCAACGTCGTGCAGCCGGGCGGCGGCGGTTCCAGATCGGCCAGCCAGCGGGCGAGCAGCGTCACGTCGCCGGCCAGCAGCGCCTCCAGCAACAGCGGCGCCAGGGCAAACTGGTACACCATGTGCGCCTCGTCGCCTGCGCCGAAGTAGCTAGTGTTCTCCTCGTGTGGCACGTTCGTTTCCGTTAGCAGAATGGCCCCAGGCGCGAGTTCGTCCATCAGGTCGCGCATCAGCTTGACCACCTCGTGCGTTTCCGGCAGGTGGATGCACGGCGTGCCCAGCCGCTTGACCAGGTAGGCGATTGCATCCAGCCGGATAATCCGCGCCCCCTGCCGCAGGTAGAACAGCAGCACGTCGAGCATTTCGACCAGCACGTCCGGCTCGGCGAAGTTCAGGTCGATCTGATCATCGCTGAACGTCGTCCACACGTGCCGCGTGCCCCGCGACGTCTCCACCGGGGTCAAGAGCGGCAAGCTCCGCGGCCGGACCACGCCGGAAACATCCTCGGCCGGGTCCACTTCGATGAAGTACCCGGTATACGGCTCGCGCCCCGCCAGGTAGCCCTGAAACCACGCGCTCCGGCTCGACACATGGTTGAGCACCAGGTCGAACATCAATTCAAACCGCTCGCCCAATTCCGCCACGTCGGGCCAATCGCCCACGGCCGGGTCCACCTGCCGGTAGTCGATCACCGAGAATCCATCGTCGGAGGTCCACGGGAAGAACGGCAGCAGGTGCACCGTGCTCAGGAGCGGCTCCAAGCCCGCGTCGGCCAAAAACCGCCGCAGACACCCCAGCGGCACCGACTGTTCGCACCGCACCTGGTCCGCATAAGTAATGAGCACCACGTCGCGCTCATCCCACGCCGGCTTCACCGCCGGCAACTGTCCGGCATACCGCTCAGCCAAGGCCAGCACCCTCTTGCCGCACTCCTCAGCCCGGTCGCCGTACAGGCGCCGGAGTCGAGGTTGCATTCGCTGTTTGAGGCGTTCTGGCAACATGGGGATTTGCTCCTTGATTCGCATTGTACCCTGCAGCCGCCTATTCGCACAGGGTGCGACTGAAGAGCAACTTCGGCATGGTGAAGAGCCGAACGGCTCAGAGAAACAGGAGAAGACAGAGGCAACAGAGCGATCCTCTCTGTGATCTCTGTTGACATCTGGGGCTCTGCCCGCCGACGCAACTTCCGCGCCCCTTTTTGTCCCCGCCGGGCCTGCCCCGGCCGGTTTCACGAATGGCCAGCTACCCAACGGCCTGCGGCCAGTACCAAGTACGGAGTACCGAGCAACGAGTGCGAATGACAAATGACGAGTTCGGTGCTCTGTACTCCGTACACCGTCCCCTCACCCCCGCCCCTCCTCCCCCCCTCTCCTCCTCCACCCCC
>JAVEUP010000241.1:0-10523 GCA_034005525.1 Thermoguttaceae bacterium | reverse complement strand
AGCGCCGACACTTCCTTGTACGTAAGCGGCGCGCCGTCCCGCATCAGCGACCTCGCATACAGAGAGAGACGAGCGAATCCCTTCGCGGCCTCATCGGTTACCTGCTTGGCAGCCCACAGCACCTTCATATCGGTTTGGACGTCCAGCACGGTTTCGAACAGTTCGAACACGGCCCTCTCTTCGTCGGTGCGAATTGCACCCTCGATCAGTTTGAGTTCAGTGGCCAACTGCACCTTGCCACCGGAGGTAAACTCGATTGCGGCCCGATGCGCATTGTCGAACAACTCCCTGCGAAACTGCGGCCGCGTGGGGGAGGGCCGTTGTGTTTCGGGCTCCGCCGCCGCGTGTTGTGGGCTCGCCCTATCCCTCGTACCCGGCACCGTCGATTCCGGAGCGCCACCGGCCCCGCAACCGAACACAACGACGCACGAAAGCAGTGCGGTGAGTAGTTTCATCGGTATGTCTCCGATTGTGGGTTATATGGAATACATAAAGCTCATTGCACTTTGGTCCTCAAGTCGCGCAACCGATCGGCAATTTTCTGCTCCAGGCGACGTCTTGCGCGACCTACGGTATCCTCGTATGGTAAGCCGCGGAAAATGATCAAATCGTCTCCAAGTGTGTCGGCAAACACCTCCAATTCCGTTATTACGAGTCGGCATGTACCCTGCCAAATCTCAAACTCGTCACGAGACACGTAGTCGCGATGGAGACCCGCATCGATGTGGAAGTCTACGTCTGAGCCTTCGTGTTCTCGTGCCAGCAGGCTTTCCAACGTGGCGGCAAACACGAGAGCCTTTCCTGCCATGACCAACTCGTCGTTCTTCAGAAAAGTCAGCAATCGATCGGCGAGCACGACTCTCCGCTGCCTCCAGCCGGGAGCACAGAAGCCATCGAACTTGAATACCCCCTGTAGGCCGAGTTCAAAGTCCCGCGGGTTGAACGTCGTACCTGCCACAAGCTCGTTCGCAAGCAGCGCAATCATCTGATTGGCATCGTCCGGCAGTTTCCGCGATGAATCCTTGATGAGTAACAACACGCGGTCAGTGATTTCGGACGGCGAGCCATGCGCTGCGATCGCGGCAGTCGCCGCTTGCTTGGCGCGTTTGTTCGCCTGTTCCTCGCGTCTCTCCTTCGACTGTTGTGTTGCTTCACGACGTTGTTCGGCGAGCCTGATCTGTTCACGCTTATGCACCTCTAGGGGCAAGTTGCGTTCTATGGTTTGCTTGCGGATGCTCACGAGCGCAGGGCGGCTAACCTTTCCATCGTCGATGACGCCGGTGCGCTTGACAAGGTCGAGTTGTTCGTCGCTCAAAGCGATCAAGGCGGCGCGGGTCATCTCATCGGATATGGCGGCCTCCGCCTCTTCGAGCAGTTGTTGTGCCCGGGCTGCCTCGGTCGCGTGAGCGTGGTCAATATAATCGTTCAGAAGGGCTAGCGCCGCGTGAATGTTCTGGGCCTCCATTTCGGCCATCGCATTGTCCAAAATGGCGGCTGCCTGTTGTTGAGCGCGCTCGACACGGGCCCGCTCGGCAAGTTCCTGGCGCCGTTGCCGAACTTGAGCAAGTGCCGATTGGCCGCTGCGTCTATCCGTAGCGCGCTCGTCAGCGAGAGCGTCGAGCAACTGCTGTTCGACGGTTTCGCCGTCGAGCGATAGCTCACCGTTTATCCATTGCTCGGCCGTCGTGACAGCGTGTGACACCTGCTCGTTGGCGGCAGCCGTTTTGGCCCGCCGCGATGAAGCGGAATAGGCCCCCACAATCAACACAGCCGCCAACCCAACTACCCCGACCATCGACCATAGGGCGATGAGCGTGTTCTTGCTCATCCCTTCCGGTTCCCCTGGGTGTGTGCCGTGGCCTGGGGCTCCGACTGCAAGGACTTCCGGCACGACCACCTCTTGCCCACACGCCGGGCACTTTACCCGCTTGCCAGCGTGCTGCGCGACTGCCGCGAACCGCTTGCCGCAGGGACACTCCAGTGCGAAGCGCCAGCCATCATCCGTTGGGTTCATTTCGGTTGTCATTGGTAGCCCTCAATCGGTACTGTATTGTGGCTTTCACCGCTTCTGTTGTTTCGTCCACCGGCCGAGTTTGTACCGCTGGTCCAGCTCACTGCCGTTGCTCCCGATACATCCGCTCCTCCGCCCAATGGACTATGGAAGTGAGCGCCGCATGGCTTCTTCGGATCTGTTCGGGTGCGTTGAACTCGTGGGACAAATGGCTGAAGCGGGACAGGAAGTGCTTGGTTGCGTCGATTTTGTAGCCCTTCGATTCCTTCGGCCGCGCAAGCAAATGGAACAATGCGTCTCGCGGCATCGGGCTCTGCGAGTGCATATCCATAAGGTCTCTGGTTACCATCGCGCCGACTACGAGTTCCGGGTCCCTTCGCGCTAGAGCGAGAACCCTCTCCGCAACCCGCAGTTGGAAGTCTCCAAACTGATTGCCGATAGCAACAAGGGCGCGGGAATCGACCCCCCTGGTGCAGTGCTTGCACGCGACCCACCCCGTCCCGGCGCATTTGGAACACCGGGTGCGCGTTGTGGCGGACAAGCCGATCTTCTGGCCGGTTATTGGGTTTGCCCCCAACCACTCCATGCCTCTTTCACGCGTCGCCCCTCCCCGACAGGCGGATTCCGAGCATCGCTCTTGGCCGCTCCCGTCGCAACGCAAGCACCATACGTCCAGCAGTATCCCTTTTCGCAAAAGGCACGAGTCCCACAGCACGCAAACCAGGCTGGTCTGCTCGCTTCGCACTTTCCATCCGAGCCGCGTAATCAACTCGGCATCGCGGTTGAGCGCATCGGGCTCGTACGGGCCGCCGGAAACTGGACTGTCGTCGGGCAGGATGTACCAACCTGCTTGTGCCAACTGGCCATCGCGCGAACTCATACGAGACGCGCCGGATTGCTGGACAGCCCGGCTCAATGCCGACTTCATATCCAGAGGTAGGGCAACGGTTTCATTCTCTGCAAGTTCGCTGAGCCGAAGCAGATTCGTCCGAAATGCGTCATGCTGCGGGGCTATCTTCATCAAAGTCTCCATGCTGCGCCCCGTCGCGGCCCAGTTTGGAATCTTAATGGCGGCGACCATCCGATTGTTCCAAGCCGCTATGTGATCGCGCTCGCGGGCCGTACATGTTCTGAAGTGTTCCTCAGCTTTTCGTGGGTTGCACGTGAGCAAAAGGTGGATCAGCCCCATCACGAAGTCCGCTCGCATGCAGTTCTTATACGTGTTTGAATGGCGCAAGAGCAGTTTATGCCCATCCTCATACTCCTCGGCCAGAAGTTTTCCGATCGCCTCGTCAATGAGCGTTTCCGTGCCGCCTTCATTGAGCTTCTGCGCGTCGTGGGGAATATAGTACGCGAGGCGCCAAAGCAACTGCGTGCCTCGCTGCTGTTCTTCCGCAAGATGTTCAAAACGGACGTTACGAAGTTGACCGTTCGAGTTCAGAAGCACGATCCACCACGAATCATCGGTAGCCTGAAACATCTGCTGAAACTCGGCCTCGAACGTGTTCTGTTGTTCCTGCCAGGTTCGGGGCTTAACCCAGTCGAGCCACTGCCGAGCGCGCTGCTGCATCCTCGAGTCGGCCGCGCCACTGCGCAGAATCGTGTTGCATGCAGCCGAAACGTTGGCTGCGGGCGGTGTGATTTTCGCTACTTCTTTCGGTGAGTCGGATTCGCTGGGCGGGTGAGAACTTGGTTCGACCGGTTGGGCTGCCTCTTGCGGGGAGCCGGCTTCTGCTCGCAGTTGCTCGACGATGTTTCGGATCGCCTCCTGTTGCCGCAGGATCGCGCGGACGTGTGCGATGTCTTCCTCCGCCAGATGGCTGTAGGGAACCGCGACCGTCTCCCCGCTCGCATACCGCAGCCGAATGACCTTCTGTGCCGGAATCATGGCAACGTACGCTGCAGGCTCAGTCACCTTGGGCGCTTTCCAATGACGCAAGGCAGTGAGCTGCTCCCACCGGAGTGCCGCGCTCCGGGCGTCTTCATTTTCCGCCTGCTTCAACAACGGAACAAAAGCCGTGAAATCGGCGGCGGTCATGCCGGCAGCCGCCGAGATGATCCAGAAGATCGCGAAGCCGAAGGACCGAACATTCATGGCGTTTCGCCTCTGTGTCCGCTACGTAATTGTTGCCGAGTTCTTGGGTTTTCGTGGTAGGGTAATGAACCTCATTTCGTGGATGGCATCGCCAAGCGTTTCCATTGAGGACCGGAGGAGCGAATGCTCCCTCGCCGGCGGGGGCACACGCCTGAGTTCTCAATTCGTATGCCATGGCTAACGGACAACACGTGGTTCATGGTGATCCCCGGGTAATTACGTCGGATCAGGCCCCCCTGTAATAGCTGCTTGGTCTGGCTACATGTGAGGGCTCTGGGGCCCCCCGTCCCCCAGCATGTAGGTTCATGCTAACGGTTTCGTGTCGATGGTGCAACTACCACCGGAATCGGCTCGGCGCTGTGAATTGTCCCGGGTGTTGCAGCATTGTCGCGGAGGCCCGTCGGGCAATTCGATCCGGCTCCCGCAGTAGCGGCATTTGGACGCATTGGACATGATGGTTTCGCCGCAGAACGGACATCGTTTCCTGCGCCACAGGCCAAACTTTGCCCTTGCGGCAACGCGCCGTTGGCGTGTCATTGCTACGATGACGGGCAATCCGACCAGCGGGGTGAGGAACACGGAAACGAGCGTTCCCAACCAAAATGGGGCGCCGCGGTTGCGGCTCACTTGGCCGACGGCAATTGACAACATGCCGTAGATGCATGCGGTCAGAATCATCCCAATAATCCATTGCATGACAAACACCGCTCCTATGGACACGTCGCAGCGGCGACCTCGGCGTACTGAGTACCAAGGCTGTGCTCGCCCGCGCGATCCGTTCTTCGCGGTTCCGGTTGTGGGGACTGCGACGCACGGCATGGGGTCTCCGGCTGACCCCGTGTTCTCGCCAGCGCCGAGACATGGGGGAAGGCTACGTCTTCCGGAGTCGGACAATCCAAGCTGTTCCTTTCGAGCTACCCCTTTTGACGTCGATGACTGTGTACCCGGGATATCGCCTCTGTGCCTTCGCAATCGCCTCACCGCTGCTTTCCGCGTAGACCACTGTTGTTACGGTTCTTGCGGCCACAGACTGCACGGTTGAGACGACCGGCGTGCCTCTTGTTGCGGCGCTACAGTACGTGCTTGTGCCGAGGGCAGTCAAGACGGCCAGACATACAAATAATCGCACCATTCGCATTTTCTTCTACCTCCTGAAATGGGTGTGTTAGGAAGATGGAGGAATCGCCTGTTCAGCGTCCTAAAGAGAACCTACGTAACCGTGACGGAAACCCGACACGGCGATTTCGCCACCGAAGAGTCTGGTTCCGCTGATGGTTGCATTTCACGAGAATTCAACGAAAATGGTCGGCTGTAAGGTGCGGCGTGCCGCGCCCCTCTGTGGAAGGGGGTCCTCCGATGAATCTGCACAACTCGATTTCGCGATGGCTCGTCTTGGCGTCAGACGGCGACGAGTCGGCAGCCGAGGCCATCTGGAACCGCTATTTCGCGCGACTTATGGCTTTGGCTCGGAAGAAGCTCCCCGAGGCCATGCGGCGCGAGGCGGACGAGGAGGATGTCGTCGTGAACGTGTTCGACAGTTTCTTCCGCGGCACGCGCGACGGCCGCTTCTCGCAACTCAACGACCGGGACGATCTGTGGCAAATCCTGGCCATGCTGACCGTGCGGAAAGCGGCACGCCAAATCGAGCGCCATAGGCGGCTGAAACGCGGCGGCGGTACGGTGCGCGGTGAATCGGCATTGCTCGCGCCGGACGCCGGGCTGCAACATGGCATTGAGGAAGTCGTCAGTAGCGGCCCTACGCCGGATGCGGCGGCAAGCATGGTGGAGGAAATGCGGCTCCGCTTCGAGCAATTGGGCGACGACTCGCTTCGGAACGTTGCGCAATGGCGCATGAAGGGCCACACGAACCGGGAAATCGCCGAAAAGCTAGGCTGCCAGGAACGGACGGTCGAACGGAAGCTGCGGCTAATACGGCGCCTTTGGAACGAGGGGGAGCCGGAACATGAATGAACCACGTGCCCACGTCGTCCCCCTGGAGGTCGATCGTGCCATTGACCAGTTGTGCGACGAGTTCGAAGCCTCGTGGCGGGCGGAGCATATTCCGGATATTCGCAGCTTCCTCAACCGTATCGACGCGCGTTATGCCGGTCCCCTGCTACGTGCCCTGCTTCCCTTGGAGCTTGCCTATCGGGCATCGCGCGGCGAACCTCTTTCCCTGCCGCACTATGCGGAACGCTGGCCGGAACATGGCGCTGACGTGCGCCGGGCATTTGCGGAGTGGGAGGCATCGCGCAAGCCTGATGCGGAAAATGCCACGGCTCCGCAGCACCGCTCGGCCGGCGGCGATTCCGGCCGAGTGGTGAGAAACGGCACTCCCGGCGATGGAACCCGCGACGACGACGCGTGCGAGTCGATGCCGGAATCCATTGGCCGTTACCGTGTAATTGGGAAGCTCGGCTCCGGGGGCCAGGCCGACGTGTATCGGGCGGTGCATCCGGCCTTGGAACGCGAAGTGGTGATCAAGCTGGCGCGACGGCCGCTGCCGGACGCTCCAAGCCGGAACGAAAACCTGGTTGCCGAAGGGAAGCTTCTTGCAGGGTTGAAGCATCCGAATGTGGCCTCCGTCTTCGATCTGGACCTGTACGACGGCCGCCCGTTCCTCGTCATGGACTACATCCGCGGCTGCAACCTGCGCCAGTACGTGGAACGGCAGTCGATCGAACCGGTTGAGGCGGCGCTGCTGGTGGCGCGCTTGGCCCGTGCAGTTGCCGCCGCGCATGCGCGCGGGGTAGTGCATCAGGACATTAAGCCGGAAAACGTGATCATCGATTCGGAAGGCAAGCCCCGACTGATCGACTTCGGGTTCGCCGCCGTGCGTCATGCCTGGCAGGAAGACAAGGCCGCACCGGGCAGCGTGGTCGGAACCGTGGCGTTCATGCCGCCGGAGCAGGCGCGGGGTGAGACGAGCCGTATCGGCCCGCGGACCGACGTATTCGCGTTGGGTGCCGTGCTGTACGATTTGCTCGTCGGCAAGGCTCCTTTTGCCGCAAACGAGTTCGATGAGGCGTGGCGCCGGGCCAGACAGTGCGAGTTCGATACCGCACCGCTCGACAGGCCGGGAATCCCGCGCTCGTTGCGAGCCATTTGCGTCAAGGCAATGTCGGCGGAACCGCAGGCTCGATACACCTCAGCAGGCGAGCTGGCTGCCGACCTGCAAGCGGTCGTCGACTTTCCGAAGCGGCAACGAAAGCGGATGGCGATGGCGGCGGTCGGTATAGGGAGCCTGCTTGCGGTGGTACTGGCCGGGGTGCTCGTTTGGGGGCCGCGTGACAGAGACGCGGGCGCGAATGGCGACATGCTCAAGCGCGCACCCGATACCGTTGCTGGGCTGTCGATAGCCGACATGGACGGTCATGATGATGTTGGCGACGGCCCGCCGGCCCAGGATGCTGGGCCGGCGATCCCAGACCCTCTGCCTGCGACAATACCGAGTGAAGCTGCGGAGGACCGGTCGCAGCGGAAGCCGACAACTGAGACGCCCCTTGCGGCGCGTATCGAAAACTCGCTCGGAATGGAAGTCGTGTTGATTCATCCGGGGACGTTCACGATGGGATCCGAGGTGGATCGGCCCGAAGGCCAATCACTTGAAGACGATCGCTATGAACCTCCTACGATCGAGTTTGCCCATGCCAACCCCGACGCGATTGTTCCTCGGAACGCACATCTTCTGCACCGCCGTGGCGGCCGATCGTGGCCGGCCCACCGTGTTCAGCTTACCAAGCCGTACTATATCGGCAAGCAGGAAGTAACCCAGCGCGAGTGGAAGGCCGTTATGCGCGACAATCCTTCCCAATTCCAAGGGCGGGTTGATTTGCCGGTTCACGGCGTCGATCGCTGGGAGGCTATTCGGTTCTGCTATCGGCTCAGCGTCCGTGAACAGCGCATTTATCGGCTCCCTACCGAAGCGGAATGGGAGTACGCATGCCGGGGTGGGGTCAACACGTGCTTCGTGACGGGCGACCGGATTACTCCGGAGGATGCACGCTTCAGCACCGACGGCCCCAAGCCCGTCGGATCGTTCCCGCCCAACGCGTTTGGACTTCACGACATGCACGGTAATGTGGAGGAATGGGTAGCCGACTTCTATATGGATTATCGCGCGGAGGCGCAAATCGATCCAAGGGGTCTGTTTGTCGACCGGGAGTTGTTCGACGGCATGATGGGGCAGTTTGTCCGCAAGGTGGTCTTCAATATTTCCCGGGGCGGCAACTGGGCCAGCCCACCATCGGAAGTCACCTGCCATTTCCGCAGGCCGATCACACCGGCGACCATGCCACGGCTAAGCGGCAACGGTTTTCGTGTGGTGCTCGATCCGAATCTGCCTTTCAACAGTACCATTGAGGACTACGATCGGCTACACCCCGCCGATGACTGGGAACAGACGGAAATCATGAAGTAGGACACGTTCACAGTGCCGGCCGATTTCGGCGGCCGGCAGTGCTCGCGGGTAGATGGCTACTTCGTCGATTCGCCCCTCGAAGCCGAATTGCCCGTCGCTGCGGCCGGCAACCCAAACGGCGCCGCCGGCGGGCGGTGGGGCGGTTTCGGCGACAAGCTCGGGCTCGGGGCGGCCATCAAGGTAAACCGTGGCCTTCGCGCCGTCGCGCACCAGCGCCACGTGATGCCAACTCTCGCGCGGCACCCAGTTGCGCAAGGGGACGTCGGTCGTGCCGGCATGGGCCTCCTCGACGTCGTCGCCCGCGTGGAATACCAGCTTGCCGGGTGAGCATTCGGTGCCGCCAATTGCCAGGTGGTCGCCGCCCCCGCCGCGGGAGAAGAGGTACCCGGTTACCGCCCGCGCGTCGGTGGGCATCCAGTTGTAAAACCACATTTCAACCGTATACGAGTCCCCGAGAGCAGACTTCGGCGCCGGGCACCTTCAAGGCGTATCCGACCGACGTGCTGCGGGTGGCCGTAGTGGCCAACTGGCAGGGGAAGCCGGACCTGGCGGCGCTGGTGGCCGACGATCCGCACATCCTGATGACCGCAGGCGACAACATTCCCGACATCTACCCGGTGTGCGGTCCGAATCGGCCCGAGTGCATCCTGCCGTACGCGAAACTGGTCGACGCCTACCCGGAGATGTTTCGATCGACGCCTTTCATGCCGGTGCTGGGCAACCACGACAAGCAGATACTTCCGCGTGGCCCGGCGCCGCCGGAGGAGCCGGTGTACGACGTCAGCGCGATGGCGTTCCGCCGGTTCTTCGCGCTTCCCGACGCCGAGTGGAAATGGCGGTTCGACGTGCCGGCGTTCAACGTACGGTTCATTGCGCTCGATTTCCACCACATTTCCGATCAGGGCACCACGTGGCAGTCGTCGCACGACTTCCACGAGGAGTCGGAGCAGTTCCTGTGGTATAAGGAACTCATGGCCGATGCAAGCGGCCGGACCGTCGTGACGCTTTACAACGCACGCAGCGCCAGTATTCGCAACCAGGTGGGGGGCGCCTGGCACGAGATGTTCCGGAAAGGGACCATTTGTGTGACCGGCTTCGGCCACTATGGGGAACGGGCCGAGATGGACGGGTTGACCTACTACGACATTTCACTGCACGGCAAGGGCACTCCCTACCCCGACCCGCATTCGGAGTTCCTCGCGCGCGAACACAACTACCTGCTGATGACCTTCGACCGCGCCGCCCGCACCATGACGGTTGAAATCAAGAGTATCGCTGGCGAGGTGCTCGACCGGAAGGTGTTTGGGCAGGTGGAATGAAGGCGGCAGTCTGCATCGGCCGACAGGTACTTCGCGTCGGCGCTAAGGTTCGTCCAGCAGCACGGTACGGAAGCCTGCTTGCCGAAAATGCTCGTCGGCAGTCAGAGCATCGGCTAGTCCGGCGTCCTCCATCACCAAAAAAGACACGCAGTCAGTAAGGCTCCATGCCTTGTCGAGTCGATTGCGGTACAGGTCCCACCCCCGCTCCCAAAGATCGGGAGAAAGA
Organism: Thermoguttaceae bacterium; assembly: GCA_034005525.1. Classification (GTDB taxonomy): domain Bacteria; phylum Planctomycetota; class Planctomycetia; order Pirellulales; family Thermoguttaceae; genus PWXP01. Next base: position 452 of record JAVEUP010000241.1, on the reverse strand, counting down.
GGAATCACCGATACGTCCGGCCGGTGCAAGACATGGTCGATTAGAGCAATAGCGTGGGCTCGCCACGCCGGCCGTGCCAGGGCGTTCGTGGTTTCCAGCAGTACCGGGACGGTGGTCGTCAGCCGTCCAGCAACCCGGAGCGACCAGCGTTGTGCGCGGTCATGGTACTGGTCTTGTTTGACAACCAAGGCGATCCAGAATGTGGTATCGGCAAACACGTCGCGCAATGTTGCCGTCATCGCTTGGGGCTTCCATAAAGATAGTGGTCGTGCTGCTCGGACAAGTCGGTTGGCGCATCCGGCAGATCGGCCGCGAAGCGCAGGAGTTCAGCAAAGGGCGCTGCCGACGGTTCAGGCACCAGTTGAAGCTGTACGCGCAACGGCTGGCCCGCGCGGAGTTGCACGGGCTCATCGGGGACAATGACCCGCCCGTCGAAATGCGCTGCAATCGTT
>JAVEUP010000003.1:0-114162 GCA_034005525.1 Thermoguttaceae bacterium | reverse complement strand
CGAGCCCTGGCCGGTGGGCATTACTCGGCCGTGCCGCAGAGCAACATCATCGGTCCGGAAGGCGGGCAGATGCTGGTTGACAAGACGGTGGAAATCATTCAGGAACTGTGGAAATAGCAGGGATGGCGCCGAGGTCGCGCATTCCTTGCTGGGTTTCAAAAGCCACTCTCGGAATAGGAGTACTCTGATGCACGCGTCCCGATCAGGAGTCCTGGCGGTCCTTTTGGGTACGGCCGCCTGCGGTGCCGCCGGCCTTGCGGCTGCGGACGAGTTGCCGGCCGGGCAATTGTACGTGGGATGGGCGACCGTGGATATCACGCCATCCGAGCGGGTCATCCTGGATGGCAGCGGGTACAAGCGGCTTACCAACGAGGTGGAAGACCCGGTGACGGCTACCGTGTTGGCCCTGGAAACGCGGGATGGAGACCGGGTAATCGATCAGGCACTCATGATCAGCTTCGATCTGGTCCGCATGACGAAGGAGGTCCAAGAAGGCATGCAACGCGTGGCGGCCGAGAAGCTCGAGGGCTTCGACAGCGCCAAGTTGTTCTGCGGCGCAACGCACACCCATTGCGGCCCAAGCATCTCCTACGAGCGAACCGGGCCGGGGCAGTTGTACGACATCAGCGAAGAAACCAACGTGATGACGCCGCAGCAGTATATTCTGCTCTTGTACGAGAGAGTCGGAGCCGGAATCGTCGAGGCATGGCAGAGTCGCAAGCCGGCAGCCATGAGTTGGGCATTGGGCAACGCCGTGGTCGGGTACAACCGGCGGCTGAGCTACGCCGACGGATCGGCTATCATGGGGTCTGACACGGCCCGGCCAGATTTCTCCCACGTCGAGGGCTACGAAGATCATGGCGTGGAGATGCTGTTCTTCTGGGACGCCAATCAGAAGCTTACGGGCATGCTGCTGAACATCGCATGCCCGTCACAGGTGGGACGGCGAGCGATCAGCGCCGATTTCTGGCATCAAATTCGCGAAGGCCTCAGAGCAAAATATGGGCCGGACATTCACGTTTTCGGACAGTGCGCCGCCGCGGGCGATCAGTGCCCGGCCCCAATTGTGCGTAGCAAGGCCGAAAAGGTGATGACCGAGCGCCGCAAGATATCCTGGAAGGAAGAGCTGGCCAACCGGGTGATCCGGGCTGTTGACGATGTATGGCCGTGCGCCCAAGCCGACGTCCAGACGCAGGTTGTCTTCTCGCATCGCATCATCAAGATGGATATTCCCAACAAGAACTCCTACAATGAGGCCCGCTGGATGCCCTCGACCGTGCCCGTCGAGCTTCACGTCCTGCGACTGGGCGATATCGCGATGGCCACGAATCCGTTTGAGTTGTTCCTCGATTACGGCATCCAGATCAAGGGCCGCAGCAAGGCGGTGTTGACCTTTGTCTCACAGTTGACATGCGACCATCACGGATATCTGCCCACGCGGCGGGCGGTGGCCGGCGGCGATTACAGTGCCGTGAATCACACCGTCGGCCCGCGCGGCGGCCGCGCGTTGGTCGATGCGACGGTCGAGGCGCTTGACTCGCTGTGGCCGTGAGAGGTAAAACCATCACTGCTCCCGCGGCGCGAACCTCGCCGAGGAATTGCCGTGCAACCAGCAAATAGACTACCTGCTCAACGTCACCCCGTGAAGGAGTCCCCCCCGATGAAACGCACTCGCCCGTTCGCTGCCCTGTGGACCGTAATCGCCGGATGCCTCGTCGTGGCCGTGCAAGCCGACGAGTCGTTACAGCCGGCGCCTTTCGGCGCCGTGGTCGACCTGTTCGACGGCGTGATCTACTACAACTCGCGTTCGCACATGTCGGTCGATCACCGCCGGCAAATCGCCTTCAGCTACGACGGCGGCGCCATGTTCACCGACTGGCGCGTGGACCACGACTTGCGCGAGGTGGGCCAGCCGCATTACTTCAAGTACGGCCGCAAGCCCAGCTACGGCATCAACGCCGGCCTGGTCCGACTGCCGCTGGAAACCACCAGCGGCAAGGACGTGCTCGTGTTCAGCATGCCCGACACCAACGGCGGCGGCCGCACGCACATGACCGTGTTTGCCAGCTTCGACCGCGGCGAAACGTGGCCGGTCAAACGCCTTGTCTACGAGGGCCCCAGTGCCTATTCCTCGCTGGCTGCCGGCCCGGACGGCGCCATCTACCTGCTATTCGAGCGTGGCGAGAAGAAGCTGTACGAACACATCGCCGTGGTACGGATGGACCTTGAGTGGATCAAGGGAGACTAGACGCAGTTTGACGTGATTCCCCATTCCAGGAGAACCATCCATGAAACGGTCGATAACATCCTCGTCGCCGGACGCTGTATTTCCGCCGAACCGAAAATGAACGAAATCCTCCGGCTGATACCAATTTGCTTTGTCACCGGTCACGCCGCGGGCGTGGCCGCTGCCGTAAGCGTGCAGGACGGTTGCCTCGTGCGCGACGTCGAGGTAGCGAAGGTCCAGAAGATACTCAAACAGCAGGGCGCTTATCTGGGCTGATTGCTTGGGGAACACGCTGTGTCACCTGAATCCACCGCCGAAAGGAACACGCCATGAACCGAGGTGCCGCTTTGTGCCGATCCGACTCGCGATACGGGAACCATGTGACTGCATGTCTGGCGCTTGTGGCGGTTCTCGTACCGCCGGCTTCCGTTGTGGCCGACGCTCCATCTGAAGCCGTGGCCAAGACAGCCGCCGGAAAGCCTTCGGAAGGAGAACTCGGGTCCTTCCTCGGCGAGCCGAAGTTCGAGGTGCAGCCGCTGTTTAGCGACGAGCGGTTTCCGAACGTGGTAGTCGGTACCGACGGCACCGTCCTGGCGACCTGGGGCCGGAACAGCTACCGCGTTCGCCGCAGCGAGGATGGCGGTGTGACCTGGGGGCCGGAGATTGCCGTGGCAGAGCCCGGCTTCCACGGCGGCGGGGCACTGGTCGACGAGCGAAGCGGCGACGTGCTTGTGTTCATTAATGAAAAGCATCCGCCTGCGCCGCTTGCCGTGTACCGCAGCACCGATCATGGCAAGACCTGGAATCAGCAGGACGTGGTGATTCATCCGGACGAGAATGGAAACGTCCCGGCGATGCACATGAGCGAGCGGGGGATTACCCTGCGGTACGGCCCGAAGGCCGGACGGCTGGTGCGCCCCGCCCGCGTCTATGGCGGCAAGACGGGCTACAACACGGCCATCTTCAGCGACGACGGCGGCAAGACGTGGCGCCCGAGTGCGCCGTTTCCCGCCGCAGGCACCGGCGAGGGCACGGTTGCGGAGCTTTCCGACGGGCGGGTGTACTACAATTCGCGCCGGCACTGGGCGCCCGAGGGCGAAAACGCCCGCAACCGTTGGACCGCATACAGCGAGGACGGCGGCGAGACCTGGCGGGACCTCTCGGTGAGCACGGTCCTGCCCGACGGCGACCAGCAGCGCGACTACGGCCTCATGGGCGGACTGGCGCGCTTGCCGGTCCGGGGCCGCGATATCCTGGTGTTCAGCAACATCGTGTCGCCTAAAGGGCGCCGCAATGGCCACGTGTGGGTCAGCTTCGACGGCGGCAGGACCTGGCCGCTGAAACGCCTTGTGGACGAGGGCCACTTTGCCTACTCGTCGCTGGCGGCCGGCCGGCCCGCGACGCCGAGCGAAGGCTGGATCTACCTGCTGTTCGAAGGACGAGGCGGCCGCATCGCCCGCTTCAACCTCGCCTGGCTGCTCGGGGGCGAACCGACCGGCGACGGGGAGGTGCCGAAGGAAGTGGAGTGATTCGCATGAAACCAGGACTGGCCGCTTCGGCCAGGCGAAACCGTCAGTCGGCTATGAACGGTTACCGGAATGTCTTTCAGTCCCAAACCGCCGGCGCCCAAATTAGGTTAACCATTCCGGCGACGTGAACGCAAGAGGGGGGGCCGACGACCAGTATCCAGTACCCAGTACTCGGTGAGACTGCCCGCTTCAACTCGTGCTACAACCCAGGAGCGACATTATGAACAACGGGCAACGTGAGTCACACGACCACACCCGAGCCGTGGCCTTCGCGGCCCTTTTGGCAATGCTATGGGTTGCGTCGCCGGCCGCGGCGGAGGGATTGCCCCTGCATGGGCCGCAAACCGCCGCGGGCCTGCCGGCCGAAGCCGGGGTCGAACCGTTTCTAGGCGAGCCGAAGTTCGACGCACAGCCGGTGTTCCCGGGCGAGCGGCTGCCCAACGTCGTCGTGGCCACCGACGGTACGGTGATTGCCGTGTGGGGTTGGGGCACGGTGCGGGTGCGGCGCAGCGAGGACGGCGGCGAAACCTGGGGCCCGGGAATCGCCCTGCGCGAGGGCCTGAACTCCGGCGGGGCCGTGGTCGACGAAAGAACCGGCCATATCCTCGTATTCACCGAGGAAAAGCACCCGCCCGCTCCGCTGCACGTGTTCCGCAGCACCGACCACGGCAAGACCTGGGCCGAGCAGGAGGTGGTGGTTCATCCGGACGATAAGGAAAACGTTCCGTCGATGTGCATGAACGAGCGCGGCATCACGCTCCGGCACGGCGAGCATGCCGGGCGGTTGCTGCGCCCCTCGCGCTGCTACGCCGGCGGCAACGACCGCCAGTATTGGCCGCAGCACTACACCAACGCCGTCTACAGCGACGACGGGGGCAAGACCTGGCACACCAGTGCGCCGTTCCCGGCCCTGGGCACCGGCGAGGCCACCCTGGCCGAGCTCTCCGACGGACGCATCTATTACAACTCGCGCCGGCACCTTTCCACCGACGGACGGAACCCGCGCATGAGGCATATCGCCCACAGCAACGACGGCGGCGAAACCTGGAAGGACTTCTCCGTAAGCGACGTCCTGCCAGACGGCGACCAGCACCGCGACTACGGCCTGATGGCCGGCCTGGTGCGTCTGCCGGTCAAGGGGCGCGACATCCTGGTGTTCAGCAACATCGAGTCGCCGCAAGGCCGGCATGGCGGCACGGTTTGGGTCAGCTTCGACGGCGGGCAGACCTGGCCGTTGAAGCGGCTGGTCGAGAAGGGCGGCTTCGCCTATTCGTCGCTGGCGGCCGGCCGACCAGGCACGCCGAGCGAAGGGTGGATTTACCTGCTGTACGAGGGTTCCGGCGGCGGGCACATCGCACAATTCAACCTCGCCTGGCTGCTCGGAGGCGAACCGACGGGCGACGGGGAAGTGCCGTCTCTGGCAGGGTGGTAACAAACAAGCCGCGATCCAGTTATGAAGCCTCTTACCTCCGAACAAATATGCGGCAATTGGGCTACGCTGCTTTCGGCGTGGAACGCCGACGACTCGATCGATTTGGGCCGCATGGCCGACGAGGTCGATACGCTCATCGCCATCCAGGTGGACGGCATCTACTCGAACGGCACCGCGGGCGAGTTCCACGCCCAGACCGAGGCCGAGTTCGACCGGATCTCGCAGTGCCTTGCAGATAAGTGCAGCGCCGCCGGCATGCCGTTCCAAATCGGCGTCAGCCACATGAGCGCGCAAATCTCCCGCGAACGGCTGCGCCGTACCGTCGCCCTGGCGCCGGGCGCGGTGCAGGTGATCTTGCCCGACTGGTTCCCGCTGACCGACGCCGAAGCGGCGGCGTTCCTGGAACAGATGGCCGAGGTGGCCGACGGCATCGGGCTGGTGCTGTACAATCCGCCGCACGCGAAGCGAGTCCTTGTGCCAAAGCAGGTCGGCCGCCTGGCCGAGCGCGTGCCGGCCCTGGTGGGATGGAAGACGGCCGGCGGCGACGACGCTTGGTACGCCTCGATGCGCCGGTACGTGCCGCAGTTGAGCGTGTTCGTGCCGGGGCACCTGCTGGCAAGCGGCATCTGCCGCGGTGCACGCGGAGCGTATTCGAATGTGGCGTGCCTGAACCCGCGGGCTGCCCAGCGGTGGACCGACCGGATGCAAACCGACATGCCGGCGGCGCTCGAATTGGAGCAGCGGTTGCAGCGGTTCATGGACGGATATATCCGGCCTTTCATTACCGACCAAGGGTATTGCCCCGCCGCCTGCGACCGCTTCATGGCCCTGCTCGGTGGCTGGGCCGACGTTGGCGAGCGGATGCGCTGGCCCTATCGTTCGATTCCACCCGCGGAGGCAGAACGCATTCGGCCCGCCGCCGAGGCGCTGATTCCCGAGTTCATGGAACGAAATGCAGTGTGACCAACGAGTGCAGCAACGGGGTTTGTCCTCCGCAGCATCGAGCCAGACGGCAGAAGCCACCCCACAAACAAGCATGACTGAACCCCCTGCTAGAATCGATATCGTTGCCGGGCGGGTTGGTTGACCGCCCGGGCTGGCTGATATTCAGCCATGATGTGGTTGATTTCGATTACTTCCGACAAGCGCCGGTGCCAGGGGTTGACTTCGAGAAACAATCGGCGATAATCGGCAGTCGCAAGGAGAAAGGTCTATGAAGTCTTCCCGAATTGTGCAACTGGCCGACCTGCTCGAGCAGGAGATTCGCGGCTCGAAGCTCCGGCCGGGTGATCCGTACCTGAGCACCGACGCCGCGGCCAGCAAGCTGCACGTGAGCACTCAGGCAGCGAATAACGCACTGCGGGTGTTGGTCAAGCGAGGGGTCATCCACCGGCGACGGCGGCTTGGAACGTACATAGCCCGGCTGCCCGACGAAACACCCGCGTCTGCCTTGCAGCGAGTTCACGTGGTGGTCCACGAAAACTATTTGCGGCAGGAGGGTCTTCTGGGCGACGGGCTGATGCTGGGCCTTCAGGGCGAGTTGCCCGGCTCGCAGTTGCAGTTCAACTTCACGCCGCCGCTGGACGGTTTCGAGTTCGTCAACCGGCTCATTGCCGAGGCATTGCGGACTGACGGCGCCGAGGGCTTCGTATTGGTTCGCGCACCTTTGGCCGTGCAACGGACCATTGCCTCCAGTGGACTGCCGGCGGTCGTGTTCGGCTCGTTGCAGCCATCGGTCCAGTCGTTGCCGTGGATCGATCGCGATCAGCGGCAGATCGGCGGACTGCTGGGAAGCCATCTGCTCACGCGCGGCTGCCGGCGAATCGCCGTGCTGTTCCGCGCCGAGATGGCCCCGGGCGACTTCATCGCTTTCGATCAACTTCTGGCCGTGGCCGGCGCGGGTGGACTCAAGCCGTCCGACTTCGTCATGCGGGCGCTGCCGGCGGACCTGGAGGCCGTCAAACACGCCGTGTTGCCCTGGCTGATCGAGCGGCGCCGGCCTTTGGGCCTGTTCTGCCGCAGCCAGCTTCTGGCCGAAGGGGCCTTGCAGGCGGCCGAACTGGCCGGGCTGGAACCAGGACGCGACTTCGAGATTGTCGTGGCCGACGTGTACCGCAAGTCGAGCGATTCCCCGCCCCGCTACCCTTACGCGCGCAGCACCGTAACGGCCGAGCAGATCGGGCACCACATTGGCCGCATGCTTGCCCAGCAGGCCCGCGGCGAGCCTGTACAACCGAATCACGAACTGCTCCCCGTAACGGTCGAGCTGCCGGAAGGGTAGGGTGGGTGGTTCCTCGTATGCCCATGCGAATACTACTTGCGATACTGCTCGGCGTGGCGTTCAGTACGGCCGGCTTGGCCGTGGCATCGGAGCCGCAAGCCGAGGGAGCCTTGCGCTGGGAAGCCTTACCCGACCTGCCGGAGCCGCTCGGCGTGGCCGGGCCGTTTGTCGGGGTTCATCACGACGCGTTGATCGTGGCGGGCGGGGCAAACTTCCCCGTTGCCGAAGGCGAGGATCGTTGGCAAGCGCCCAAGGTGTGGCACGACAACGCCTGGGTGCTCGTTCGTGACCAGCGAGGCGCGTATGCATGGCACGGCGGCTTCCAATTGCCTCGGCCGATCGGCTACGGTGTGGTTGCCAGCACGCGCTTCGGCGTAGTATGCCTGGGCGGCGAAGATGGCCAACAGGTGTTCGACGAAGCAATGCTGCTCACCTGGGACCGCGAGAAGCGCGAGCTTGTCACGCATCCGTTGCCGCGGCTGCCGCGACCGATGGCGTTCGGCGCGGCCGTGGCGATTGGCGACGTGGTGTACGTCGCCGGCGGCCAGGAGGGCCTTTCGTTGAAAAGTGCGAGGGGCGACTTCTGGCGGATGGACCTGTCGCCGCTTGACCGCGATGCGCGGCCCGAATGGGAACCACTTCCGCCGCTGCCGGGTCCGGCTCGGGCGTTTCACATCGCCGCGGCGCAGCACAACGGTTTCGACCCGTGCGTCTACGTGATTGGCGGCCGGCGCGCGGCCGACGACACGGCGGCGGCGATGAACGTCGTCCCGCTGGCCGACGTGTACGAGTTCTGCCCCGCCCGCTACGACGACCCGGCCGCGTTCGACCCGGCCACCGGCGCGTATCGGGGCGCCGGCCTCCGGGCCGAACCCTGGCGCCGCCGCGCCGATCTGCCGCAGCCGGTCATGGCAGGGACGGCCATTGCGGTGGGGCAATCGCACCTGTTCGTACTCAGCGGCGACGCCGGCGCCCTGTGGACTCGCACCGAGCAGCTCCAGGACGATCATCCCGGCTTCGAGCCCAGTAGTTGGATCTACCATACGATCACCGACACGTGGACCGCAGGCCCGCGCACCCCGGCCAACCAGGTCACCACGCCTGCGGTGCGCTGGGGCGACGGTTTCGTACTGGCCTCAGGTGAGACCCGGCCCCGGCACCGCACGCCCGCCGTCTGGTTCATTCGCGCGGAGCCCAGCACCGCGACGTTTGGACCGGTGAACTTCAGCGTGCTGGTAGTGTATCTGCTGGGCATGGTAGGCGTGGGCGTGTTCTTCGCTGCAAGGAACCGCAGCACGGACGATTTCTTCCGCGGCGGCCAGCGAGTGCCGTGGTGGGTGGCGGGCATGAGCATCTATGCCACCATGCTCAGTTCAATCACCTACATGGCTATTCCGGCCAAGGCCTTCGCGCAAGATTGGGTATACCTGACCGGGAACTTCATGATCCTGGCCGTCGCGCCGGTCGCCGTGTACGTCGCACTGCCGTTCTTCCGCCGCATCGACGCCACCAGTGCGTACGAGTACCTCGACAAGCGATTCAACTTCGGCATGCGGCTGTTCGGTAGCGGCTCGTTCACCGTGTTCCATATTTGCAGGATGGGCATTGTCATGTCGCTGGCCGGTCTGGCACTGGCTGCCGTCACGCCGCTTTCGCCTGCGCAGTGCGTGCTGCTGATCGGCCTGCTAAGTGTTGTCTACTGCACGCTGGGCGGCGTTGAGGCCGTCGTCTGGACCGATACCATTCAAACAGTTGTCCTGCTGGGCGGCGCGATCCTGTGCCTGGTGATCATGGTGGCCGGTGCCGAGGAGAACCTCGGCGGCCTCTTAACAACCGCCTGGGAAAGCGACAAGTTCCGCGCGGCCAACTTGCACTGGGACCTGACCAGTGCAAACCTCGCGCTATGGGTTGTGCTGATCGGCGGGTTCGGGCAGCAATTCGCCTCGTACACCTCCGACCAGGCCGTGGTGCAACGCTACATGACCACGCCGGACCAGAAACGCGCCGCGCGGGCTATCTGGACCAATGCCCTGCTGGCCGTTCCGGGCTCGTTTCTTTTCTTCGGCGTGGGGGCCGGGCTGTACGTGTTCTACAAGGCCCATCCCGAAAAGCTCGATCCCACGTTCAGCACCGATCAAATCCTGCCGCTGTTTATCTCGCACGAATTGCCGATCGGCATCGCCGGCCTGGTTGTGGCGGGAATCTTCGCTGCCGCACAGTCGACCGTATCGACCAGCATGAACAGTACGGCCACGACCGTGGTGACCGATTTCTTGCGACCCTTCGGCGTGCTACGCAGCGAACGGTCCTATTTGTGGGCTGCGCGGGCGTTGACCCTGCTGCTTGGCTGCGGCGGAACACTGCTGGGGCTCTGGTTTGTCGATCCGGCCATCCGCTCGCTCTGGGACCAGTTCATCGCGGTGATCGGCCTGTTCATGGGCGTGCTGGGCGGCCTGTTCTGCCTGGGTATGCTCACCATGCGAGCCAACGGACTGGGCGCTGCCGTGGGCGCCGTTTGCGGCGCAACGGCCATGCTACTGGTCGCCCGGCTGACGGCGGTGCAGGGTTTCCTCTATGCGGCCATCGGCATTGGCACGTGCTTTGTGACCGGCTATGCAGCCAGCCTTCTGACGCGAGCCCCAGGAAGCGAAGTGGACGGCCTGACCGTGTACACATTGGCCAGGCGATAGCGGTAGCCCGGATTATTCATCACGCGAGCTGCCGCTTGCTTTGGGACCATTTGGGGGCGTTTTCTTAGCGGAGCGGCGCGAGCCGCCCGGTTTTCCCACTGTAATACCGGACGGCTCGCGCCGTGCCGCTACAAAGTAAGGGGCATCGGGCTAGCACCCAGCGGCTAATGAATAATCCGGGCTACTCTTTGTCGGAGTAACGCCGGTTGAAGATATCCGGGTCGAACTGATCGGCGGGCACGAAGCCATCGACGGGTGCGCCGCGCTGCACCTTTGGGCGAGAGAAGGGGTTTGGGGCGTCTTCTTCGGTGGACTCTCTGGACTGCTCGGACTCAACTACGACGGCCGCATTCTCCATTGGCAACGGCCGGTCGAGTCGGTAGACGGCGGCAGGGACTTCGTCGCGGTCCGGCAGGTTGCGCAGCCGCGTGACCCATCCTGCCAACTGCTGAAGCTGTCCAAGTTCCCTTTGTGTGAATACGGGCCGATCCATTCCGCCGTGCGGTTCGATGAGTACTGTGAGGAGTCTGCTGTTTTCCGGCGTTTCGCGGTCGACCCACTTGAGCACGGTGTGCAGATTCTGCTGCGTAATTCGCCGACCGCCCGGCCGATTGCGCGGCACGCGCATCAGGCGAAGCTCATGCTCAGTGCTCGGCCCGTGACAGCCGGAACTCGTGCAGTTGTTCATCAGAAGAGGCTGCACTTCAGAGGAGAATGTCTCGACAGTCCCGGAAGGCAGCCGCCGCACCAGTGCATCGAGTTCCTCTCGCGAGGGCCCCTGTTCCTCGTCCAACTCCGCAGCAGGCTTCTGGTCCACCGGGTGCAGCACCATCTCTAAGCGGCGGCGAAGCACGGGGATGTGTGGGTGGTTGGGGTTGGCGCGGATCGCGTCGGCCAATTCCGAGGCTGCCGGACCGAGCAGCCCGTGACGCATACACCAGTTTGCCAGATCGAGGTGACGGTGTACGTCGCCAAGCGGCATGACCGCCCGCTTGCGCAGGTAGGCCTCGTCCAGGTCGCGGCACGCCATTTCGACGTCGTCGACGCGCAGTCGGATTTCGCCGTCAGGCAGGGCAACGAAGAAGTGGTCCCCTGCCCTCGTCAGGGTTCCTGCTACCGCCTGGCCGTTGCGGAGGATGAGAACTCCCTGAACGGGGATGGGGCCAAGCTGAAACGGTTCGGCCCCGGCTCCCAAAGCCGGCGTTTGGCTCATCAGCGCGCACAGAACTGCCCAGGCAATACTTCGCATGGCGGGAGAGTAGCCAGACAAGGCATTCGCGTCAAGGCGAATTTCCCCACCCCCGCCGAGGGATCCAGCGGTTCCGTGTAAAGACGAAACAGCCCCGCCCCTTACCGGTCCAGTTCCTCGCTACGCGGCAGGTCGTCGAGGTCTTCGAGGCCGAAAAGGCGAAGGAATCGGTCGGTGGTGTAGTATTGGGCGGTGCGGGGTTCGCCCTCCGGCCGTTCGATACGCAGCAAACCCCGACGGACAAGCTGGCTGATGATATGCCCGCTGGGCTTGCCCCGCAATTGCCCAATCCGCTCGGCCGTCAACGGCTGTTCGTAGGCCACGATGGCCAGTACGTCGATCGCGGCCTGCGAGAGCCGGGCCTCGCGAATCCGCCCGTGAAATCGATCCCGCATGGAATAGAACGGCTTGGTGAGCGCCAGCCGGTAGCCGCCCCGTTCGCTGCAGATCTCATACGGGCAACCTGCCGCACGATAGCGGCGGTTCAACTCATCGACCAGGCCGGGTATTTCGGCCGGTTCCACGTCCCGCATCGGCTCGGCCGCCTCATCAACGTGGAGCGGCCCGCCGTCGCGCCGACCCACGAACAGCATGGCCTCAAGGATTGACCGCGGGCAAACCGGGCAGACGGCATCGTCATCGACCTCCGCCGGCGAGTCGTCAACTTCCGCCGGTCCGGTTGCGTCCTGCTCCGTGGCAGGTTCGTCGCCCGGTTCGCGTTCTGCAGTACGGGCAGGTACCGTGCCCATCGCCTGCGCAAACGCTTCGGTCAGCGCCTCCAGGGAGATTCCCTGTTGCGAGGACGATTCGAATGGGCCTTGCGGCGAACGAGTCATGGATGCTCCCGTGCCGGGGGTAGTCTTTCGTGATCCCGGCTTTCGCTACCCCCAGCGCTTGGCAACTTCCTCTTTCATGAACTTCAGTGCATCGCCGGCCAACTGCATTTCCGAGGCGTACATGCGGCGCCAGATCTTCGTTGCGGCAATGAGGTTCTCCAGCGAAAGGCCGAACGCCTCGACTACCATGAGGTTATCGTAGCCGATCTCGTGCAGCGTGTCGAAGTTCTCGGGCCAGCGGACATTCCCGGTGCCGGGCGTGCTGCGGTCGTTCTCGGAAATGTGAACGTGAACAAGGTGATCCTTCAGCGTCCTGATCGCGCCGGGAACACTCTTCTCCTCGATGTGCGCATGGAAGGTATCGTACATGGCCTTGCATCGCGGGTGGTTCACGTCGTTGCAGAACCGGGCGAGGTCGGCGGCGCAGTTGAGCAGGTAGCACTCGAAGCGGTTGACCGCTTCGAGTCCTAAATTTACCCCGCAGATTTCCGCATGTTCCGCCACTTCTCTCATGCCTTCGACGCCCCACTTCCACTCGTCATCCGTCGGCCCGCGCCCGGAGAAGTAGCCCAAGGCCGAATGGTACGGTCCTGCGAGCGTCTCGACTCCCGCGGCCTGGCAGCATTCCAGGGCGATCTTGTTCGCCTCGATGCCCTTGCGGCGGACGGCCGGGTCGGAACTGATGGGGTTGTCACCCTCGCCCCGTACAACGCAGCCGGTTCGGGCAAGGCCGATGTTGTCGAAATTCTTGCCCCAGGCGGCAAACTTCGCCGTATCGGTCTCGAACAAGGGGATTTCCACCGCGTCGAAGCCCATTTGCTTAATATCCTCCAACAGCGGAAGGACATCGTCGGTAAGGGTGTCGACCCAAAGAAACATATTCATTCCAAAACGCATGCGTTCCTCCTAACCGCGGCTCGCGGCCGCAAATGGATGTGCGTTACGAACGCCAATTATCGAACACTGAATATCGAGCACCAAGCACTGAACACCGAATGTTGAATTGAGGAAAATGGCTACCCCTCTCCGGGCGGGTTGAGCAGGGCTTCCTGACGCTCGGTGACCAGGCGACGGGCGGCGGGCAGGATGGCGGCGAAGTCCTCCGGAAGTGGCAGACAGCCTACCCGGCCCATAATCTGGTTCAAACGAACCATCAGTGTGCCATCTTCCGCGTAGTCTGACAAGATCCTCGCCTGCCGAAACCCCTCGATCAGCGATGCAAGACGCGAAGTCGGGCGCGGGGCCATTTGGTTCACTGCGGCCTGAATCTGCTCCGGAGCCGCCGCGTCCAGCAGCGCGTAGTAACGTTCCAGGGCCTCCGGCCGGTCGGCAATCAGCGCCGCGTCGAGCAAGACCTCCACTAGCAGATGTCCCAAGAAACTGGGGCGGAAACCGCGCTCGCCATCAAGCGCGTCGCGGGCGGCCGCGGTCAGCTCCAGCCACGAGGCAACGAACGCCTGCGTTGCGTGGAACCAAGCGTCGTCCTCCAGGTGCTGGACGACCCCGCCGGCCACTGCGGCAACCGTGGGGTCGGCGTGGTCAAGAAATGGGATTGCATGTTTCGAGCGTAGGCGCACGCGCCGGTCGCACACGGTGAGCCAGTCGGGAATGCCCGTGGCCACGGCGAAACACGGCCGGTCCAGAAACGGCAGCGCATGGGCGAAGTAGTTCATCAGCGATTAGCGAAACAGGGCCGACAATTCCTCAGGCAGCTTGGGCGTGGCGCCCGATTGACTGCACACGTAGCTTGCCACGCGATTGGCTCGCTCATTGATCGCACCCAGTTCGAGGCCGTGGAGGAGCCCCATCGTTACGGCCGCGGTGAACGCGTCGCCGGCGCCGACCGTATCGACCACCTCGGCCGGATAGCCCGGGTGGTCCGACCGCTCATCTGGGCCAAGCAACACGGAACCGTTCGGCCCACGTGTCAGCACGACCAGCCGGAGGGCGAACTCACGGAGTAGCGCAGCCATTTGAGCGTCGGCGGCGTCGCCGCGTAGTTTCAGGAGGTGGGCAATCACGGGGAGTTCCTCGTCGTTCAGCTTCACCACGTCCGCCGCACGAAAGCCGCGGAAAATGACGTCGCGGCTGTAGAACCGCTGCCGCAGGTTGACGTCGAACACGCGCAGGCAACCGTCGGGAACGTCGGTCACGAGGTCGCCGATGGTCGCACGCGAGACTGGCGACCGCTGCGCAAGGGAGCCGAAGCAAACCGCATCGGCGGCGTCGATGACCTCGCTGAACAGCGGCGTTGGCGGCAGGTAATCCCAAGCCACCCCCTCGTGGATGACAAAGTACGGCTTGCCATCGGCATCAAGACGCACATCGACGGTGCCGGTTGGGTGATGCGGATCGATGGCGATATAGCGACGCGAGAGCCCCAACTGGTCAAACGTTTCGAGCAATTCGCCTCCCAGTGCGTCGGCGCCTACACAACTAATGGCGTACCCATCGGCCCCCAACGCCCGCGCGTGATACGCGAAGTTGGCCGGCGCACCGCCAAGCTGCTTCCCGGCGGGCAGCATATCCCAGAGAACTTCGCCAATACCCACAACAACCGGTGTTGCTCTGTTCGACATGAGGGTACTCCTTGGACTGCCATTGTAGTGGAGTGACGGCATGCTTCCAACCGGGGCGTTCCATGCCGCCCCCTCCCTTTCGGCAGGGCGGCGGAGTATGCTGGCAGCATGAACGCGGGCGAACTGGAGCGTCTGGAACTGCTGGCGGAGGTCGATACGGTGCTCGATCGGGCGCGGCGATGGGCCGATGCCGCGCCGCGATGGGGGCCGGCGGCGCCCTGCCGTGCATTGATCGACCGGCTGCTCAGCCGGGCCGGCGGCCTGCGCGTCCGACTTGAGGCGCCGCTGGTTGTCGCAACCCTCGGCGGTACCGGCACGGGGAAAAGCGCGCTGGTCAACGCCTTGGTGGGCGACGAGGTTGTGCCCACGGGCAAAGCCCGGCCAACCACCGCGCAGCCGGTGCTCGTGTGCCGGCCCGACATTGCGCCGGAAATGCTGGGCATCGATCCGGCAGCCGTCCAGGTAATCCATCACAGCACGCCGGCACTGGCCGACCTGGTGCTGATCGATTGCCCCGATCCCGATACGACCGAATCCACCGAGCCGTCCGGGAACGAGCCGACGAATCTCGTCCGCCTGCGGGCTATCCTGCCCCACTGCGACGCGATTCTGGTAACCGCCACGCAGCAGAAGTACCGCAGCGCCCGGGTAGCCGACGAGTTGGCTGCGGCCGCGCGCGGGGCACGGCTCGTCTTCGTGCAAACGCACGCCGACAGCGACGACGACATCCGCGACGACTGGCGGCAGATCCTGGAGGCCGATTATGCGCCGGGCTGCCTGTTCCGCGTCGATTCCCTCGCCGCCCTCCACGACGCCCGGAAGGGACTTGCGCCGCGAGGCGACTTCGGCCGCCTGGTCGACCTTCTGGCACGCGAGTTGAGCGGAGTGGCGGGCAACCGCATTCGGCGGGCGAACTTCCTGGAGCTGGCCGACGAGACCCTCGGCGCATGCCGCAAGCGGATCGATGCGGCCATACCGGCCGTCGTCCGGCTGGAAACCGCCCTGGCAGAGCACAGTGCCAGGTTCACCGCCGGCCTGGCGTCCCACATGCGAAGCGAGTTGCTGAGCGGCCGGCGCGCGTGGGATCAACGGCTGCTCGGGCAGGTTGCCGGCCGATGGGGCCTGAGCCCGTTCTCACTCGCGCTGAGAATCTACCAGGGTTTGGGGAGCCTGCTGTCCAGTGCGATGTTGTATCGGATTCGCACGCCTGCCCAGGTTGCGCTGTGGGGCGCGGTCGAGGGCGCCCGATTCTGGCAGCGACGCCGACGGACGCGGCATGCCGACCTTGCCCCCGAGCGGGCCGCCACCGCTGGGTTCAACCCGGCTGAACTGCAAGCCGCCGCCATTGTGCTGGAAGGTTACGCTTCCGACGCCGGCTTACCCCGCGAACTGGTCGAGCCCGACGCCCTGCGCGCCGGGGCCGAGCAGGCCGGCGCCGGCTTTGTCGCGCGGGTTTCGGGCGAACTCCAGCGGGTCATCGAGCGGCTGGCCGCACGGCACACCGGATGGTTCACACGCTGCCGGTATGAAATACTCTTCCTCGCCATGCTGGGCTTCCTGTTGTTTCGCCTGGGCAAGAACTTCTTTTACGACTCCTGGCTGGCCGACCCGCCGGCCCCGGTGGCCGGGTTGGACTTCTACCTCGCATCGGCGTTCTGGCTTCTGGCGTGGTCGCTGTTGCTGATTTGGCTGCTTGCCGGGCGTTTGCGCCGCGGGTTGCGGCGCGAGGTCGACCGGCTTGCCTTGGGCTGGTCTGCCGAGGCAGGCACGGCCGGTTTGTTCGGACCGATTGAGACCGAATGCCGCCGCGTGCGGCAGTACCAGGCCGACTTGGAACAGCTCCGCAGCGAGATCGCCCGCCTGCGCCGCCAATTGAGTCTGCCGGAGGGCGGGCTCGGGGCGAGGCGGTAGCGGCAACTCCAGCCCGGATTATTCATGTAGGTGGGACAAGGTCGCGTAAGTCCTTGGTGGGCCTGCGCAAGCCACGCCTGGGCGGTTTGCATGCCGTGCGCTGGACGCAGGCCCGGCCAAGCGACCGAAGGCCCACCAGGGTCTTGGCTTGCTTGTCACCACCCTACGTCGTCATGAATAATCCGGGCTGGGGTGGGCCATCGGTCGCTGTAACCGGCGCGATTCCAGGCAAGCGGCTGCAAGTCAGCTTGATTGCGGCTTGTGCGGGCCCACCAACGATGTACGCGACCTTGTCCCGTTCTATGTCAATGGAATCATCCGGGCTAGCCGTCGCCCGGGCGCCCGGGACGACGCTACGACACGCGGTGAATCCGGCGCGGCGCGGTGGTATGAGGAGCCGGCGGCTTGCCGGCCAGCGGGACGGCAATCACCTCGTCTTCGTCAAGCACGTCCTCTTCCGCCAGTTCCGCGGGCTTCGTCGCGCGCCCCCGGAAGAACCGGCCGAACGGACCGCTAAGCACCGCGGGGAGGAAGATCAAATCGCCAACCAGCGCGGCGAACAACAGGGTGAGCATGAGCATGCCGAACCGCTGGGTCGGCGTGAACGTGCTGAATGCGAAGGCGGCCAATCCCAAGCCGGAGATGAACGTGGTTTGCGTCATGGCCGTGGCACACCGCTCATAGGCCGCCAAGATCGCGTTCCTACGGTCGAGGCCTTGGTCGAGGCCGCGACGGAACCATGTCAGGTAGTGGATCGTATCGTCGACCGCCACGCCCAGGGCCACGCTGGCCGTCATCATGGAACCAACGTCGACCAGGATTCCCATCCATCCCATGACGCCGAAGATGACCACCACCGGGAACAGGTTTGGAACCATCGAGATAAACCCTGCCGACGGACTCCGCAGCAGGAGCATCATGGTAAGAGCAATGAGCAGGAACGCCTGGGCCAAGCTCTGGAACAGGCCGGTCATCAACTCGTGCTGGGTCTTGTAAACCAGGGGCACGAGTCCCGTATAGGTGACGTCGATTCCCTCGACGCCGGCCTCGCGGTAGGCGGCCAGCAAGGGCTCGACATTCGCCTTGATGTCGTCCACGAACAGCCCGTAATCAAGGTCCGTCAACGCGGCCACGCGGCCGGTGATGCGCCACAGTTCTTCGCCGGTTCCATCGTCGACGGTCAGGTACTCGCGGAATCGCTCGCGGTTCTGGTTCAGCCGCTTACTGAGCACCTGGTCGCGGGTGCGTTGGCGATTGACGATAATGTCCATGACGCCGCGTTTCGCGCGATCGGGCGTGATGTCGGGAGCGAAGGTGGCGGCGGAGAGGGCCCCGCCAATATCCGGCAGTTCTTCCAGAGTGTGCTCGATATGCTGCGCCAACCGCATCCGCTCGACCATGTTGAGTTGGCATTTCTGGTTGTCGACGCGAAGGACGAGTTCCATGGGCACCAGCGGGCCAAGGTGTTCCTCCAACCATGCGTAGTCGGCAATGATCGGCGCATCGGACGAGAACATCTTCATGAGCTTGACCGACGTTTGAATCCTCGTAATACCCACAGCAAGGAAGACCATCAACGCCATGCACCCGGCTGTCACCCACCCATTGCGACGTATGATGAACCGACCGACAACCCGCCAGAATCGCAGAATGCGAGTATCCTCCAGTTCCTCGGGACCCTTCTTGGCTGCCTGCGCGGCGATATTGCGCGAAGGGAAGAAGTGGAGGCAGGCGGGGACGAACAGGAACACCCACGCCAGGGTGGCCAGCACGCCCCATGCCGAGTAGAGTCCGAACTTGCTGATGGGAATTACATGGCTGACGCGCAGGGAGATGAGTCCCAATGCCGTGGTGAAAGCGGCCAGGAAGCAGGGCAGCCACGCATGCGCCAACGCACGCTCCGGCGCCCGTTCCAAACCATGCTCGCGGATGGAGTCGTGATAGTAGTTGATAATATGAATGGCGCTGGAAATGGCCAGCACATAGATTAGCGAAGGCATGGTCAAGAGAATGGCATCGCATGTCTCGCCACTGAAGAACACGCTGGCCATGCTTGTTCCGGTGGCTAGAAGCGACGTGAAGATGGCAATCACGGTCAGCCGGACGCTGTGAAAGCACAACCACGTTACTCCCACTCCAATCAACAAAGACAACCCGGCCAGTCGCATCAGGGTGCGTTCGCCTTCAATGTCGATGGCAACATTGTCCACCGGCGGCCCGCCCAAACGGATGCCGCCCTCGGTTGGCGCGCGGCCGTGGACCAACTCGCGCAGAAAGCCGCCAAACGCCTCGATGCCGTACACAAGAAGACTGCTCGTCCGCTCCGGCACCGGCGGTTCGATATCGCACTGCCGAGCCAGATCACGAATGATCTCAAGCGTGGGGCGCAGTTGCTTGCCCGCAGCGGCATCAGTCAGCGTAACGACCAGGCACGTCTTCGAGTGGTCTTCGCCAATGATCGTCCCTTCAAGCCGGGTGAGGACCTCCTCGTCGGAAAGCTCCGGATAGCGGAGTTTCATCTCGTGGACCAGTCGCGCGCCGGTCAGAACAGGCGACTTGAACGGAGACCGCCACGAGTGGACGATGCGTTCGAGTTCCTGTGCCCTTCGCTGCGTAATGCCCGGCACCGTCCGCAAATTGGGGTGGTCCTTCAGGGCGGAAAGCGTTGCGAGCTTCTGCTCCCGAAGCGCCTCGGCCTCGCGGCCGACGATGCCAAGCTGGCTTAGGTTCGGGTCGAATGTCTCGAGCTTGTCGGCAAGCAGCCGCAACCGCTGGTCGTCCAGCGTGCAGCCTTCCCAGCTTGCCAGCACAAACTGTTCGTGCGGGAAATGCTCTTTGAACCACGTGTGGACGGCGGTTTCCTCGAAACTGTTGGGCAACCAGTCCTTCACGTCGTTGCGGTTGCTCTCGACGGTCAGCCGGGTGCCGCGCAGGATCATCGGCATCAGGAACACCGCTACGACGATGATCAGGAATCCGCGGCGAGCGAAGAACGATTTATTTGTCATGCCGGACTGGCGCTGGCAAGTGTGCTAACAGGAAAAATGCCGCTACGGGAAAGATGGTACCCCCCAACACGATGGCGGCCCAACCCGCCTGTGTCCTCTTGCAACAGAGAAGCGGCCATTCCTTCTAGCTTACACACACAGGGTTGCCGAGTCCATGCCGATAAAGCCGTGTAACAGTGGAAGAGCACAAAAAGAGCCCGCATAACCGGACTTCTACCGGCCCAAACGAATCCAGACGTGCACTTTGCAGCGGCGCGAGCCCGGGCGGACACCGCGGCCTTTCTTTAAGACGTTGCGAAATAAGGACTTACACCTGCCCTGCTCCTGTTTTTGCCACGATTCCGACCTTGTGGACAACCAAGGCTGCGGGCCGAAGCGGCCTGCTTCGGCCCGCGCCATGGTAGAATCATGTTGCGCCATCGGGCTGCCTGTCAGCCCTCTTCTTAGGGATCTCGATACCCGCCTTCTCCTTCTGTCCAGCGTTCAGCAAGGCGATGACTTGTTTTCCTCAAGCCCGCCCGCAACGACTTCACCCGGATTATTCACGATAGGTAGGATGGGTCAAACAAGCCGCTTTTTTGGTGGATCATCGGTCGCTACTTCCGGTGTGCTTCCAGGTCGCGGGCTGTGAATCAGCCTGGCTACGGCTTCTGGAGACCCACCAATGACTCACGCGACCTTGACCCACCCTACGTATATGCGTCGGCATCGCGCACTTCGGTAATGGGGCCGGACGCTCTATACCGGCGATTGGGCGGTTCGGCGCCAAGTGTGGCGCAGAAGCTTCATCGGCGGGTCGTCGCCCCGGAACTGCCAGTCCCAAGACGCCCGGGGATCGA
Organism: Thermoguttaceae bacterium; assembly: GCA_034005525.1. GTDB lineage: Bacteria > Planctomycetota > Planctomycetia > Pirellulales > Thermoguttaceae > PWXP01. The sequence continues at coordinate 93,581 of JAVEUP010000003.1, read as the reverse complement.
GCAACGTGTCGACTAGTGCAAACGACTCCCGGTAGATCGAGTTCATCCTGCCCGCCTGCACGTCTTCGGGCTGCACCCAATGTTCGAGGCTTCCGTTGGCGACCACTCCGTCGAATCGCCCGTGCCACCCGGTTGCATGCAGCAGATCGCGGTAGTTGCAGCAGAAGACTTGCAGACCGTTCTTGTTGCAATAGTCGACTTGCTCCGGAGAGAGGTTCACTCCCACCGCCTGCGCCCCGCGCCGCTGCGCAAGCTGGAGCAGGTGACCGTATCCGCAGCCGATTTCCAGCAAGCGGAAGCCCGGCCGGTTGCAGCCGACCTGATCGAGGAGATAGTTGAGCTGCCGCTCGATACCTTCTTCGAGCGTTCTATCAACCGGCCGATACTCACCGTCGGCCAGGTCTCGGATTCCGGCAGCCTCGGCGGCGTGGACAAGCGTATAGCAGAGCCGCACGAGCCTGGTGGCCGGGAAACGCGGCTCGGGTTGCGGGAGCGCCATGGGGCCGGGAGCCTCGATTCGTGGCCGACGCGGCGTGGGGCGTACGCTGGTGCTTAAGGCGAACACGAGAAGCCCTCCTGATTCGGGTGGGATAGGAGTAGGCCAGCTTCTCCAGTTCATTGTTGCGTCAAAGGCAAGCGGTGAACAGTAGGGTGAACGGTAGGTGAACGGTAGGGTGGGAAGGCGATCGGGGTCGATCTCAACCCGATTCGGGCAGGTCACCTGTTCCTGGTCCAATCCGGCACCTTGAATCCCTTGGCCGAATCCAGTCCCGGTGCGAAGGGCTTCAGATCAAGCACCGGCGTTCCGTCAAAGGCGTCGATATTCTCGACCTCGACCACGTTGTCCTTGACGGAAACGATCTTACACAGACTCAAGGCAATCAAGTTGGGGCGAACCGGCGCACGGCAGGCGAACACGCCCGTAAGCGGGTTGTTCCTGTCGCCTCGTGGATGCACTTGAAGGATCGCCCGCTTCTGCGGCGTATCGTTCTTGTCGAACCACCAGATGACCTGGACGTGCGACCATTCATCCAACCCCAGCAACCCTGCCTGGTACTCTTCATCGAGGACGATTAGGGTCCGGTCCTCCGACTTCTGGACTTGACCGATGGGGTGGACGGTAAATGCCTTCTCCTTCTGCTCCATTGCATTGACCTCAGTTTGCGGGAACACGATGAGAAGCAATATGAGCGTGGAAAATAGACGACTCATCGTTCTTGACTCCTGCATGGTAATCGGGACCAGCTTGCTATACTTGAGCATAGACGGGGTTGGCTTGAATGTCCAGTGCGGCCTGAATGGCGCGCTCCCCTCGTGGACCTGGGAACCAGCAGGTAGCGGGGCGTGGTAGGCGGACGTTGTTCGTATCGGCAAATGCGGTACAATGCTGGGCTGACTCTCTGATTACCGCTTGCCACACACTCCCGCGGACTGTCGCCCCGGCACTGCGGGGACTATACTATGCGTGAGACCTTCCCGCCAATTGCCCCACCGACGGACAATAGAATGCCTTCCTACCCCGTGACACAGTCTGCCTGTTACCGACTCGACCTTCCACTGGCCCATCCCGCATCGATTGTCGTGCTTCTGCCGCTGCTGTGCTTTGTTGCTTACGGCGACGACGGGACGCCTGCGCTTGTGGCGAATCCTTCATTCGAGGAGGCGGCGGAAGACTCGCCACTACCGGCTGGTTGGGGCGGCGATAGGGGCGTGTACCGGCGCGATACGGAGGTTGCCCGGACCGGCTCGGCGTCGCTGCGGTTCGACAACGACGACCCGGCCCGGTACCGGCTGGCCAACCAGCGCGTACCGCTGGCGCCCGGCCGCACCTATCGATACAGCGGCTGGGTGAAGACGAAGGACCTGACCGGCCCGGACTCCGGCGCGACCTTCTGCATCGAATGGTCGGACAAGGACGGGAAGTGGCTGGGCGGGTCGTATCCCTCCGGTATTGCCGGAACGAACGACTGGACGCTCATCAGCGGCATCGCCACGGTGCCGGACGAGGCGGGCACATGCACGTTCTCATGCTACGTGCGGCGCGGCATGACCGGAACGGCGTGGTTCGACGACCTCGAGATTGTCCGCGTTCTCCGGCCGCCGATGCGAAGCATGGTTACTTCGCCCGTGTACCGGGGCCGTATCACTGCGGCGGGGCCGGAGACGATCCGGGCGGTCGCGCGGCTGGACCTCCGCGACTGCGACGTGCCCCTGGCCGACCTGCGCGTCCGCGCCACGCTTGCAGCCGTTGCCGGTGGCCGGCCGCCGGCCCAGATGGAACGCAAGCCGTCCGGCCGGCAGCGACTCGTCGAGCCAGTCCTGCTCGAACTGCCCGCAGGCAAGCTGGCGCCCGGCGAGTATCGCCTGGAAATCGCGCTGCTCGACGCCGAAGGCGAATCGATCCAGGCCATCGAACACGACTTGGTGCGGATGCCCGACGAGTTCAAACCGACATCCTTGATCGACGAACACCGCCGGCTGCTGGTCGACGGCAAACCGCTGTTTCCGCTGGGCATGTACTTCAGCGGCATCAAGGAAGACGATCTACGGATGTATGCCCAAAGCAAGTTCAACTGCCTGATGCCGTACGGCTCGCCGAATCGGCAGCAGATGGACCTGGCGCACAGCATGGGGCTGAAGGTCATCTATTCGATTAAGGACTGGTATTACGGATCGCGCTGGTGCCCGCCGTCGATCCGTTCCGCCGACGACGAGGAGCCCATGGTGCGCGAGCGGGTGCGGCAGTTCCGCGAGCATCCAGCTTTGTTGGCCTGGTACCTCAACGACGAGCTGCCGCAAACGTTCATGCCGCAGCTCGAGTCGCATCAGCGGTGGGTGGCCGAGGAGGACCCGCACCATCCCACGTGGGTTGTCCTCTACCAGTACAACGAGGTGGCGGCGTACGTAGACACGTTCGACGTGATCGGTACCGATCCATACCCGATCGGCCGCAAGCCGGCGTCGATGGCCGCCGAGTGGACCGCCGAAACATTCCGCCAGGTCGAGGGCGCCCGGCCGATGTGGCAAGTGCCGCAGGTGTTCAACTGGGCCAACTATGCCAAGACCGACGAGGAGCGAAGCAAAGGCCGTACGCCAACTTGCGAAGAGATCCGAAGTATGGCCTGGCAGTGCATTGCCGAGGGGGCCACCGGGCTGATCTTCTACTCATGGTACGACCTGAAACGTAATCCGGATGCAACCTTTGACGAGAAGTGGAGCGGCCTGAAGCGCCTTGCCGAGGAAATCGACCGCATGGCGCCGGTGATCCTTTCGGTCGAGCCGGTGGAGCCGATCGTTGCCGGCGACGGCACGCCGCCCGACTGGCTGCACTACCTCGTCCGCCGCCATGACGGCAAGCTCTACCTGGTTGCCGTGAACAACGGCGACGGTGAAGGCGAGGTCGCCTTCCAGCTTCCTGCCGCAGTCCATTCCGTGCGTGAGACGAGCGAGAACCGCGTCATCGAGTCGTCCGGAGCCGTATTCCGCGACCGGCTGGCCCCGCTGGCCGTCCATTTGTACGAAATCGAATAAGGAGAAATCCAAGATGAAATATGCATTGATGGCGTTGAGTGTGTATGCGTTGGGCAGCGGGATTTCTGCGGCGCGTGATCCGGAAATGCTGGTGTTCGAAGCCGAAGACGTTTCCTACCCCAAGGACGCCTGGGGGGAAGATATCCGGCCGGTCGACCGGTGGAACCTATGGAGCAAGGACGCCGACGCCGACAAGAAGTGGTCCGGCGGCAAGGTGCTCCAGTCGCCGCCGGTTCTCGAGGACCGCCGGTCGGCCGAAGAAGGCGCGCCCGTGCTGCACACGCGCCTCACGGACATCCCCGAAGGCCGCTGGCACATCAGCATCAAGTACGGCCGCGAGCTGGCGGTGTCGCTGGATGGCGAGCGGTGGCAACGGCTTTCCGAATTGCAGGGCGTCTTGGGCACGTTCGAGATTACCGGTGATGACTTCGAGTTCCGGGTCGACGACCGCTTCGCCGACAAATCGAATCCCGGTTTCGCTTACTACGACACCGTCACGCTCACACGCCTGCCGCCTCCCAAGCCAAAGGTCGAGGGCTGGGCGTTCCAGGACGACCGTGTCGAACAGCGGCTCGGCCGCGGCGTGGTGGCCGTGCCGCGCGAGGAAGGCGGCGCGTACGTGCAGTGGCGGTTGCTGAAGGACGATCCGGACGGTGTCGCGTTCAGCGTGTACCGGGTAACCGGCGACGGCGAGCCGGTGAAGCTTAACGACAAGCCGGTCACGGCCACGACCGACTTCATCGATGCAACGGCCGAGCAGGACGGAGAGCACGCCTACTTCGTGCGGCCGATCACCGGAGATCGGGAAGGCGAGCCATCGGAGCGGTTCAGCCTGCCTTCCAGGCGGGAAGGAACGCCGTACCTCTCCATTAAGCTCCGGAACCCCGAAACCACGTTCCAGAAGGTCGGCATCGCCGACCTCAACGGCGACGGCCGGTACGACTTCGTCATCAAGACGCCCAACACCAACATCGATCCCTGGTATCGCTACTGGCGGCCCAGCAAGACGACATACACACTCGAGGCGTATCTTTCCGACGGCACTTTCTTGTGGAGCCGCGACCTGGGCTGGAACATCGAGGCCGGCATCTGGTACTCGCCATATATCGTGTACGACTTCGACGGCGATGGGCGGGCGGAAGTGACCGTGAAGACCGCCCCGATGGACGTCGACCATCGCGATACCGACCCCGGCGGCGACCCCGGCCGCGAATATCTCGCCGGCCGCGTCCGCAAAGGCCCCGAGTACCTGTCGATCCTCGACGGCATGACCGGCGAGGAGAAGGCGCGGGTTGATTGGCCCTCGCGCGAGGGCTTCGGCGAGGACGATCGGAATTATAATTTCGCCTCGCGCAACCAAATGGGCATCGCTTATCTCGACGGCAAGACGCCTTGCCTGCTCGTAGCGCGGGGGACCTACACGATCATGAAGCTGGTGGCTTATCAGTACCATGAAGGGCAATTGAAGGAACTCTGGTCGTGGGACAGCCGCGAGGAGCCCGACGGCCGATACCACGGCCAGGGCGCCCACTTCATGCACTCGGCCGACGTGGATGGCGACGGCCGCGACGAGGTGATCCTGGGCTCCTGCGTCATCGACGACAACGGCCAGGGGCTCTGGTCGACCGGCTTAGGCCATCCCGACCACTGCTACGTAGGCAACATCGACCCGACCCGCCCGGGCCTGGAAATCTACTACGGCATCGAACGGCGGCAACCCCGCAACGGCGCGTGCCTGGTCGACGCCCGAACCGGCGAGGTCCTTTGGGGACTCGACAAGCTGACGCACCACGTACACGGCGCGGGCCTGGTCGCCGACATCGACCCGGCGCACGTGGGACAGGAGTGCTACAGCGGCGAGCATCCCGAGGTGCCGACGAAGGATGCCCGCTGGCTGCACTCGGCCCAAGGAAAACTCATTGCCGACGAAACGCAATGGAACGTGGGCCTTTCGCCGCGGGCGGTCTACTGGGACGACACCCCTCAGCGCACGCTGCTCGTGGGGCGCCGCCTGTTCAACTATCCCGACCGGACGCTGGCTGCCGACATCGAGGGGCACCAGGCCGCGTGGGCCGACATCGTCGGCGACTGGCGCGAGGAGATCATCACCTCCGTACCGGGCGAGTTGCGGGTGTATGTTACCCCGCTTCCTGCCCGCGACCGCCGCGTCACGCTCATGCAGGACGCCATCTACCGTGCCGATGTCGCCCACCTCGCCATGGGCTACGCGCAGCCGCCGATGACCAGTTATTGCGTTGGATCAGTGGAGGAAGGCAAAAAAGACGCCCAGCCGGGGCATTGATTCACCAATCCATACGACACCAGGCGGCACAAGACAATAACCTGCCGAAGTACGTGGGATCGGGGCCACAAGCCGGTAGTCAGGCGAGCCGGTCCAGCCGGCCGTCGTCCTGTTGAGGAACCATTGGCTCATCAGGCCGGGAGCCGGTGTCACGCGATCGATTCGCCACTGCACGTCAACCACTTCGTCGTTGGCCAGCACGCCGTCGCCGTTGAGGTCATCAAGAGCGTAGGCCGAACCGATGAACTGCCCGTCGGGCGTCCGCTTCAACTTTGCCCGGGGTTCCCAGTTGCCAATCTTCACATTGTCGAAGATGCCCGTGCCGTACGCGGCCGCGTCGTGGCTTGATACGGCCATTCCCAGTTCGAGGTTCGCAGGAAGTGCCACGGTTTGCGTCGTCTCGCCGCTCCAGACCCCTGGCTGCCCGTTCTTGTCCTCGGCATAGTAGGCGTGGAACGTATCGCCGCGCCGGCGGAGTACGAGCCAGACGGGTGCGGCGCCATCCTTGGCCGTGTTGGGTGATCCGGCCAACTGGCTGGCGGCCTCGCCGCCGCCGTCGCGCCATTGCAGCCCAACACCGTTTTCCGGCGTGCCGAAGGTCATGACAAACGGGGCCGCCGGGTCGGTGCCGTCGCGCGCCATCAGGCCGGCCGTGGCCAGAGCGTGGGTGTTCTCGTGGCTCCACAGCCGCACGATGGCGGTGAAGTCCTGGGAGCCCGTGTCGTAAGATCGATGCACGTAGTGAATCTCGTCGTTGCCGGTTCCAAGACCAGCGCCCGCCGACTCGACGACAAATCGGCCCGTTGGCTCGTGATGCACCGTGAAACCCGCCTTGGCCGGCGAGCCGATGTCCTGGGCTGTCCAAGCGGCCGGGAGGTTGTCGAACAAGAGGGCGATATCCGAGGCCCGGCTGCCGATGCTCGTAACCAGGGTCTCGGTGACGCTGCTATCGGCCAGGTTGGCCCGGCGGATGGAGCCGCCGGAACTATTATCGGACCAGTAGATATGTCCGGCGGCGACATCGAGCGTAACGGCATTTGGCCCGTTCAGACCGGTGATAAAAGGGGTAGGGTTGCCGAGGTCGAGATCGGCACGATAAATCATGCCTGCGCCACTTCCGTTGTTGGCGTAGTCGGACCAATAGACGTTACCACCGACCGGGTCGACGGCAACGCCTCTCGGATCGCCACCTACGTTGGTCAGCACAGCCGACATAGATCCGTCAAGACTGCCGTAGCCGATCGCGCCGTCGTCGTAAATAGTGCGGCTGCCGTAATCGGTCCAGTAGACGATGCCGTTGATCAAATCGAGGCTCACGTCCGTTACTTCATTCGTACTGTCGGGCGGTGCGTAGAGGTACTGGTGGCTGCTTCCGTTGAGGTTGGCTCGTTGAATCTGTCCGTTACTGCTACTGGTATCACGTCCCGCGGCCCAATACATTTTTCCACCGAGAATATCCAGGTCGATACCCCGGACATAGCTTGTGGGACCCGTTGTCACGAGTTTGTTGTCGCCGCCGTCCAGGTCGCAGCTTCGGATCTGGCGATTTCCGGCCAGCGTGTAATAGACCTTGCCGGTGCTGGGGTTCACGTCAATCCCGGCCGGGTAGTTCGTTTTGAGTGTGAGCAACTCACGGTTGCTCGCATCCGGGTCGACCCGTTCGACACCTCCGTTCGTCGAGCCGGTATTCCAGGCCCAGTAGATCTTCACCACGGCAGCTTGGCACCACGAGGTGGAGACAATAATCGACACGGCTGCAAAGAATAGGCATTTGGAACGGCACATTGTCTGTCCCTCCCATATTGAAGAAACGATCGTCGTACGCTACCAGATCAGAAGGGCCGCGTTCGCGGCTGTCTACGTCGTTCTCTGAAAGAACCTTTGCCTCGAAGGCAATTGACGAGTCTTGAAGTCGTCATAATGCCCCGCAGGACAACCGACTTCAGTATAATAATGTGAGACGCTTCCGTCAACAATCTGGCATGGCCCGGTTTGGAGAGCATCCCGGCGCGATGGTTAATCGCGCTACAGCCAGATAGGGGATACTTCCTGAAGGGGACTACTTGCCTCGCAAAAGGGGGCAGGCGGCCAACAGGACAGCCCCATTGCGCTGGCTTACTCCCTGTCCAACCCTGCCAGGATCTGTGCGGCCTCTTCGTCGAAGGGGAAAGAAGCGTAATGGCCGAGTTGGCGGCGGTCGACCTTGAGGCGGGCGTTTTCGGCGTCGCTCTCGGCTGCGATGATGCGGCGGTCGAAATCGAGAACGACGTTCCGCGTGGCCGCGCGGCCTTGCTCGAATGCCTGCCGCGCATCGAGCCCGTGCCTCAAAACGGCCGCATCGAGTTGGCCGAGCGCCTCGGCCGGGGCCTGCCAGGCGTCGGGGACGGCCGAGGCGGCATACTCCCGCAATTGGCCTGCCCAGGTGAATATACCCAAAGTATGCGGGTCGTACCCGTCGGCATCCTTTGCCGGCACGGGAATGCGGCCGGCGAGTTCCGTCAACTGCCCGACGCCGGCCGGGTAGCGCCGCGCGTCGAACTGCACCCAGGCCATCGCCTGAAGCGGCAGAAGCAAATCGGGGTTTTCAACGCGCAGTTCCTCGAAATGCCGGGGCACTTCGTCCCGGTCGCGCGATTTCAACAACAGCAAGCCGTAGAGTAGCCGCGGTTCAAGTTCTGCGCCGGCAAGCTCGCGGGCCGCGGCGAAATCGGAGTCGATCGTTTCGCGGTCGGGCCGCGCGGCACGCAAATGCATGGCCAGTCGCCGGATGGCCTTCTTGGCTTCTTCGGTCAATCGGGGCGGCCGGTCGTCGGGCAGTACGAGGTGGGGCGTTTGCGCAGCGGAAAGCCTCGCCGCTTCCTGGGGCATGGCCTCGTTGAGATAGGTGAACAGTTCGGTCGGCTCGATGCGCGTGTCGCGGTTCTTGTCGGCCGCGCCGGCGTAAGCCGTGGCCAGTACAGCGGCGAAAAGGCCGCGCTGGCCGTCGGCAAGCGTCAGCCCTCGCTCGCCCTCGCTCGTGCCGGCGATCGCCGTAATCGTCCGTAGCGGCGCCCGGCCCGGCGGGGCATCGAGCACGCCGATCATCTCCACGCCGGAGGGCTGCTGTTTCAGATCGGTTCCTTCGCCTGCCTGGCTGGTATCCAGCAGCAGCAGCTTTTCATCGGCGGCGCATCGTTCCAGCTCGTCCACCAGCCACTGCAGCGGCAGCCCGGTGACGTCCATCCGGGCGAAGTCAAAGTTCTTCGGGGCGAAGTATACGGCCCCTTGGCTATCCTGATATGCGTGGCCTGCCACGTAGACCAGCAAGCGGTCGGCCGGCCCAAGCCGGCGGAGGAAGTCGGGAACACCCTGTTCGAGCCGAACCAGGCTTTCGTCGCTCAGCAGGAGAACCTGCGCTGCAGGCACCTTGTACCGGCTGGTAAGCGTATCGCGCAGCAGCCGGGCGTCGGGCACGGGGTGCTTCAGCGCCGAAAGCCGCACGTCGTCGAACTCCTGGTTCGCCACAAGCAGCGCCCAGCGGTGCTCGTCCGGCGGCCGGCGCGCCACAATGGCAATCGGCTCCGGGCTGGCGGCGCCGGGATCGTCGTGGGTAATGTCTACTTCGTCGCCGCGGCGCAGGTCGGCCAGTTCGGCCGGCTGCCCGGTCAAGGTAATACTGCACCGCGGCCCGATCCGGAAGCTGGTCGCGCGGCCTGCGCCTTCGATTGCCACGTCGAGCGTGCCGGCATCGACGTGCACCTGCTCGACGATCCCGCCGGTGCCCAGGATGCGGTAGGCATCGACGCGCACCACGCGGACGTCGTGCGCCACGGTGGCCTTGTCGCCGGGCTTCAGGTCGGCCGGGCGCAGCAGCTTCTGGTCTATGTCGCGACGGCCGTTGACGGTCACGTCGACCTTGTCGGCCAAGGGCAGGCGTACCAAGGTTGGGGTATCGGCGGGTCCAACTGCCAGGACCAGCTCACCCCGCTCGACGTTGATTTCTCGCAGGATGCCCTCTGCTTCCACCACGCGAGTTACGCTCAACTCAGTGGCCACGCGGCCGGTGGGCGCGCCCTTGTGGCGCACCGTCGTGCGGTCGTCCACCTGCAGATCGGCCAGGACCACGGGCCGGCCGTCGCGGTCGGGCTTCCCATTGAACATAATGGGCAATTCGGGTGGTACGTAGATGGTTAGCGACTTGCCCTTCTCTTCGCCCTCGGTGACGGCAAGCGTCAGAGCGGCCTCTTCGGGTTTCACCTCGGCAACGAGGCCCACGTGACCCACCGGGCGCGTTGCCCTGACTTCCTTGACCCTGCGGCCCGACGCCTCGCGGAACTCGCTCACTTCCACCTCGTCGCCGGGGATCAGGTCGCGGAGCGTCAGCTCCCGGTCGTTGACGAAGAACCGGTCGCCGGGGCGGAAGTCGACCTCCTCGACGCCACCGTCCCCGGACGACTCGAGCACCAGCCGCCGCTCACCGACCAGAACGTTCCGCACGACGCCGCGCGCCGGCTCCGGCGGCGCCGGAGGGGGCGGCGCCTCGCGGGTTGGCAACAGCATGACCACCGACAAGACCAGGGAGAACGCCAGCGCGACGATGGCGCCGATGCGCGTGAGCTTCTTCTTTTTCGCCGCCGCCTCGTGCGCGGCCCGGGCCTCGGCATCGTCCTGGACCGGTGGCGCAGCCACGCCGTACCCGCCCGAGCGAAGGTCGCGGAGCACGTCCTCAGCCGATTGATACCGGCGCGATTGGTCCTTGATGGTCAGCCGCTGAATCACGTGCGCGAGATCGTCCGGTACGCCCTCGAGCACCTTGCCGATTGGCGGCAGCCGGCGGTCGGCGGCGGCGTGCCACATCATCCAGGCGATTTGCAGGTCGCGGCCGAAGCTGCTCAGGCCGGGGAACAGGGTGTCGAACTGCTTCCCGCACAGCAATTCGTAGGCCGTGAAACCGAGCGAGTACAGGTCGCTGGCCGGACCCACGGGCCCGAACTGGTTGGAGACCAACTCGGGCGCCATATACTTGGTGGTACCTTTCAGCAGGCTTCCCTGCTCGCTGCTGGCCCGGCGCGCCAGGCCAAAGTCGCCCAGGGCGATGCGGCCCTGGAAGGACAGCAGGAGATTGCTCGGCTTGATGTCGCCGTGGATGATGCCGTTGGCGTGCAGAAATCGGAGTGCCTCGGCGCAGTCGATCAGTACCCGGCGCAGCGCGTCGAGGACGATGCCGTCGCCCTCGCTTTCCGGCTTCAGGCTCCGCTGCATCAGCTCCAGGATGAGCCAGCCGCGGGGTCGCACCACGTCGTAAACGGTCAGAATATTCGGGTGTTGCAGCGACGCCAGCAACTGGGCCTCTTGCCAGTATCGGGCCAGTTGCTGCGGATCGGACAGGTACTGCGCGTGGATCTGCTTTACGGCCACCGCGCGCCCCAGTTCCAGGTCGCGGGCCCGGTAGACCACGGCGAAGTCGCCGCTGGCAATCGTATCGACAATTTCGTAGCGCTGGCTCGGATCCACTATTAGGTGTCAGGTGTCAGGTATCAGGTCATGCCGCGATGGCTTCATTCGGCCGGCGGAGGTTGGTCTGCAATAGCGGTTTTACGTCTTACTCCCGCAGTATTTCGGTAATCAACTCTTCCAGTTTACGGTCGTTGCTGGGGCTGCCGGTGAGGCCCTCGAACCGGTTGCGCTCGGCCCTGAGGAGGTGGAGTACGGCCCGGTAGGCGTCGCGTTCTGCTTGTTGGTCGCCTCGGGTGTGAGCGCGCTGCGCCTCTCGCAGCAGCAGTTGATATGTGACCAAGGGTTCGTTCGGGTCCAGGTGGGAGAAATACTCCCGCTCGATCGTCCACCGGGCCTGAGCCTGCTCGCGGCCACGGTCCGATTGGGGGCTGTCGACGTCAACCAACACCATGGTAATGGAAACAAGCACGCTCAGGCAGAGGGCGCAGAAGAGTACCAGCGGGTGGAGCGTGGCCCCTTCCGACTTCTCTTTCGGTTTTTCGGCCGGTTCCTCCTTTTCGAGCTTCAGCCCGGGCAACTTCCCGTCGGCGGACGGCTGCAAACGCGATTCGGCCGTACCGGCCGTGACGAACCGGGCCTTGCGGCCCGTCGGCGCGCCGGCCGCTTGCGCCCGCCCCTGCGATTGCCCCGCAGCAGTCCACGGAGCTGCCGGAGGCGCGGGCGGAGTCGGGGTGGGCGTTGTGGGCATTTGCGGTGGCGCCGGCGCTGGATGCGCTCCGGGTGGACTGCTCGGCGCAACCGGGGTTGGGACGGGCTGGTGGGGCAGCGGACTGGCAGGGGCTTGGCGTATTGCCGTTTTTCCGGGCGAGACCGGCGCGACAGGCACCGCGTGTGCCGTGGTCGGTGGTTGGCCTGGCGCAGGCCCCGCAGCCGCTGGGCTCGGGGTCTCGGTGCCCGGGATCTCCGGCACCCAAACCCGGCCGCCGCAGTGCGCGCACTTCGTGTAACTCCCGGCCGTGCTTCGCGGCAGGGTCAACGCCTTCTTGCAGCGCGGACAGGTAAGCTTCAGCGGCATAACGGTTACAGTGCGAGTCCCAACGTGAGGAAGTTCAACAAGAACGGGCCCAAAATGACCAGTACGGTGGCGGCCATCACCAGCACGGCCGGCAGGAGCATGTTCACACCCGCCTCACCGGCCAAAGTCTCGGCTCGCTGCGAGCGCTTCAGGCGGAGCACGTCGGCCTGGGTACGGAACACGCGGGCCAGCGGCGTGCCAAGCTGCTCGCCCTGGAGGATCGAACCGACAATGCTCGTAATCTCGTCGTCGGCCAGCCGTTCGCGCAGGGCGCGGAATGCCTCGTGGCGGGTTTTGCCCAGGTTCATATCGGCCAGTACCCGGCCGAACTCCTCGGCGACCGGGTGACCTTCGAACTCGCCAACAGCCTCGTCGAGCGCACGGAGGAACGTGGCCCCGGCCTCCATCAGCAGTGTGAGCAGGTCGAGCAGGAACGGCATGCGCCGCTTGATCTCCATCAGCCGTTTCGCCGCCCGCGACGCCAGCCGGCGCCGCAGCAACCAGACCGTTGCCAGCACGGCCAGCAAGGCGACCGGCAGACCGACGGGCCCCAGCCAGGAGAAGAATACGTACACGTACACGGGCAAGAGCAGCAGGGCGAGGATTTCGAGCTTCGCAAGGTACTCCTCTGCCAGCCAGAACCGCGAAAGTCCCGCTGCATGGATATGCCGCTGCACTTCCGGCAGGGCCTCGCGGAACGCGCCCCGGTTGAATCGTGCCAGCAATTGCACCGCCGGCTGGAGCAAGCGGAACAGCGGGTCGGCACGGCGCAACTCGTTGATCCGGCTCACGTCGTATCGCCACTCGGCCCCCTGTGCGATATCAGTGCTCTGCAGCGCGCGCACCAGCCACAAGGCGAGCCAACTCGCCGAAAGCCCCATCACGCCGCAGGCAATAAGCCGGGCGATGATCAGCGGGGTGGCTGTCGTGGCTAGAAGAGCAGTCATCATCGCATATCTTTCGTCCCGAAGGGGCATTTCCTCACAAATTTGGGCGCAAAATCACCTGCGCCCAGAAGTACGCAATCACATTCAATACGACGGCGACGGCCAGCAGGATCTGGCCCGGCACGATCGTGAACAGAAGCACCGTGTTTTCCGGGTCGACGAAGTAGTACACTAGCAGGATCAGGGCAGGCGCCAGTGCCATGTACACGGCCGACTTCCGCGCCTGCGCCGTCTCGGATTGCACCTTCCGCTCCAGCCGCTGCATTTCGAGCACGCTCGAGGCGATGCGTTCGACGGTCTCATTCAACCGGCCGCCGCTTTCGTGGCTGGCGAGGATGGCCGCGGCGAAAAGGGCGAAGTTCTCGCTCTTCAGCCGCGCCTTGGCTTCTCGCAGCGTTTGCTCAAGTGGCTTACCCAAGTTGTATTCCCCCACAATCTGCCGGAACTCCTCGCTGAGCGGCTTGGGGCACTGCGCGGCGAGAATCTCCAGCGCCTGCGCCAGCGAAAGCCCCGCCCGGACTGCATTGGCCAGCGTGACCATGGCGTCGGCTAACTGGTCCTCGATCCGGCGGCGGCGCCGTTCGGCCATCCGGCGCACGAGCCACCACGGGCCGGCCATCAGGAACACCGCGCCGAGTGCACCGAACACCAGGTTGTCCAGCAGCAGCCAGAAAGTGAAGAACACCGCCGCCACGGCCATCAGCCAGAAGACGATCCAGCGGCGCAGGCCGCGGGTCGACGCGCGAAGGCGCCGCAGCTTCTCCGCCAGGTCGTTCTCCACCGCGTCGAGCGCCCTGGTGAACTGCCCGCGCAGAGAGAAATACCCCCAGCCCACGGCCGTGCCCATCAGAACGCTTGCCAGCCATGTATCGGCGCCGAGGCTCATGGGCTCCTCCCGGGAAGCGGCGCGGCCGGCGCCGCAGGAATGTTCGGTACCGGCGCCGCCTCGCGCCCGTAAAGGAACTCCAACTCCAGAAGCTGTTTCTCCACCAGCGAGTCGATGAACGACGGCAGGTAGCCGGTCGGGCGGAGTGCGCTGCCGTCGCGCATGTTGAAGATGTCGTGCAGTACGACGCACTTCTCTTCCGGATCGTAACGCACCACTTCCGAAACCTGCGTGACGGCCCTGCGTCCGCCGGGCATGCGGTCCAAATGGACGATCAGGTCCAAGGCCGAGCTGAGCTGCCGGTGGATCGACGTTACGGGCAGGTCGGCGGCCATGAGCACGAGCACTTCCAGCCGCTCGATTACTTCGGCCGAACTGTTGGCATGCAGCGAGGTCATGGAGCCGTCGTGGCCGGTGTTCATTGCCTGGATCATGTCAAGCGCCTCGGGGCCTCGGCACTCGCCCACCAGGATGCGGTCCGGTCTCATGCGGAGGGCGTTGCGCACCAGGTCGCGCACGGTGTAGGCGCCCGCGCCCTCGACGTTCGGCGGCTTCGTTTCAAGCGTGACCACGTGCTCCTGGTGAAGGCGCAGTTCGGTGGTGTCTTCGATGGTGACAATCCGCTCCTTGAACGGGATGAACGCGCTAAGGACGTTCAGCATGGTCGTCTTGCCGGAGCCGGTGCCGCCGCTGACAAGGATGTTGCGCCGATCGATCACACATGAACGCAGGAAGGTCGCTGCGGCCGTGGTAATACTGCCCAGTTCGACTAGGTCGTCCATCGTCAATCGCTGCGCCGGGAACTTGCGCACGGTCAGGCACGGCCCCTTCACCGCCAGCGGCGGAATGATGGCGTTCACGCGGGAGCCGTCGGGAAGCCGGGCATCGACCAGCGGCTGGCTCCGGTCGATGCGCCGTCCCACTTGCGACACGATTCGTTCGATAATGGCCTCGGTCACCTTGTCGGAAAGGAACCGGCGGCCCGAGTTCTCGATCAGGCCGTTGCGCTCCACGTAAATCTGATCGCGACCAACCACCATGATTTCCGTAACCGACGGCGCCCGCAACAAGTCCTGCAACGGGCCGAACCCGAAGATGGTGTCCTTCAGGTCCTTCTTAAGCGTCCGCAGCACCAGGTACTTGCGTAGCTCGTGGTGCAAGTGCGGGCGAACTAAAGGAAAGATGTCGGCGAACCGGGATTCGACCCGCGTCACCTCCTCGCTCGTATCGCGGCATTCGGCCAGGGCAAGCCGTTCGCGCACGAAGTTGATCAACCCGTGCAATTCGGCCTCGCGTTCGGGCACCAGGGTGGCCGGAATGTCGTACTCGGTCGAAGTGAGCGCGGCCAGGTCGAAAACCTCCTCGGCGCCGGTCTCCATAATCAGGTGGTTGACCAGGTGATCGCGCAGCACCAGGCCGGTGATCTCCTCCAGCAGGGCCTCGTTCCCCGGCTCGAATACGCGCAACTCGCGGCACACGTCGTCGATGTTGTTTTCCAGCAGCAGGATGCCCTCCGGATCAGCGTGCCGGCCGGACTCGAACTCGTACAGGTCGAGCCGGTCGAGCAGCTTACGGTGAATGCGCAGCTCAAGGTCGGCCATGATGCCGCGCAGGTGGGCTTCCAGGTCGGCCCGCGAGATGCTCGGCGCTTGCTCCGTCTCGAACGTGAGCGTAAAGGGCCAGATGCGCACCTTCGTGCCGGGCTCGAACTCGGCCGACTGCCCACCCAGCAGTTCCTCGTCGCCCACGACGCAGCTATTCAGCCCGACGTTCTGAAGCCGGAGCTTCCCATTTTCCGATCTCACCACGGCATGGCACCGCGAAACGAGCGGGCTTTGCAGACACACGGTGCAGGCGGCGTCGCGGCCGATGGTAATCTCCGCCTCGGCCGTATCGACCACCGAGCGCCGGCTTTCGCTGATGCGGTTGAACCAGACTTTCATGCTGCCAGTCCCGTAGCGGGATAAGGGGAGCGGTAACGTCACCGTCCGCATTCTTCGCCGAAATGAAGCCTCGCCGATTGCGACCGGCCTGATCCCCTGTTTACGTTCACTGTCGCTCTCCATGCTTCTCGATGCCCACGCTGCGGAAGTCGGCCGCCTGGATCAGCTTCCACAACTCGTTGGCCTGCTTCTCAAGCTCCGGCGTGATACTGATGCCGAGCACGTTTTCCTGCATTTGCGGGATCTTCGCCGCTTGCATCACCTCGGCACTGCCCAGCCGGTTGCCCACCGACAGTACCTTGAACTTCCCGATCCTTCTGACCGGGTCGGCGGGTGCCGGCGGGCGGCCAATGTCCGGATCGTTGTCCGGTCCGCCAGCCGGCGTCGGCGCCGTGCGGACTATCGTGAACGTCACCAAGTCGCCCGGTGTGATGAGCGAGGGGACGAACGAGCGGCTATCGACGGGAATCCACATAATGCGTTCGTTCTCGCCGAGGGTGAGCTTCGGCGGCGGCGTGTCCAAGTCGGCCTGCAAGAGCAGGCTGCCCCCTTCGAGCGGCCGCGACACGGCCTGCCCAACCACCGTGGCGCGAGCCGCGTCAAGAACCGCGAAGTCGCGGAGATTCCTCACCGAGTGCCGTGGAATGTCAACTGCCACCAGATGCTCATTACGCAACCGCTCGCCGCGTTCGACGTGTTGGTCCGGATGGATGCCAACGAACGCGACCATTTCCACCTGCTGCGACTGCCGCACCAGGTAAAACCAGTTCAGCATGGCCGCCGCCAGCCCCAGCACAATCGCAATGACCAGACCCTGCAACCCTTTCATAAGGTGTTCCTCGATTTCTCACGACCGTTCAGGGGGGAGTGCCCCATTCCTATTCGACGCCGCCCATGGTCTGCGACACCCCCGAAAAGCACCGTAATTATACTAGCAACGGCTTCCGAAGGGCATGCCTAACCCTCGGACTGCCGAAACAATAGCCTTACAGAGGGGCACAATATGGCTCCATGTGGGCATCGCAATCGCAGCGCCTGATAGTTAAGGTTACCATGCTGAGACCCACATGGGAAACCCATTGGGGAACCTGGGGATCAGCAGGGAAATTAACCGCGACAGCGGGTGAGACCGCCGTCTTTGCAGGTCCCGCAAGCTTAGCGGATACGCCGCCTGCCTGGCAGTGCAATCGTTGGGATGACAGTAAGTTCTTGGTGGGCCTGCGCAAGCCACACCCGGGGTGGTTTGCACGTCGTGCGCTGGAAGCAGGCCCGGCCAAGCGACCGAAGGCCCACCAGGGTCTTGGCTTGCTTGTCACCACCCTACATCGTCATGAATAATCTGGGCTAAAAGGAGGTCAGCATGAATCGGAAAAGTGTGAGGAGACGTTCCTTTTTGAAGGCGGCTTCGGCAACCGGGTTGACTGCTCTCATCCCGGGAACCGTCTGCCGGACAATCGCGAGCGCCTGCGATACCGGCGAGTCGTTGATCGGTTTCCGCGCGCCAGCGCTGGACGAGGTGCGAGTCGGTTTTATCGGCGTGGGCGCGCGCGGTCCCGGCGCTGTGAAACGGCTGTGCGCAATCCCGAAAACAAGAGTCACGGCAATCTGCGACGTTTTTGGCGACCGGGTCGACAAGAGCGCGGCGGACGTCGTGGCCGCCGGACATCCGGCGCCCGCGGAGTATTCGGGGTCCGAGGATGCGTTCAAAGGACTGTGCGAACGGCCGGACGTGAACCTTGTCTACGTCTGTACGCCTTGGGAGTGGCACGTGCCCATGGCGCTGTACGCCATGCAGTGTGGCAAACACGTCGGCGTGGAGGTGCCGATGGCCATGACGGTCGAGGACTGCTGGCGGCTGGTTCATATGGCGGAGAAGACGCGGCTCCACTGCATGATGCTCGAAAACTGCTGTTACGGGAGTCACGAGCTGTTCGCCCTGAACCTTTGCCGCAAAGGCGTTCTGGGCGAGATCGCCCACGCCGAGGCCGGTTACATCCATAGCGGGCTCGGAGGTTACCGGAAAGCGGACACGGCCAAAGAGAAGTTCTCAGCGTGGCGATTCAAGTGGTATCAGCATCATGTCGGCAACCTCTATCCCACGCATGGACTCGGCCCCGTCTGCCAGTGCATGAACATCAATCGGGGCGACCGCATGACGGCGGTGGTCTCCATGAGCAGCGACCCCTTCGCGCTGCAAAGCACGGTCGAGGAGACCTTCGGTCCGGAGAGCTGGGAGGCCAAAACCGCGCGCACGGCGAAAACTGGCGACATGAACACCTCAATCATCCGGACTCAGCTCGGCAAAACCATCCTGCTGCAATTCGCAACCCGAAGCCCGCGTCCCTACAGCCGCCACACGCTGCTGTCGGGCACGAAAGGTACGCTGGGCGACTACCCGCTGCGTGTGGCTCTGGCGCCGAACGCCGAGAAATGGATGAGCGACCAGGCGTTGGCCGAACTCCAGGCCCAATATATCCACCCGCTCTGGGACAAAGAAGGCGAGACGGCGAAGAAGCTGGGCGGACACGGCGGCATGGACTACCTGATGGAGTACCGCCTGTGCCACTGCCTGCTGAACGGCTTGCCGCTCGATCAGGACGTCTACGACGGCGTGGCTTGGAGTTCACTGGTCGAACTCACCGAACGCTCCGTGCGCAACGGCGGTTCGGCCGTCGAGGTGCCGGATTTCACGCGCGGCGCATGGCAGACGGCAGAACCCCTGGGAATCGTCGGCGCATGAGCCAATGGACGCTGACCGCCCGCGCGGCTCCCGCAGACACAATGCTCCGCGACTGGCTCTCACCGCCGGCCCCTGTACACGTCTTGCAGTCTCTCCCCGCCTGCTCTGAACAACAACGGACTGGCCACCGTCCCGAAGGTGCGCCATGGAGCCGAAAAGGGTTATGCGAACGGTTACCTTGACAGCGGCGCGAGCTTTGCGAAACTATGGCTGGTCGTGCGTAGCACCGGAACAGAAGCAAGCTGCTCAGACCGGGCGAACCGGCCCGCCCTGCGAGGGGGGGGGCTGTGGAGCGGTCTCCGTTTTCGCGGCAGAATACGCGAAGATCGGTGAATCGTCCCATATGTCGCGAAAATGGACCGGTCCTCTTCGCACGCATTGGAAAAGGCTCGCCGCGCGAACCCCGATAGTACGTTAACCAGATCAGACAGCACGCTCCTCACAGCCTATCCGCTGAGACTTTCCATGGCGATTACTGTTGTTTGCGGCAAGTGCCGGACGCGTTTCTCGGTAGATGAGAAGTTTGCGGGTCGGACAGGTCCATGCCCCAAGTGCAAGGCGCCCATTCGGGTGCCCACCAAGAAGGAGGAGGTCAAGGTCCATGGGGCCGAGGAGTTCGCTTCGGGTGGGCGGGACGCTACGGGAAAGCTGGTTCTGAAGCCCATCGCGCGTACGGAAACCAAGGTGGAGGCCGTTCAGGTCGTGGCCATTGCCGCTGCGGTTCTGGGAGCGGTTCTGGTTTCGTGGCTCGGAGGCAGGATTTTCGCCATCAGCGCGGTCGCTTGTACCCTGGGGCTGCTCGTCGTTTCGCCTCCGCTTGCCCTGGCTGGATATGCCTTCCTGCGTAACGACGAGAAGGAGCCGTACCAAGGTCGGGAACTGCTGGTGCGTGCAGGCGTGTGTGCATTTGGGTACGTCTTGTTGTGGGGAGTGCTCTCCTATTTGGCCGGCATGTCGTTGCTGACGGGCGAGTTGTGGCAATGGTTGTTCATTATTCCCCCGTTTCTGGCCATCGGAGGCGCCCTGCCCACGTTCTCGCTCGACCTGGACTTCGGTGACGGCGTCTTCCACTATACCTTCTACATGCTCGCAACCCTTGGCCTTCGCTGGACGGCCGGCATGCCGTGGCCCTGGAGTTGAGGAATCCCGATCGGTGCAGGAACGAACCTGTAGTTGGAGTTCACGCTCTGGCGAGCGAATCAAGCATGGGCCGAATCCTGCACGCTGAAGCGTGAACTCCAACAGCCCGACGACTGGCCGCCACAAACCCGTTTCTGCATCCGATCCCGCTTGAAAAGCCGGCGCTGGGCCGATAGGCTTGTGCGGGTGATGACTCCCATAGACCACATTCCCGAGGTGGCCGCCCTCTCCGCCAGGCGGCAGTTGATCCGCATCCCGCCGGAAATCGACGTGCCGTTGACCGATCGGGTTCGCGCACTGATCGACACCGCCGAGTTCCGACGGCTGGCGCGCATCAGCCAGCTCGGGCTCGTATCGCTGGTTTATCCCGCGGCGCTGCATACCCGGTTCGAGCACAGCCTGGGCGTCTACCGGCTGGCCCTGGTGTACCTGCGGCAGCTTTCGAACGACGCGCGGTTTGTCGACGCGGTGGGCCCTGAAGAGGCCGAGATATTTATTGCGGCGGCCCTGCTGCACGACCTGGGGCACTGGCCTTTCTGCCATCCGATCGAGGACGTGCGGCTTCCCAGCGTGCCCAGCCACGAGTTGTTCGCCAACAGCTTTCTGCTCGAAGGCGAGTTGGCCGACGTTCTGCGCCATGACTGGAATGTCCACCCTCGCGACGTCGTGGCCCTCTTGAGCGAAAAGCCTGCCGACACCGCCTCGCGCATTCTCGGCAGCATGCTATCCGGGCCGATCGACATCGATAAGATGGATTATCTTTTCCGCGACAGCCTGCACGCCGGCGTGCCCTACGGCAGGCATTTCGACCAGCACCGGCTGTTCGGAAGCCTGTGCCTGAACGCCACCGGCGACGGCCTGGCTATTCGCGACAAGGGCAAGACGGCTGCAGAGATGATGGTGTTCGCCCGCTACGTGATGTTCAGCGAGGTGTACTGGCACCACGCGGTGCGTGCGGCCACGGCAATGCTTCAGCGGGCGTTCTACCTGTTGCACGGCATGCTGGAACTCGACGCGCTGTTTCGCAGTACGGAAGAGCCCATGATCGCCGAAATGCGCCGCGTGGCGGGCGACGGTCCGGCCGGCGAATTGCTTGCGGGACTGTTCGGGCCCTCGCGGCGGCTGTACAAGCGGCTGATGCAAATGAGCTTTCTGGAGGACCGGGACCTGTACTACCGCCTGGCCCGCCGCCCCTACCCGTGGCTTGTGGCATGCGCGGAGCAGTTCGCCACGCTGTGCAGTACGGCGCTGGGGCAGGTCGTGGCGCCGCACGAGGTTCTGTTCGACGCACCGCCCATGCAGCGCGAAGTGCAATTCGACGTCGAGATCCATTTCGCCAAGGAAGGCTGCTACCGGACGCTCGACGAGGCGTCGCCCGTGGTCCGCACGCTGGCGACCGAGCAGTTCGACGACTACGTGAAGCGCGTCCGGATTTTCGCCCATTCCCGCGTCATCGACCGCCTGCGCGGGCTGACGAAGCTCCGTGACCTGCTGTCCGAGGCGATTGAGCGTACGGGATCAGTGTAGGAGGATGCTCAGCGGAGTCGATGTCACGACGAAGACCGTTCGGCCAGATCGCCCACGACCTGGCTCACACCCTCGTGGTCGAATATCACCGGAACCCCGCCCGGGGCTGCGAACAACGCCACACCATCTCGAACCGCCAGGGCGTCGGGGTGGTCTATCTCCAGCCGGTCACCGTTAACCATGGCGACACTGAAAGGTCGAAACGGTGTCCGGTCTTTGAACGCTCGGATCGTGCCATCGAACGTATCTCGATCCATCTTCCCTTGCTCCTATTTGAATGGGCCTGCACACGCTACCCTTTTATACTACTCTCAACTAGCCGACGACACAATGTTCGGCATGGACAGTGTCTCTGATTCGTGCCCTTGAATGCCGCCCCCCTGTGGCGTTGCTTTTCGCCTTTGGTATTGGGGCGGCGGTTCGGCAACGGGCTAGCGTAGAGAACCACTTTGGGGGATTCTCAGCCTTCGAGCAACCGGAGCACACCATCGACGATATCGCCGATTCTGCGGGTGTACTCGGCCTGCTCGTCTGGGATCGAGATGTCGAAATGCTCTTCAAGCTCCATTGTGATCTCGACCAGCATGAGGCTGTCGCAGCCAAGGTCTTCTTCGAGGCGGTGCTCAGCGAGAATACCGTCCGGGGGTGTGCCCACTTGCTCGGCCACGATTCGCTTGACGTCGTGAAGGACGCTTTCACGACAGTCGCGGGTGCTGGCGGGCAGTTCATGGTTTGCCGTCATGTGAGGTCTCCTGTGGGTGAGCGGTCGAGGTGGAGGAACTCTCCGAAGCGACCTTCTCGTCTTCCGCAGCGTTGATGGCAACGACGAGTTTCCGGATGGTAGCGAAATCGGGCGTCGTGCGGCCCCGCTCGATCCGGTTGAGTGTTTCCGGCCGAATACCGGCACGCCGTGCAAGTTCCGATTGGGTCAGCCCAACCGCCCGTCGCCGCCGGGCAAGCTTCTGAGCGAGCGATACGCGGTCCAGATCGAGCGACGCTTCCAGCGGCCCTTCTGCAGGAGCATCCGGCTCCACGCCCGCACGGCGACAGATTTCCGTGAAGAGCGACTCTCTTAGGATCACGTACCGGCTGCCGTCGAGTTCGACGCGTCGGCAGTCGATGGATAAACGCTTCGTGGCATTCATTGTAGATTCCTCCGCTGGGTACTCTCATCGATCCTACCCGATAATGATCTTTAGATCAATATCAATGATTTGTACATCATTTTCGGCATGAACCCGCCTCCGGAGCGGGAGAACTATACTCTTTTGTAGTGGCCCTTGCGTGATGTTCGCCCGTATAGTATCCTGTTGGGCTATAGGTTCCCACCATCACCTCGGCCAAGGAGACTCAACGTGCGCCCCACGACTGCTAATTCCGCCGACGGCAGCAAGACGACACTGCCCGATGACGCTATCAGACTCCTGCGCGAGCGGTTCGGGTTCGACGGGTTCAAGCCGGGGCAGCAGGAGGTGATTGGGCATCTGCTGGCGGGGCGGTCGGCGGCGGCGGTGTTCCCGACCGGGGGCGGCAAGTCGCTGTGCTACCAGTTGCCGGCCGTGCTGCTGCCGGGACTAACGCTGGTGGTGTCGCCGTTGATCGCGCTGATGAAGGACCAGATCGACGCGCTGGCCGCGCGCGGCATCGCCGCCCGCCGGCTCGATTCGACCCTCACGGCCGACGATTACCGGGCGGTAATGGACCAGGTC
This sequence comes from Thermoguttaceae bacterium, assembly GCA_034005525.1. Lineage (GTDB taxonomy): Bacteria > Planctomycetota > Planctomycetia > Pirellulales > Thermoguttaceae > PWXP01. The sequence continues at coordinate 70,345 of JAVEUP010000003.1, read as the reverse complement.
CGTTCCGGGAAGCTTCGCATGTTGTACGTGGCGCCGGAGCGGTTCAATAATGAACGGTTCCGCGAGGCGATCGGCCGCGTACAGGTATCGCTGTTCGCGGTCGATGAAGCCCACTGCATCTCGGAATGGGGGCACAACTTCCGCCCCGATTACCTGAAGCTGGCCCAGTTCGCGCGTCTCTGCCGCGCCGAGCGGATGTTCGCCCTGACCGCTACGGCCACGAAGCGAGTACTTGACGACATCTGCCGCGAGTTCCGCATCGAGCCGCAGTGTGCCGTACGCACCGGTTTCTACCGCCCGAACCTCACGCTGTTGACCACGCCTGTCACAGGCGCCGAGCGCGACGCCGCGCTGGCGGACCGGCTCGGCAGTCGCCCGCCCGGCCCGGCCATCGTCTACGTGACGCTCCAGCGCACGGCCGAGGAGGTGACCGAGCGGCTGAGCCAGGCCGGGTTTCCCGCGCGGGCATACCATGCGGGCATGGACGACGAGTTGCGGGCGGCGGTCCAGGACTGGTTCCTGGGCTCGGACCGCGGGGTGGTTGTGGCTACGATCGCGTTTGGCATGGGGATTGACAAGGCCGATATCCGTTACATCTACCACTACAACCCGCCGAAAAGCCTCGAAAACTTCGCCCAGGAGATCGGGCGTGCGGGCCGCGACGGCGCCCCGGCGACGTGCGAGGTACTCTTTGTGCCCGACGACTTGAACGTGCTGGAAAACTTCACCTACGGCGATACGCCCACGGCCGATGCGGTATCCAGCCTGTTGCGCGAGTTGTTTGCGCTCGGCGACGAGTTCGACGTGAGCATCCACGAGTTGTCGGCCAACCACGACATCCGGTTGCTCGTCGTGCGCACGCTCCTGTGCTACCTGGAGCTGCTCGGATACCTCGAGGGCGGAACGCCGTTCTATTCGAGCTACCGGTTCAAGCCGCTGGTTTCCTCAGCGGAGATACTCTCTCACTTCGAAGGCGAGCGGCAGAGTTTCCTCAAGGACATACTGCGGCATGCCGTCAAGGGGAGGACGTGGTTCTCGCTTGACGCCGACCGCGTCAGCCGTGTGCTGGAATGCCCCCGCGACCGCATCGTCCGTGCACTCGACTACCTGGCCGAGCAGCAGTGGCTTGAACTGAAGGCCGAAGGGGTGCGGCAGCGATACCGGCGTCTGCGTACGCCGGACGACTTCCAGGGTCTCGCCGCGAAACTGCACGGGCGTACGCTGCAACGCGAGAAGAGTGAGATCGACCGGCTCCGCCAGGTGTTCGACCTGGTGCGCCACGACGGCTGCCAGGTTGCCGCCCTGGGCGCCCATTTTACGGAAACACGCGACCAGCCTTGCGGGCACTGCACCTGGTGCCTGGCCGGGCAGAAGCCGGTGTGCGTACCCGAACGCAGTTCGCCGCCGATCGATCCCGACGTGTGGCGGCGCGCGGCGGCCCTGCGCGACGAGCATCCCGGCGTATTCCGCGACCCGCGAGTCTTGGCCCGGTTTCTGTGCGGAGTCAGCTCGCCGGCGCTCGTGCGAGCGAAGCTCACCCGCGATCCGCTGTTCGGCGCCCTGGCCGCCGTGCCGTTCGCGACGATTCACCAGCGGGCGCTTGCCGAGCAGGCGAAGGCTCGGTAGGGTGGGTGGTTCTGAGCGCGTAGCGGTCATTGTAGCGAAAAGCGTGAGGCTCCCCCGGGCAAGCCGGGGGCATCTTCGTAGCTTCAGCCGAACTCGAAAGACCGCTGCTCCACGCCGCGCGAAGTGTATCCGGCGCAGGTAGAATGGAGCGTAGACTCCGAGAGCGAGTGGGTGAAGGCAGGTTGCTGAGACAGCCGGATTCACAGCGTCCAGCCCTGGCGGTATTCGTAGCTCAGCGCGGCGTCGGCCTCGGCATGGTTGACGATGCGGCCGGCCACGGGGTCGTAGTCGAGCGTCTCGCCGGCGAATTGCGTGGCCACGTCGCCTAGGTTCAAGAAGTCATGCTGCGGGCCTGCGTACTCGAAATTGGTCAACGGCATGTCGCCGCCGCGGCAGGCATTGACCCATTCCAGCGGGTGCCAGGGCGAGCGGGGGATTGTGATCGGTTGCCGGGTATCGACGCCCTCAAACTTCTCCTTCGGCAGCAGCGTTACGTCGGTGTTGTGGCTGTTGGTGGCCAGAAGCCCTTCACTGCCGACCAGAACGGCCCCGGCCATCGTCAGCAGCCTCTCGACTTCGAGGTCTGAAGCCCCGTGGTCGCGCAGCAGGGCGGTCAGCAGCTCGCGCGAGCCCGGCGCGTACTCGTGCGGGGCGTCCGGCGGGAAACCGTGGTGCCAGGTGAAGCTCAGCGGCGGCAGCGGCCCGCGCGCCGGAACCAACCACCGAATGCGCTCCCACCGAGGATACGACAGCCGATTGATCTCGGAGCACTCGGCCTCCACGCGGATCGGGCTGCGGGCCGATTCGGCCGGATCGCGGTCCCACAACTCCTTGATGGCCAGCGACATGAACGCCAGGTTGCCCGAGTGCGGGCCGAAGTTGCCCAACTGCCCGATGCTCGTATCGCGCCAGCCGACACGGTTGATCCACGCCGGGTGATACTCGCGCCACGCCACCTGCGCAAGCCACAGGTCCCAGTTCAACTCCGGCGGCACGGGGTGCTGGCCCTGGGGCGGGCTTTGGAAGTTCTGGCCGCCCCGGCTGAAGAACACGTGCACCTCTTCCACCTTTCCGAGCAAGCCCTCGCGCACAATCTCCAGGCCGCGGCGGAACCCGGGGCTGGAAGCGCCCTGCGTATTGACCGACGTGGCCACCTTCTTGTCGATTGCGTACCGGCGCAGCGCCCGCGCCTCGTGCGAGCTGATTGTCAGCGGCTTTTCCGACATGACCGGCTTGCCGGCCCGCAGTGCCGCAGCCGAGATAATCGCGTGGGTATGGTCGGGCGTGGCCACGACCACCGCGTCGATTTCGCCGGGCATTTCGCCGAGCATCCGGCGGAAGTCCTCGAAGACGGGCAAGCGGTCGTCGGCCAGCCGCCGGTACAACGCCGCGGCCCGCCGCTCTTCCTCGTTATCGGAAGCGGGCCAGTTCGCCGCCCGCCTCCGCCACAGTTCGAGCGCCGGGGCGCGCTTTCTTTGGTCGACGTCGCACAACGCGGCGATTCCGACGTTCTCGAATCGGTGGATTCCCGGCATGAACGCCGTCCCCGCCACGTATCCCGCCACGCCCACCACGGCCAGGTTCAGCCGCTCGTTGGCCGCCGAGCCGAAGGCCAAGCGGCTCGATGGGAGAATGAGCACGCTTGCGGCGCCGCCGGCACCCCGGGCGAGGAACCGGCGCCGGCCGATTTGTCGTTGGTTCATGGCAAACTCCTGCTTTCCTGCCGAGTGCATGCAGATACCGCAGTCCGGCCGCAGCGCAAGCCAGCAGGTTCCGCGAGCCGAACGGGACCGGGTGTGCCCGCGCCGCTCGGCTCGCGACACCTACAGACTCGCAACTTTCACCCAAGATGAATATACACGAACGCGGAAGGGAGCGAAACGGTGGATTGCTGTGCAGCAAGACTTTCCTGCGGCTGGTTGTGGCACATCCCAGCAGAATGAAGGGCATGCGACCCATGCTGTTGCCGACAGGTGCGACGTCTGCTAAGCTGGCACTCGGTTTCCGCACCCAACCTCCACGAGGATGCTGCCATGAATCGACGCGATGCAATTAGGACACTGGGGCTTGCCGGAGCGGGCTGCATGGGCGGGGCGCAGCCGACCGGCCGCGCTGCCGAGCAACCGTTGGATCGGGAACCGCCGGCGCCGCTCCCCTCCGATCCGGCTGATGCGGCACACGAGTTGTTTGAGCGGTACGAACGGCGATTCGCCGAGGCGCGCCTGCGGCAGCCGGATCGGAACCCGGCCCGGCCGGCTGATCGCGAGGCCATCACCCGCGCCGCCAAGGCGTGCCTGGGCATCCGCGACGACTGGATTCCGACCGTCGAAGCGGAAACTGCTCGCACGGTCGAGTTCGACGGCGGGCGCATCGAGTTGCTGCGTGCAACCTCGTGGCCGGGCGTGCGGGCTTCGGCCTTGCTTTACGTACCTGACGGCGCCGGGGCGCAGCGCCGGCCGCTGGTGGTGCTCTGTTGCGGACACGGCAAGGGTGGGAAGCTGTCGCCTGGTTATCAGCGCATGGCACGGCACCTGGCGCGCCGCGGCGCAATGGTTCTTTGCCCGGACAATATCGGTCAGGGCGAGCGGGAGCCGATGGGGCATCGCGCGTGCGTGGTGCCCTTTGCATGCGGGTTGAGCGTTCAGGGACTTATCGTCATGGAAACACTCGGCTGGATTGGCTGGGCACGGCAGCAGGCTCGCGTCGATCCCGAGCGACTGGCGGCAATCGGCAATTCCGGCGGTGGGACGCTGACCGTTTTCCTCGCCGCGTTGTGTCCGGAACTCGCCGCACTCTCTTCCTCCGGCTATCCAAGTACGTTCGATTTCGTTGCTCGCAAGGAGAAGCGGCACTGCCACTGCAATGTCTTGCCCGGCGTGGTTGGAGAGCTGGAAATGTGGCATCTGCTGGGCAGCTTCGCGCCTCGGCCCATGTTCATCTTCCAGGGCTCGGGCGACAACCTGTTCCCGGAAGACCTCTTCTACCACACAGCCCGCAAGGTGCGTCACGTGTACCGGCTACTGGGAGCCGAGAAGGCATTCCATGCCCGCGTGTTTCCCGGCGCGCACTCATGGGACATTCCCCGCTACCGGCCAACGGGCGACTTTCTGGCCGGCCCGCTCGGGCTGGGCAAGCCATTGGCCGATGAAGATTTCGACGAGCCGGTGCTGGGTGAGGCGGATCGCTGCTGGGACAAGTGGCCCGCCGACGCGATCAATGCCGATGGCTTGGCGCAGCAGCTTAGCGGCCGGCAGATTGAAGGCAATCCGAGCCTTGCCGAAGTCTTCCTGCCCCGCGAGGTGCCGGACGACTTGGCCAATCTCGCCCCCCGCGGCCCCTCGCGGCAAATCCTGGCCCAGTACGAGGCATTTCTCAGCGTACGGCAGATTGATTGATTCTGCACATTCCCCCAACGTCTGGGCGGCACGATCTTCACAGTTGGACACGCCACTGCTTGCCGGTGAGCGTTGTGTCGCGTATTATGAAGTGTTGGTAATCGCGTCGAGCAGTGTGAGCATGCGCACCATTGGTGCCGGTTGACGCCAGCACGAACCCCTTCTTTTGGAAGATGATATGTTGAAGCATCTGGTATTTCTTGTTGCAGTTTCTGTAGCCGTGCCTGCGGTGGCAAGCCTAACCCCTCAGGAAGTTGCCATTCTGGGAATGGCCGAGAGCCCGGAGTCGCGCCAACTGGCCGAATACTACGCGAAGGTTCGCGGCGTACCACCGGGACATATTTTGTTGCTGGACGGCAAGCCCGGCCGCGACATGCCGCGGGCAGAGTGGGAAACCAAGGCGCGTCCGGCAATCCGCCGGTGGCTGCGGGATGAGGGATTGGAGCAGACGATTCGCTGCTTTGTAACCGTCTGGGACGTGCCGTTGCGGATCGGCCGGCGCGATCCAAAGGCGCCCGAAGTTGTCGAACGCACGGAGCACCTTGTTCAAATGCGCCGGGTCGCGGTTGGCACACTGGCCGAACTGGTCGCCCGGGTTGGCCTGGTTGGCGCGACTGGCCAGCCCTCGCTGGAGCGGCCGGATTGGGAGCCGACCGCGCCGCGCGACGAGATCACCGTGGGCGTCGAAGCCGCCTTCCGCGGCGGGCAGCAGCGGCTTGGCACGATGGCCGCCGAGAGTCCGAATCGGAAGCAGCACGCGGCTCTGCTCGAGCAGACGTTCGGCGCCGCCGTGGGAGTGAACGGCCTGTTGCGTTCGATCGCACGCGGCGGGCAGGCCGAACATGCCGAAGGCCCCGCAGCGAGGCAACTCGACCTGATGCGAGGACAGTTGGCCGGACTGACCGAAGGCATGCAATCGCTCAGCCGGCTGCCCGACAATCTGGCCCGCGACCGGCAACTTATCGGGATGGTGCAGAAGACCGGGGGCCTGTTAGGCGTGCTCGAATGGATCGACAACGAACAGGAGTTGTTGCGCAAGAATGAAACGTCAGCAAGCTTCGATAGCGAGCTTGCCATGGTCAAGAGCCCCGACTACGTGCTCTTCCGCTGGCAGCCGAACCTGCTGCACTACCGGTTTGATTCGCTCCCAGCGAGCCTGCGCGACGTTGTCATGGTATCGCGGCTGGAGGCACCCACGCTGGAGATCGCCCAGCGGCTCATCGACGACGCGGTACGCATTGAGAAGCAAGGACTCGAGGGCAAGGTGTACCTCGATGCCCGGGGAATCAGCTACGACCCGGCTAAGGACCAGCCGGGTTCGTATGGGCAGTATGACGCGTCGATCCGCGACTTGGCCGCGCGGCTGAAGGCACATACGCAACTGGAGGTGGTGCTCGACAACCAGCCTGCGCTGTTCCAGCCCGGCGATTGCTCCGACGCGGCGGTGTATTGCGGGTGGTATTCGCTGGCGAAGTACGTCGACGCATTCGACTGGAATCCCGGCGCAGTGGGTTACCATATTGCCAGCGCCGAAGCCAGGACGCTCCGCAAGCCGGGTGCGACCGTCTGGTGCAGCGCCATGCTCGAAGACGGCGTGGCCGCCACGCTCGGTCCCGTTGCCGAGCCGTACCTTGCCGCCTTTCCGCTGCCGGACGATTTCTTCCCCCTGCTGCTGACGGGGAAGTACACGCTCGTGGAGACCTACTACCGCACCAACCCGTTCAATGCGTGGGCCATGATCCTCATTGGCGATCCGCTCTACAGGCCGTTTGCCAGGAACCCTGCTTTGAGTGAAGATGCGTTACCGGAACGGCTCCGCGGCGCGCACTCCCAACCGGCCGTACCGGCGCCGCCGGCCGTGCCGGAAATGCCCGCGGTGCCCGAACAGCCTGCGATTCCCGACAGGCCGGAAACCCCCGCAGTGCCCGACGTACCAGCAATCCCCGAGGCGCCGGCGGTTCCCCAAAAGTCGGAAATCCCGTGATGCGGTCGCGGCCGATGTTGGCGGGCTTGTGGAGAAGGCGAGTATCCGCTGCCAGCACGGTCCATGCATATACGCAGGGAGGAAGGTCTCCCAGATCGTCGGTGGGTCCGCAGAAGCCGCAACCGAGCTGATTCACAGCCTGCCGCCTGGAAACACGCCGGCGGTAGCGACCGACGACCCGCCAGAGAAGCGGCTTGTTTGACCCACCCTACATGAATAATCCGGGCTAATCCGGGGCGCGGCCGAAGCTGCGAATCCTGTCCCCGTCCTTGTTCGTGCCCAGAGCCAAGACCCGGCCGGTGAACTGTTGATCGCCGCAGGACACGGTCTCTGTTGAATCAGCCGTGCGGAAGGCCACAAGGTCTTGCGAGCCGTCTGCCGACGTCAGCCGAACGCCCACGGCGCCATTGCCCGGCACGAAGTCGACCTTCGGCAGCCTGTCCTCATGGCCTTTCCGATGAGGCAATAGCACCGCCAGGAAGACGGCCTGTTCCGCAGGCGCCGTCGTGCCGGCCGAAAGGTGCCACGTGTTTTCCCAGCGGCCCGCGACGGTTTCCGGTTCAGGTTCGTAACGGTCGGTCTGTGTGAAATCCACCTTTTCCGGGAGCACGAGATGAACATTCATGACCGCCGGATCGTTCTCGATCCGGAGCATGCGGGTGGCGTCGTCGACGGCGATCCGGTTGTAGGCGTGCAGGAGCCACTGCAACCGGGCCGGCTTCGGCGCCCTGAGGTCGTCGAAGAGGACGAACGCGCCCGGCCGGACGTGGACCACGTGTCGGCGGAACCGGTCGAGGCGGCCTCCATAAGCCGGCGCGGCTTCGCCCTCCGCGTAGTCGTAACCGTCGACCGACTGAAACGCCGTGAGTCGGCCGGCGGCATCCCAACTCCGCTGCACCTGCCCCTCGCCATCGACCAGGACGCTATTGACCGACCGGGTTGCCCGGGTCCACTCGACGTGATGCGGCGAACCATACCAGGGATAATACCCGGTGGCGATGGCCAGCCCACGGCCGAACGCCTCGATTACGAAGGCGTTCTGATCGGCATGACCATGGCTGACGCTGCCGTAGGGGCTGCTGCGGAGTAGGAAGGAGATGTCGTTTTCCGGGTCACCCAGGGCTGTATGGAACGAGGCTAGCCCAACGCTTGGGAAGCTTCGCGCCTGCGGCAGCTCCACGGGCGATCGAGCGGTGAGCTTCGGATCGTACGTGGCCAAGGTGAGTACGTCGGCCCCAATTCGCATTTCCGAGGCCTCGGCGTACCAGCGGAAATACGGGTTTTGTGTCACGGTGGAGAAGGCGTACATTACGTTGCCGAGTCCGCGAGGGCTGGCGTTCTGACCGTCGCCGAACGGCCGATGCTGGTGGTAGGGCGTGGCCGTGTAGAGGGCGTAATAAGACGTGTTGCGGAAAAAAGGCTTCTGCGCCAGATCCACGCCCGTCGCTTCGCGGAGCGCAACAACGTAGTGCAGGGCGAATTGCATGTAGGCGCTCCAGTAGCCGGGGCCTTCCTGCCAGCCGCCGTCGTCGCCGCCCCAGGCCGGATACGAGGTGTAGTACAGGAGCGTCGCATAGTCCAGCCACTCGCGCGCCTCGGGCCACTGGTGAATGAACGACAGGGCGCACTCGCCAAGGAAGCCGGGTAAGCGGCCGGCGTGGCTGTTGTACGGATTGCTCTCGAAGGGGAGCCGCTGAAGCTGCTTGAGGAATTGCCCGGCGCGGACGCGCATATTCGCTTCGATGCTTGCACGCTCCTCGGGCGTGAACCGGTCGTACGTCCAGTCGTAAGCCCGCGTGCCGCGCATCATCATCCACATGGGCGGCTCGTCGTAGGCAAAGAAGCTCGTCGGCCCCTCGGGATCCCAAGAGAAGAAGTGCAGCAGACGGCGTTTTGCCTCATCGCCAAGTTGCTCGTCGCCGGTCACCAGGTACGCCAGGGCACACCGCTCCATCACGTCCATGGGTGGCCGCGTCGTGCGCATCACGTTCACGGCCCAGGGGCCATATTCCGCCCGCTCCTTCGGCCGGAATCCCGGCTCGGCCACCAATTCCCGTCCCACCTCGCGCCGGCAGGCGGTCACCAGGGCATCGATCGCCGGTTTCAGTTCGCCTTCGGCCATGCGGCGAATCTCGTCGAGTCGCTCGCCTGAAAAGAACAGCCGCGGTCGTTCCCGAGGGATGCGAGCGATGACCTCATCCCAGTTGGGAAAAGGAAAGGGCCGGGCATCGTCCGGGATTGTAAACGGCCGGGGGCGGCCAAATGCGGTTGTTCCATCCGTCTCGACACCGTAGCGCCAGAACCACTGGCCCGCAGGCAGCACCTCCTGCGGAACGAAGACCGAGCGTTGCAGGTTGCGATACGTTCGCGTCGTTTTATCGGAGAAATTCTCGGCAGTCGACACTTGCAGCACGTAATTGCCCTCATGCTTCACCGGCACCCAGATGAACGGCGGCGGTGACACTTCCACCACCTGACCATCAGCCGGCGAATAGGGCTTCTGCCGAGCCGTAGGCGGCGCGTCGAGCGAGGGCGGTGCGCCAACCGCGCTTGCCCATAGCGCGGGGAGTAACAGGGCCGAGGCACTGATACCGGCAACCCGGAGGCAGTGAAATCTCGAGACAGCATGGGACATGGCGTGCTCCGACGGGATAGGGTTATCGTGGCCGAGCCATATAGCGCAGGAACTCGGCATCGAGTTTGCGAAGGTCACCGAACACTTCGCGAAATTCCAGCAGCCGGCGCTCGGGGCCGTCTTCCACAAGCGGCTTCTTGGCCGAGAGCAACCGCAGATACTCGATGTACTTGTCCGGGTATCGGCGCAGCAGGAAGAAGGTGAGCGACCACGCCTCGGCATAGGCGTCCAGCCCCAGGTTGGCATCGAGGAATCGCTTGTCGTCGCGCAGAAGGGTTTCAAGCGAATTGGCCGGCCGGCGCCGCATATAGTGGTGAAATCGCGCTAGCCGATCCTGATTGACCATGCCGATGCCGCGCCAGCCCCGCGTGCTGGCAAGGTCCGGCGTCTCGAAGTATACGGCAATACCCTCGCTGAACCAGCGAGGACAATCGCTGTACCTCGTGTGAAGCCCGCAGTTGAACGCGATTTGGTGCGTGGCCTCGTGGACAATCGTGGCCACCTGCCGACTGGCCTCCGGCTGGGCCAGCACGGCATCGATCTGGGCAGCCGACGTGCCGCCGCGAGAGACCCGGCCCGCCGATTGGCTTCCCGTCAGATCGTACATGACCATGCGGTTGCTGCGCAAGCTGTAATACCCGATGATCGACTCGATTCCCTCGCCCACCTCGGCCCGCGAATAGCGCATATAGGCATCGCGATCGGCGAACACAATGGCAACCAATGGGAATTCCGGCTCCCGAATTGCGAACCCGCGTCGACCCCAAAAGTTCGTGAACGCCATGTACAACCGCTCGAACAGCGCCCCGCACCACTGGGCATAAACTCGCGACGTGTCGTAACAAATCAGGTAGTGCGCCGTCTGGTGGATGTCGAATCCGGCAGGCAGTTCGGCCAAGAGTTGCCTGCCAAGCTCCTCGGGCGTGAGGGATTGGAAGGGCCGATCCTCGGTTGTTCGCTCGATTTGCTCGTCGGGTGGGATGGCCCAAAGCGTCCCATCGCGCGCCAGCAGGAGCACGCCTCCGTCCTGCGCGGTCAGGAGCAGTCGCCCCTCGACGGCACGCTCCTGCTCGTCCCGCCGAAATACCACCCGCTCCATGCTGTCCGCCACGACCGGCGGTAAGCAGACCGACCAAAAGGCCAGAAACCAGAGGGCCACTTCGACTCGCTGCCTCATGAGATACCCATTGTCCAGTCGTCTAGGTTACAGCCAGGGGGTGCTGAATCCCCTGCTGAGAGGCACAGAGACACAGCAATCGTGTACGGGGGTGCCGCGGGAGTCTTCGGCACTGCATTCAAAGGCGACAGTCCCATTTCAGTATACCTCAACGACGGCCGGCCGTGCGCAATCAAACGTAGCCGCCCGCCGTCAGAGATACTTCTGGTACGCGGCCACCGCCAGCGTGTCGCATCGCTCGTTTTCGGGGTGGCCTGTGTGGCCGCGCACATGCGTGAACTTGACCCGGTGGCGGGCAAGCTGGGCGTCGAGCCGTCGCCACAGTTCTTCATTCTTGATCGGCACAAGCCGACTGCCGTCACGGCGGCGCCACCCTTGGGCCTTCCATTTCGCCAGCCAGTCGCGAATTCCCCGGCCCACGTACTCGCTGTCGGTCACCAGCTCGACCGTTGTGGGGCGTTTGAGCGATTCCAGCCCCCGGATCGCTGCCAGCAATTCCATCCGGTTGTTGGTCGTTTCACGTTCGGCGCCGAAGCGTTCAAGCTCTTTGCCGCTTGCCGGATGGCGCAGGATGAACGCCCAGCCGCCAGGGCCGGGATTTCCGCTGCATCCGCCATCGGTGTAGAGAATGACTTCCGGATTATTGTTCGCGTGTGTGGGCATCAATAGAGTCGCGGTCAGCGTTCGCGCTGTTGGAGTGGCAGGAACAGGTTCCGCGAGCCGAGCGGGACGTGATCTGGTTGATGGACGATTGTGCCGCTCGGCTCGCGACACCTACTCGACGGCCTGGGCCTGGGCGTTCTCAACGCGGCTGCGCACGAAGTCGAGCCGCGGTTTACCAATTCCCTCAAGCTCGGTACCGACGGACGAATCGGGGCGTGGCGGCTCCTCCAGCCGCCACGGTATTCGCACGCTGAACGTACTGCCCCGGCCCAATTGGCTCTCCACGTACACTTCGCCACCCAGCAGTTTGCACAGTTCTTTGACAATCGACAAGCCCAGCCCGGTACCGGAGTATTCGCGGGTCATGGCATCGCCGCCGGGCATGGCGGTCCGGCCCTGGCGGAACTTCTCGAAAATTGCGTGCTGATCCTCTGGGGCGATGCCGACTCCGGTATCGGCAACTTCCAACAGCGCGTATCGCCGGTCGCTGCGCACGCGCACGTCAATGCGCCCTCCCTCCGGCGTAAACTTGATGGCGTTCGAAAGGAGATTGCCGAGGATCTGCTGCACGCGGGCTTGGTCCTGGTGCATCGCGGGCAGGTCGGGGTCAAACTCGGTTAAGAGGTCGATGTTCTTGCGTTCGGCAAGCGGGCGGGCCATGTCGCACTGGGCACCAGCCACGTGTTCGATGCGGAAGTCGCTCAGGCGGAAGTTCATTCGCCCGGCTTCAATCTTGGCCAGGTCGAGGATGTCGTTGATCATCTCCAGCAGCATCTTGCCCGACTGCCGGATGTTTGTCACATACTTCTTCTGCTTCTCGTCCAGCGAGTTGATCGATCCGAGCACGTCGCTGAACCCGAGAATGCTGTTCAGCGGAGTGCGCAGCTCGTGGCTCATGGTTGCCAGGAAATCACTCTTGATCGTATTCAGTTCGTACAAACGCATGTTCATTTGCGCCAGTTCGTCGACCTTGGCGTCGAGGTCGGCATTCACGTCGCGCAACTCTTCCTGGATGGCCACAAGGTGCCGTAGCATGCGGTTGAAGGCGATGGCAAGCGACTCGAACTCGTCACCCGTGTGGATATCGGCCCGAAGGCTGATGTTGCCATGGCTGACCGCGTCGCTGACGTCGCGCAGGTGGCGGAGCGGCTTGACGATGACGTACCGGATAATCAGGTACGAAGCCAACACGGCCAGGAACGCGGTAATAATGGCAGTGGCCATGAGAATCGCCCGGTTCCAGTTCAGCGCGGCCAGCGTAGGCTCGTTGGGAATTGTCACCTGGACAATCGCCATCAGGTCGCCCTCTGTCAGCGGAGCCGGGAGAACGCTGCCGCCACCAATGGCCGCGCCGCTGCCGGCCAGGTAACCGCCCGAAATGGCGTTGTGGCATCCCACGCACGATTTCTCGGCGTAGACCGGCTGATAGTATTCGTACTGGTTGCCGCCTCCGATCAGCCGCTCGTAGAACTCGGGCTCTCGCGACTCGCTGCCCTCCGGCTCCTCCGGCGGCCACGTGAACCGTTCGAGCAAACGTTCTTCCAGCGGCGTCTTCGGCTGCTGGTCGCGGTCGGTGTAGTACGGTCGAATGAACCGTGACTTATACTCCTGCTTGCGAAGATTGCCCGCCAGGTCCTGCACCAGCGGGAGAAATCGCTCATCAGTCTCGAGCTTCTCCCAATGCTCGATGTACATGATCTGATCGACCAGCAACCGACCCCGGACGCGATTCTGCTGGAATACCACCTCTTCCGTGCGGGCCCCATACCACCAGAAGCTGGCCGAGATGAGCACCAACAGCGCGACCCCGAAAAGGAAGAGGCACTTCCGCTCCAGGCTCGACTCGCCGAGGACGCGCTTGATGGATTGGTACGACATGGGGTTGACGCACTGCCGGAATCCGGGCAACCTTTCCGGGGGAATCTGTGGCGCCGCACGACCTCTGAAAGACCGCTATGCGGCCCTTGAACGGCGCGGAAATGGGGATTCCCCGCCTTCGATCCCATTAGGACACGCGGCTCGCGACTGCCCCCGGAGAACGGCCGCGAAAACGACCCAGATTCCATTTTAGCGTCCCACCCTGAAGTGTGCCACCCCGTTGTGCGCGACGGAGCTACTGGCGGAGTCTGCTCAGCGAAGCGGCATGGGAGGCCCCGTCGCGCCACATCCGGTCGGCAAGCACAAGGATCGATCCGTCGGCTCAGCTCTTCACTTCGATGCGCTTGGGCTGGGCCGCCTCGCTCTTCGGGACGGTGATCCTCAGCACGCCGTCATGGTACTCGGCCTCGATCGCATCGGTCTTCACCTGGGAGGCCAATGGGATGACGCGGCGGAACTGACCGTACGCCCGCTCGATGCGATGGTACGTCTTTCCTTTCTCCTCGGCCTCATGCCTGCGCTCGCCGGAAACCCAGAGCTGGTTCTCCTTCAGTTCGACGTTGACCTCATCAGGCTTCAGCCCGGGCAGATCGAGCGTGATTTCGTACTCAAAATCTAATATCCACCCAGCAAAAAACTTGCGGATTACGGTAGCCGGCGTAATATGTCCGACGTTGTCTCGCCACAAGTCCAGAGCCTGCCATATTGGCAGGTTTTCGGCCGTGTTTGGGTCAAGTTGGCGGAGGGGCGAGAGGCAAACAGGACTTGGAGATTGCACGTAGCTACGTCTCTGCGAGACGGTGGATACGAGTCGCGCAAACTCGCCTACATCTCTGCTGTGAAGCGTCCGAAGAGGCATTGGGGGGAGAATCCATGCCATGCCTTCCGCCTTGTCAGCGATTGCACCTGGACAAACGCGGTCCGGCGGACGAATATAGTGCTTATGCCGTACCGCGATTTCGATGCCGCCGGGCTTGCCGCCTATCTCCACCTGACCCCACAGCAGGTGGATCGGCTCGCGGAGCGCGGAAGGCTTCCGGGCCGGAAGGTGGCAGGCCAGTGGCGGTTCGCTCGCCCCGACATCCATCACTGGTTTGAACAACGGATCGGTTTGGGCGATGAAGACGATCTCGTTGAGGTGGAAGACGTGCTTGAACGGGATGCTCTATCAAGCCAGTCGGACGAGGTATCCCTTGTCGAGTTGCTCCAGCCCGAAGCCATTGCCATTCCCCTGAGCGCTCGCACCAAGAACTCGGTCATCACCGTCATGGTCAACCTGGCTGCAGCGACTGGGCGGTTGTGGGATCCGCAGGCCATGGCCGAGGCGGTCAAGAAACGCGAGGAATTGTATCCGACGGCACTTGGCAACGGGGTGGCTCTGCTTCACCCTCGCCGTCCGATGCCGAAAATCCTCTCGCAACCGACCCTGGCGCTGGGCTGCACCACAACGGGGATTCCGTTCGGGGCAGGTGCGCCGCTGACGGACGTGTTCTTCCTGATCTGTTCGACCGAGGACCGCGGGCACTTGCGGATTCTGGCCAGGCTTAGCCGCGTGCTTGCTGCTCCGGGGTTCCTCAACACCTTACATCAGGCGCCCACCGCCGCCGCCGCGAGGCAACTGATTCTCGAAACGGAACAGGCCCTGCCTTGAACAAGCCGCTCTCGATCCTCCTGCTCGGCCAGACGCGACGGAACGAGTTCCGCGAGTCCGTCGCTACCCTGGAGCATTGCGGGCGTGTGACTACGGTGAGTTGTGCGGCGGAAGCGGAGGAGTTGCTTTCCCGGGATGATTTTGCGGCCGACCTGATTGTCGCCGCCCAATCGTTCCCCGGAGAAATCACCGGTCAGGCGGTCGACCGGCTCCGCCGCCTGGCGCCGGTGGCCCGCGTAGTCGGCCTGCTGGGTAGTTGGTGCGAGGGTGAAATGCGGAGCGGCGAGCCTTGGCCGGCGGCCGTACGCGCTTATTGGCACCAGTGGCCGGATCGCTGTGCGGCTGAACTGGAGCGCATCCAAAGCAATCGGCCGGCCGCCTGGTCGCTTCCGGCAACGGCAACGGAAGAAGAACGGTTGCTGCTGGAATCGTCCGATCCCTTGCCGACCGGTGCCGGTCTGATTGCTGTCCGAAGCCGTTCGTTCGAGATGGCTGATTGGCTGTGTGAAGCGTGCCGCCGCCAGGGATACGCCACCGTATGGCTGGATCGGCGCCGGATTCCCCGCATCGAGGGCGCCGCAGCCGCCCTACTCGACATGGCCGACGCCGGCCCCGACGATCTGGCGGAACTCGAAGCATTGGCTGCACAACTGCGGCCTGCCCCCGTGTTGGCACTGATGCACTTCCCTCGCACCCAGGACGTGCGCAACGCAGCTCGTAATGGTGCCGCCGGCGTGCTGTCGAAGCCGGTCCAGCTTGAAGACCTTTTCAGCCGTCTCGCCCGACTGTGCGCCAACCGTGGGTAGGGAGGCGTCCCGACTGAATGACTCGGCCTGCTTGTGCTTCGTCACTGTATAGGTCGCCATATTCACTTTGACCCATTGGCAGTGGCTGATCGGGAAAGAATGCTTCGCGCGGCATGAACGGTCAAATAAACCAAGCCGGCAAAATCGTTGGGCAACCCGGGGGCATTCGGGTGCAAGGCGGAGGCGCCTTCAGTGAGCGCTGGTCCGAGGAGCACCCGAAACCGGTTCGGCTCAGTACGACACGCCGCCGCGGAGCATGAGGCTGTCGATCGGATCGAAGCTGGGGGTGGCGCTGTCGTACTCGATGCGGCGCCCGAACAGGTAGGCCAGCTCCAGCCACATGTCGAGCCCGCCCTCAACCTTGCGTTCCGCGCCGAGGATCACGCGGAAGTCGCGGTAGTTGACCACGTCGCCGGTCGAATCGGCGCGCCGGATGGCCCAGGTTCCGCCGCCGGACTCGCCGGCGATGTACAGCCAGTTTTCGACGCCGTCGTGGTGGTCCCACGGTACGAACACCCGGTGCGCGATGCGCGGCCGCGGGAAGAGCAACTCGAAGACGACGTCCTCGTAGGGCTTCCAGATCAGGCCGGCCACGGGCAGAACGCTGACATCCTTGCGGTCGGGATAGGAGGCGCCCAGGATGATCTTCGCCTGCGGCGTCCAGTCCCAGGCCGCCACGACGTGCCCGCCGTAGCGAACCGCCTCGTCGGATGATTTCTCGAAGTCGCTGAAGTAGCCCGGCCGGAACGCCAGGTCGAGCCCCAGGCGGTCGGTCACCGGCACAAGCCAGCGGAACTGGCAGAAGGCATCGTACAACCGCGGAGGCATATCGGGGTTTGCCGGGCCGTCGAGGAAATGGACCGCAAAGCCGGGCGTCACCAGCAGCGGCGACTCGCGCGTTGGGAACGGGAACGCCAGCACGGTTCGCAACTGCAGATCGCTCATGCCGAACCCGTCGTAACCCAGGCGGGGAATCCATGCGCCGTCGAACATGAACTTCTGGAACACGCCCTCGCGCGCGCCGGGCGGCCCGGGCGGAGGTTGCGGCGCCGGAATCTCGATGCCCGGCGCCACCGTTACAAGACCGGGCGGCTGAAGGTGCGGCGGAAGGCTCGGACTGGCCGGCCCCTGAAGGACTTCGTCGACCGAACTGGGGAAGGAAGCCTGCCGCTCCGGATAGGTCGGCGAGGCCAAATCGACGGCCGGCAAGCGGATCACCTGCGCGGCGGCCGGCAGCGCGGCCGCGCAGCTTAGGAAACACACGCTCAGGATCAGTCGAGATGATCTCAAAAGGCCACGCTTCCTCGCAGGAAGACCGTCGGGTGCGGGTAGGTTGCCGGTGGAGTTCCGCTGTGATAGATAATCTCGCGTTCGAAGGCGCCTCCCACTTCAAACAGTCCGCTGAACCGCGGGCGGATGAACTCCAGACCGACCGCCACGCGTATGTCGTTGTAATCGACCCGATCGGGGCCGTCCAATCGCGTAACCGCCCACGCCCCGCCCCCGTACTCGCCCCGGCCATAGAGCCACCACTCGGTGTTCTGGTAGTCGGCCAGCCGGAATGCGATCCGCGGGTTGGGGAACAGGATTTCGAAGACGACGTTGCCGTCGGGCCCCTGCGGTGTCCATATTAACCCGCCGGCGGGCAGAATCTTGATCTTATTGCGGTCGATGTACCAAACGCCCGCCTTGACCTTCACGTTCGGCGAGAAGGCCAGCACGGCCAGTCCCTTACCCTGGTAGCGGATGCTGTGCTCGTTGATGTGCTTGAAGTCGGAGTACACGCCGGTGCGGAACGACAACTCGCCGCCAAACGTCTGCGTGACCTGTGGGTTCCAGGCGCCTTCCAGGTAGGCGTCGTAAGCAACCGGCGGGAGGTCGCCCATTTCGGTCGGCGGCACGGTAACCGGCCCCTCCCACAAGTGAACCGCGAAACCGGGCGTCACCAAGAGCGGCGTTTGCGTGTTGTGGAAGAACGGAATGGCAAAGGTCGCGTATGTCTCGATGTCGTTGATGCCGAACTCCTTCTCGCCATGGCCCACCATCCAAACGTAATCGAGCCGCGCTTCCTGAAGAAATCGCTGTATGTTTCCCGTGGAGAAAGCCGGGGTATTGTAGGGTAAATAGGGGTCCTGCGGAAGCAACGAGGCGGGCGCCGAGCCCGGCGGTGCGTATGGATCCCACGTGGCCGGGGGCGCCTGAATGGTACCGCTGAATTGTGCGCCGGGGACTGGGCCTACGGGTGCTGTTTGCGGACCGAGCGACGGTGCGAGGGGGTTGACCGTCGCACCGGGTTGGCCGAAGGTACCGGGTTGGCTATATGTCGGCGGAGCCGTGTAGTTCGGCGGCACGGCGTAGTTCGGGGCGGCCGGATAGGGCGTAGCGCCGGATGCCTGCGGTGCACCGTAAACCGGTGGCGCAACGGCAGAGTTTGGCTGAACCGCAGTGCCCTGCGCAGGGGTGAATGTCGAGACCCCGGTGCCTGCCGTGCCGGGCGGAGGAACGGTCGTCCCATCGCCCAGTAGCGACGGGAACTGCATGCGAGCCTGCCCCAGTGCACTGTGGCTGAGAAGCAGACCCAAGAAAACGGCCAGGAGTGGCCGCAAGCCATGATATGTCACGAGGAGACCCCCTAGAGGGAGTGGTTTTTCGCGTGGGCCAACGAGGAGCGGAAAAAACAGAAGCGTTCAGTACCAAGATGCCCGGCCGGGGTCAAGACCGGTTCGGACGGAACTCAATCGCAGCGCCAGTATCGCAAGATGCACCAGACGGCGCGGAGGGCGTCTTTCAGGCCGATCTTCTTGCCGGCCGCATAGGTGCGGCCGCTGTAGCCGATGCCCACCTCGTAGACCCGGTAGGCGCGGCGGGCGATCTTGGCCGTCAGTTCCGGCTCGATGCCAAATGCGTTCTCCTTGAGCGTCGGCAGGATCGCGTCGATCACTTCCCGGCGGAATACCTTGTAGCAGGTTTCCATGTCGGTCAGGTTCAGATCGGTCGTCAGATTCGACAGCATGGTGAGCGTGCGGTTCGCCACGGAATGCCAGTAGTAAAGCACGCGGTGCGGCGCCGTCGTCGAGAACCGGGAGCCGTAGACCACGTCGGCCTTGCCCTCGAGAATGGGCCACACGAGCCTGGGGTATTCGGCCGGATCGTACTCCAGGTCGGCGTCCTGAATGAGCACCACCTCGCCGGTGACGTGCCCGAACCCCGTGCGGAGGGCACCGCCCTTCCCTCGGTTGCGCTCGTGACGGATTACCGTCAGGTTGCCACCGTCGGCCTGTTCGGCCAGCCGGGCGAGCACCTCGGACGTTCCGTCGGTGCTGGCGTCGTCGACTGCAACGATCTGGATGTTGCACGCGTGCTGCCGGATGCGGTGGATCACTTCCTCGACCGTGGCTTCCTCGTTGTAGACCGGCACCACGACCGATAGCCGCAACTCGGCGGGAAGGGGGGCAAGGCCCATCTGCCGGGCAATGCGGACTTCGGCAGAGTCGTCGTACCACGCCGAGGTGTCGTGCTTCTGGGAATCGGGCATGCGTACAGTGGGGTTTGGGGATTGACGAATCGACGTTTGCGGTCGTTTGCTTGCGAGGTTCCGCTACCGGCAGTTTGCATCGATATTATACGTTTCGCCGGGCCGGCCCACCAGCAACACGCGCCGAAGCGATTCGCATTGGTCTTCCAGGAGGAGCCGGTCGCGCACGTTCCCCGTCGCTGTACACCGGCAGCGAGCTATCATGGCGGATCGCGCATGCGGTTTTGGGCGGTACCTAAGGACGATGGGGCGAGAATTGCCCACTGGGTGCTTGCACCGCTGAATTTGGGGGAATAGAATAGTTCGCAGTGTTGAATCAGCGCGATGTACTCTTGCAGGGTGAGATGAGAGCTATGCAACAGGTCTGGATGGTCGGAGTCGTGTGTGCCGTCATGTGGGCGCTGGAAGGCCCGCGGGGTGTATGCCTCGCGGATGCCGGCGCGTCGCCGCCGGGATCGGGAAGAATCCAAAGCCAGATTCAGGAACAGGAGCGTCTGCGCTCCAAGCTCGAAGGGGAAAAGAAGACGCTCGAGGACGGTCGAGACGCGATGCAGGCCGACCTCCGCACCCGGCAGAAGGCTCGTCAGGCCGAGGAGGCGAAGGATGGCGCCCTCCGCGAAACGCTTGGCACCATTCAGGCCATTGACGAAAGACTTCAGCAGTTGAAGACAATTGCCCACGAAGCTCGGAACGATATCATCAAGAGCGGATTGGACGATTTCAAAAAGTTCACCGATACCGAAGACACGCCCGACGACCTGAAGTCGACCGACTTCGACCCCAAAGGAGACGCTAAGGTCCGTCCTGATCTGCCTGCGGAAGAGGAGTCGAGGCGGATTCAGATGAGCGGGGAGAGTGGGGCCGTTCTGCGCGATCTGAGCCCGGCCATCCGCCTCCAGGAAGTGACTGGATGGATGGAAAGATATGAAAGCTTGCGGCTGAAAACGCAAGGAGTGTACCGGCAGCAGCTCCAGGCGTTGCATGCGACGGAACGCTTTACGAGTATGCTGGGCGAAGAGGGCCGAATCGCCCGGGAGATTGCCGCGGCGAATCAGGCAATTGGTCAGCGAGACGGCGACATTCTGCGGGCTAATCTGCGCATCGAGGGGCTCAAGCAGAGGCTCGACGCGGCTGTGGCGGAAGAAAGCAGGGATATCCGCAACACGTTGGCTACCATCGAGGCTTTGGAGAAACGGATTGATGAACTAATGAAGGAGCGGGCCGTGCAAAGACTCGCGGAAGAAATGAGTAGATCGGACGCCAATATCGAACAGCATCGAATGGCGCTGCAGAGGGAACAGGCGAAATACGAACGGCAATATCGGGAACACGTGTCGGAAGCCGCCAAGCAGTTTCACGGCAAGGGTCAGGCTGCCACGCCGCCACAGAAGCCGCAGCCTCCACGGACCATGACGTGTCCGCGTTGCCGCAAGGAGGTTGCTCACGTGTCCAACACATCCTTGTGCAACCCCTGTACTCCGCCCGTGATGAGCGATTACGGAACCTACTATTCTTCTCGCGGGAAATCAGGGGGAAAAGAGAAGGCTTTCTACAGTATGTTGCCGGCAGGTACTCGCGAACAGATCGAAAAGGATCGAGACCGCGTTCGCGAACAGTTCCGTCGGGCCGGACCGCACAAGGGAGGAGTAGCACCCCCCAGCGGCGAACGTATTCGCGTCCCTCCTCGCTCGGGCGCGCGGTGAGTGAGGAAAATAACCTTTCCAGATATTGGGGGGGGAGCAACGATCCGGTTCGCGCAAAGTTGCTCGGAGAGCAGAATGGAAATTGTGAAGGGGCCTTTATGGGCAAAGCAACCAAGCACACACTGCAAACGGACTCACCGGAAACCCTCTTCCGACTCCGCAAACGTGGCCTGCCGCTAATCCTCCTGGCCGCCGCCGCAGGGACCGTCGTGGCAACAGGCATCGCCAGCAGAGCCGACGAACCTCGTCACTCCGCGAATGGCATCGGGGTGCCCGCCGGCACCGTGAAAGTCGCCAGCCTTCTGGACGTTCGCCCCCGATCGGTCGGGCTGCGGGTAGCGCCGGGCGACTTCGACGAGGCGCTCGCCCGCGGCGCGGAGGCGCCCGTGGGCGTCGTCATCGCGCACGTTGCGCCCAATAGCACGGCGGCGGCAGCCGGTTTCCGGGTCGGCGATGTGATTGAACAATTGGGGGATCGCCAGATCGAAAACATCGAGGATTTTGAGGCGGCGCTATTCACCGCCGAACCCGACAGCCGGCGAGCGGTTGTCCTCGTGCGCGGCCGGCAGCGTGGGATGCTGCAACTGCCCATCGCACTTGCCGACCCGCCAACTCCGGCTTTCCATTCCTACACGGCGCCGGGCGGCGGATACCAGTTCGATTACTTTCCGGACTGGAAGCTGGCTCCCGGCCCGCTCCACGAGGAGGTCACCGGGCGCGCCTACCATTATTTGCAGTCGACCGACGACAACTACCGGCTCTACCTGTACGCCGATTTCGCGCCGGCCGCCAATGCGGTCGAATCCCTTGAAGCGTTTCGGCGGCAAGCCGGCGAGGCATTTCTTCACGGCAAATCAGGTTGGGTTCTGCTCGGCGACATTCCCGCCGTATTCGCTTCGGGAATTGTGGGGCGCGAGCGGCTGTTCACCCTGTACCGGCTCGCGTTTGTAGCGGACGCGAGGCGGTACGAATTGAATCTCTTCACTCCGCCCAGAAATGACCCTGCCCGATTGCCGTTTGTGATGGAGACCATTTTGGGAACGCTCCGCAGCGCGGACCCAACGCGGCGCCATCAGCCGGAACCCGGTTCCGTTATCGCCGGGACGGCGGTTCCATCGGCGGAAACCACGGACAGGCCGCCACCCTCGCCGCCGGCTGCGGCGTCTTCTTCGCCTGCTGCGCTGCAAGCGGAACTCGACGCTCTGGGGGCGGAACTTCAGGCGATCGACGCCGAGGTGGAACGCAAGTTGGGCATTCGGCCGCCGCCACCGCGGCCGGCCGAAGCTTCCGATATGACGCCGCCTTCACGGCCGGCCGGACCGGTGCCCAGGCCTGCGGCGTCCGAAGCGGAGATTGCCGAACGGGAAAAGGCGTCGGGCGCGGCCACTCCGCCACCAGGCAAAACGCACCCCGCGCCGCCTTCCGAGCCGGCCCCGATGCCGTCTGTCACGCAAATCGAACAACTGCGAAAGCGGGCCGTGGAGGTCTGGAGTCCGCCGGTCGACGTCGACGACCAAGACTTTCAGTTTCCCGAGCAAGACCCCGAACCGGCGCCGGCCGGCTGGGCCAAGAGCGAGCACGATCCCAATAGGCTGGTCGACCTGTTCAAACCGTTGCGCTTGCGGAAGGGCTACGTGTTGCGGGCGTATGTCTTTCGCGAGAACGGCAACGCCAGCGGCGTCGTTTGGGCCATGCCCGAGAATGCCGAGTTTCCCGAGCCGAAAGACAGCCCGACCCTTGAGAATCACGTTTTCAACGCACCCAAGCCGTGGGACGCCCTCGACGACCTGATGGAAGCGATCGAAGGGGACGGCTCGGAGTGGTCGTACATGGCGGCCTCCGTGCTGCGCCGGGAGCTGCGCGAGTTCGGCGCTTCGTGGCACGGCATCGAATGGGGCACTCACGTCATCCTGGAAGACGATCCCTGGAAGAAGCCGCCGGCAGAGGACGATTTCCCGCCTTCACGCCCCACCACTCCGGCCGGCCAGTGGAAGTGGTCGGCCGCAAGGCCGCAACATTGGGCGCCGACGGTGCGTATCGAGCCGGATCGGGTCACGGTTACGTTTTACACGTTCACCGGGAAAGCGCCCGAAAGGATATTTCGCCATGTGGAAACTTACCGCCCGGGCCGATACCGTGCCCGGGTTGAAGACCAACTGATCGGCCAGGGAAAGGGCGGGTTCCTGTTCTGATGACCCGAAACCGCCGATTCCCGAAAGACGTCGTGCTGCAATGGCCCGGACGGCTGCGCCGGTTCTCTCGCGCGCTCGAGGGCGGGCCCGGAACGCCGCGCACCTTGATCTTCATGGCAGTGCTGGCCGCGGCCATCGTCTGGCAGGGGGCGCGGATGGTCGATCGCAGCGGGATCGAAGGCGCCGGCCCGGCTCTGGTGCTGCTCGGCGGCGCCTGGCTGCTGTTCCTGCTGGTCTGGGTGCTGATCAAGGCCGGCCTGCGCGACCCGGCAGTTGTGTTCTACGTCACGGAACAAGGCGCGGGAATCATGCCGTCCGCCCGGCAGCGCTCGACCGACCAGGGCGTGGGGTTCCTTATGTGGCTCGTGTTCCTGATCACCTTCAAGGGCGGGCAATGGAGCGCGTGGCATCCGTTCACGCGATGGAAGGAGGCCCGGCGGGTCGAGACCAACGACTTGACCCGGCAGGTGCTCATTTCGGGCGGCGCGTGGAACGTCCGGTTGATTTGCGAACCGGACAACTATGACGCCGTCAAGGCGCTGATCCGTGACCGGGTCCGTGCGGCCGGCAAGCAATGTGCCTTCGTCAGCATCGAGCAACCATGATCGCGATGCCTTTCGGTTGACGCATTGGGTGAGTTCTCCCGTGTGCCGCGAGAACCCGGACAGATCCCCTGTGAACAGGCGTGCCCACCTCAGGCATTCAACCCCAGGCGCTCGCGGCGGTAGGTGCCGCTTTGGACGCGATCGACCCACCGGGGGTTGTCGATGTACCAGGCGACGGTTGCCCGCAGGCCCGACTCGAAATCGTGCCGGGGCCGCCAGCCCAACTCGTTCTCGATCTTCGCCGCGTCGATCGCGTAGCGCCGGTCGTGCCCTGGACGGTCGGTCACGAAGCGGATAAGCTGCCGGCAGGGCGCGTGCGGCAGGCCGGGCCGCAACTGGTCGACCAGCCGGCAGATGGTCTCGACCACGTCGACGTTCCGCTGCTGGCAGTTTCCACCGATATTATACGTTTCGCCGGGCCGGCCCGCCAGCAGGACGCGCCGAAGCGCCTCGCAGTGGTCTTCCACGTAGAGCCAGTCGCGCACGTTCCCCCCGTCGCCGTACACCGGCAGCGGCTTACCTTCGAGGGCGTTGAGAACTACCAGTGGGATGAGCTTTTCGGGGAACTGGTACGGACCGTAGTTGTTCGAGCAATTCGTGACAATCACCGGCAGGCCGTAGGTCCGATGGTACGCGCGGGCGAAGTGGTCGGCGGCGGCCTTCGAGGCCGAGTAAGGCGAACTGGGATCGTAGGGGCTCGTTTCGGTGAACCGGCCGTCCGGACCCAGCGAGCCGTACACCTCGTCGGTCGAAACGTGCAGGAAGCGGAACGCCTGCTGCTCGGCCTCCGGCAGGCCGCGGACGAAGTGCCGCGCCGCATCGAGCAGGTGGAACGTGCCTTGAACGTTGGTGTGCAGGAACTCGGCCGGCCCGTCGATGGACCGGTCGACGTGCGACTCGGCCGCGAAGTGGACCACGGCCGCCGGGCGATGCTCGGCAAAGACCCGGTCGACGGCGATCCGATCGGCAATATCGGCCTGCACGAATACGTGATCGGGGTCGTCGAGCACCGGCGCCAGCGAATCGAGGTTGCCGGCGTAGGTGAGCTTGTCGAGGTTGATCACACGGGCAAACCGGTCCTGCATGCACTGCCGCACGAAACAGCTTCCGATGAAGCCAGCGCCGCCGGTAACGAGGATGGTTTGCATTGACATTCATTCTCCAACAATCACTTGTGCGATCCGCTCAGCCGCATGGCCGTCCCATAGTTCGGGACAGCGCCCCTGCTTGTACGTGCCGTCCAGCACGGCGCGAAGCCCGGCACGGAGCTTCTGTGGATCGTTGCCCACCAGGGTGCTGGTACCCTGCTCGACGGTGACGGGCCGCTCGGTATTGAACCGGGCCGTCAGGCACGGAATACCTAGCACGGTCGATTCCTCTTGCAGCCCGCCGGAATCGGTCACCGCCAGTTTCGCCTGCGAACTGAGCGCCAGGAAGTCGAGGTAACCCAGCGGTTCCGTTTGAATGATCCCCGGGGCGGCTGCCATGCGTTCGGCCAGACCGAACCGGTCGATGCGTGCTTGCGTGCGGGGATGGACCGGAAACACCAGCGGCAACTCGCTTGACGTCTCGATGAGCACGTCAAGCAGCGGGCCGAGGGTTTCTACCTGATCGACGTTCGACGGCCGGTGCAGCGTGACCACGCCGTACCGGCCCGGCTGAAGCTTCAGCCGCCCGGGCGTATCCTGCGATTTCGCCATCGGCAGCAGCCACAGCAGCGTGTCGATCATCACGTTGCCGACCAGGTGAACGTGCTCCGCCGGGTGCCCCTCGCGGCGGAGGTTTTCCATGCCCGACGGCTCGGAAACCAGCAGCATGTCGCACAGGGCGTCGGTCACGATCCGGTTGATCTCCTCGGGCATGGTGCGGTCGAAGCTCCGCAGCCCGGCCTCGACGTGAGCCACGGGCACGCCCAGCTTCACGGCGGCCAGCGTGGCGGCCATGGTCGAGTTTACGTCGCCCACCACAACCACGCGGCTGATCGGCTCGCCCCCGGCGGCGTACCGTTCCAGCATCTCCTCAAATCGCTCGATCACGCGGGCGGTTTGCCAGCCGTGCTTGCCGGAGCCTACGTCGAGCGAAACGTCGGGCCGCGGCATGCCCAACTCGTCGAAGAACACGTCGGAAAGGTTCGCGTCGTAGTGCTGGCCGGTATGCACCAGGGTCGTCCGCACGTTCGTAAACGCCGCCAAGGCGCGTAGCAGGGGCGCCATTTTCATGAAATTCGGCCGCGCGCCGACCACGCAAGCGAGATGATGCTCTTTCAAGGTATTTCCCGATTTGAGACGAAGAGATGACCGTTTCGCCCCCAGTTTAGCGAAAACCGCCTGGAATGCCAAGGCAGATTGCGTGCCGGAGGAACAGGGGCCTCATGGCCCCCGCTCGCCGTGTTTCGTGCAACGGCAGCGTCAATACTCGTATTCGGTCTTAATGCCCGGCTGGGGGACGGGATAGTTGCCCTCGGCGTCGGCCTGGACGGGGGCGGGGGAATCCATGGTGAACTGGTCGGCGCCGGGGGCGTATTCCTTGTCACCGTTGAGTACTTCCTCGTAGGTGACCTCCCTGCCGATGTGGGCCGAGATGCGGCCCATGTTCGAGACGACCGACGCCTCCACGCCGGTCCGCACCTCGTTGAAGGGCTTGTCGTTGCGGATGGCGTCGACCAGGTCGGCCCATTCATTGTCGTACGGATTGGTCTGATCCGGCGGGACGTCCGACTGCCAGGTCATGTCGGCAGGGTCCATCGTGTGCCCTCTGAACGTGCGCGACGGCGGGCCGCAGTCGCCCGAGCGGGAAACCACCGCCGAACCCTTGGTGCCGTGCGCGCAGCTCGAATGGTTCCTCTGGCAGCCGATCATGCATCGGCCGTCGAGCGTGAGTTTCGTCCCGTCGGCGAAGGTGTATTCGGTCGAGTAGACGTCGAAGTTCTGATCGACGTACGGTCTGCCCTCGGGCGAATTGCGGTAATGGCGCCCACCGACCGACTGGGCCTTCACGGGCAGGGCGTTCTTCATCCAGCAGCAGTGGTCGACCACGTGGATGTAGAAATCGTTGTAGGCCCCGCCGCTGGCCCAGAGGAAACTGTGGAAACGCTGAATTTGCCACAGCAGTTCGCTGGGCGTACCCGGCCAGCGCTCGCTGAACGCGGTGACCAGCGGGCCAATGAGCCGGTAGGCGCGCATGAGGATCAACTCGCCGATCTCGCCGTCCTGGATGCGCTGGTGCAGTTGCTGCAGGGCGCGGGCGTGCCGCGACATCAGCCCCACGCCCACCTTGAGGTTCTTCGCTTCGGACGCTTCAGCCTGCTGCAACATGCGACGCGAGGTCGGCCCGTCCGCCGTGAGCGGCTTCTCCATGAAGACGTTCAACCCCTTCTCGATGGCGTAGGCGAAGTGGACCCAGCGGAACACCGGCGGCGAGGCGAAGATGGCGATATCGCCCGGCCGGAGGCAATCCATCGCGTGCCGGTAGGCGTCGAATCCGGCGAACCGCCGCTCGGGCGGCACGTCGATGCGGTCGGCAAGGCCCTCGGAATCGGTCCGGTCCCAACTCGCCTCGATTCGCTTTCCCAGATACGTGAGGCTGTTCTCCACCCGCTCTGGAAAGACGTCGGCCGCGGCGACCAGCTTCATCGGCCCTTGTTTGACCATCAGGGCATTGGCCGCCGCTCCGGTGCCGCGGGCGCCGCAGCCGATCAGGGCCAGCCGGATCGTGTTGTCCTCGGCGGCATGGACGTGAGGGAGGCGGGAGCCGGCCAAGGTTGCCGCAGCCGCAACGCGGCCGGTGTTCTGCAGGAACGCGCGACGGGAAGCGCGATGGTTTGGAGGGGTGTTCATGGGGAATGGCTCCTGGATGGGATGGGGCGATGGCTTCCAGTGTACTTGGCAGAAGCAGGACGTGCCAGTACCGGTTGCCGTCACACGCTTGTGGTCTTGCGGCGAACGGGAAGGCAGTCTGAAAAAGCGAAGCGATGCCTGGATTAGCTGACTGGTGCGAACGACAAGCTGGAAGCTTGTCCCACGGTGATGCAAAGATTGGCTGAGTGGTACGAACGACAAGCTGGAAGCTTGTCCCACGGTGCGATCCTACTCCACCGGGACGCACAGCGGTGGTTCGTGCAGGTAGCGGGCGGCGCGGCGCTTGGCGTCGATGTCGGCGTAGACGCGATCGACTTGCTCGGCAGTGAGCCCGATGGCGGCGGCGACCTGCTCGGCCGGTACGCCGTGGTTGCGGCCGTAAAGGCATGCGTCCATGTGGTCATAGGGTAGCGAAAAGAAGAACTCTTCCTGCGTTTGCTCAAGTGAGTAAGTATCGGTCGTGGGCGGGCGGTGGCGAATGGCCGCCGGTAGGTCGAGGTGTTCGGCAAGCTGGTACACCTGGCTCTTGTACAGGTGGGCGATTGGCTTCAGGTCGGCGGCGCCGTCGCCGTTCTTCACGAAGAAGCCCTGGTCCGACTCCAGCAAGTTGGGCGTGCCGGCCACGGCGTAATGGAGCCGGTCGGCATGGTGATACTCGATCATCTTGCGCACGCGCTGCTTGTAGTTGGTGGCCGCCACAACCTGCTGATAGACGTCCAGCGGCATGCGCTTGCGCAGCAACCGGCCGTCGGGCAATTGCAGTACGGCGGAGAAGACGCGGTAGCCGGCCCCGTCGAACAGGCTGGGCAGGACGATCTTCCACTTGAAGCCGGGCTCGAACTCGGGGAACAGGCGGGCGAGTGCGATGTCGCGGGCACGGTAGCAGCCGACCGCCTCCAGCACCGGCGCGATGTCTTCCAGCACCGTTTCAATGCCAAGCGACTCGGCCAGCAGACAGCCAAGTGCCAGGCTTTCGCGGGAGCCGTCGCGCTCGGGCATGAACAGCCCAAGCACGCGCTCGGGGCCCAACGCATGCACGCACAGTGCGGCGGTCACACTGCTGTCGATGCCGCCGGAGAGGCCCAGTACCACACCCTTGCGGCGCAGCCGGCCGGAAACCTGGCTGCTGATCGCCTCGGTGATTCGCTCGGTTTCAGCGGCCGGGTCGAGGTGGAGTTCGGCAGTGGAGAAGACTTGTTCGGCTGCAATGGACATGGTTGGCTCCGAAATGCTGATTGTCTCGTTCACTTCACTGTTGCACAAAACCCGGCGAGCGGGGGCCGTGAGGCCCCTGTTTCTGCGAAATATTGCGCAATTCAGCGCTTTCGCCACAAACTCCACCCCCAGTGTCTTTCTGGTTGTCGGGCGCATGGGCAACGAACGGCGTGGATGTCAGGGCAGAAACAGGGGCCTCACGGCCCCCGCTCGCCTTTCGGTTTGCAGCGTTTGAGTTCACGATCCCACATTGGCGTTCTCGGCCAATGCCCGCTTGTCGATCTTCTGGTTCGCCGTCTTCGGCAAGGCATCGCACAGTGTGACGGCCTTCGGCACCATGAAGTCTTCGAGCCGGGCGGCGCAATGCCGCAGTAATTCACGTTCGGTCGCCTCGCAGCCGGGCCGAAGGGCCACGAAAGCGGCAATTGCCTGGCCGAGGATCGGATCGGGCATGCCGAGCACCGCCGCCTCGGCCACGCCGGGGTGGGTGCATAATGCATTCTCCACCTCGCGCGGGCTGACCTTCTCGCCACGGCTCTTGATGATGTCGTCCTTGCGGCCCACGAAGTACAGGTAGCCGTCGTCGTCGGTGCGGAACAGGTCGCCGGTGTAGAGCATGCGTTCGCCCGGCACGGGACCGGGACGGAGCACGCGGTCGGTCGCCTCGGGGTTCTCCCAGTAGCCGGCCATGACGTTCGACCCGCGCACAACCAGCTCGCCCACCTCGCCGGGTCCGCAGTGCCGGCCGTCGTCGTCGGCCGGGTAGGCTTCGGTGTTCGGCATGGCCTTGCCCACGGAACCCGGGCGCCGATCGATCTCGGCCGGCGGCAGGTACGCCACCCGCTTGCACTCGGTCAACCCGTACATCGAGAACACCTTCACGTGCGGCAGCAGTTTGCGGAACCGGGAAATGTGGTCCACCGGCATGGCCGCGCCGGTATTGGTCACATACCGAAGGTTGTCCAGCGCGTACCTGCCCACGTCCATCTGCAGGAGCATGGCCAGCATGGTGGGCACCAGCGGCAGGCCGGTGACGCGTTCGGCCACGGCCTTCCGCATGACGGCGTGCGGATATGCGAATGAGCGTTCCAGCACCATCGTGCCGCCGAGGTTCACCGACATGAGCACCTGATACAGGCCGTAATCGAACGAGAGCGGCAGCACGCTCAGGATGACGTCATCCGGCGTGTTCTCCAGGTAGGTAGTGATCGACGTGGCGGCGGCCACCATGTTGCGATGCGTGAGCATGACGCCCTTCGCGTCGCCGGTCGAGCCCGACGTGTAGACCAGCGCGGCCAGGTCCACGTCGATATTCCGCCTCGGCGGCGGCCCGGCACACAGGTGGAATTCGTCCAGCAGTTCATCCAGCCCAACACACCGCTTCCCCACGTCCGAGCCGTCGACCGCAGGGTGGGTGGTTCCGGGCGCGTCGCGCCCGGGTTCACCCACGCGGCTAGAAGCTGTGACGCCCTGCCCGCCAACCGCCACCAGCGTTTCAAGGTGCGGCGTTTCGGCGAAACACGCCCGATGGCTCGCGAGCTTCTCCTCGGGCAACACAAGGACGCGGGCGCGGCAGTTGTTCAGCACATACGCGAGTTTCTGCGTCTTCGTGGTCGGATTGACCGGCACAAAGGCAGCGTCGGCCTTGAGTACGGCAAACAGCGCCACGACCGCCGCGGCCGAGTTATCCAAGTGGATCGCCACGCGATCGCCCCGCCGCACGCCGTACGTTCTTAGCGCATGCCCCAACCGGTTGGCAAACAGTTCGAGTTCGGCATAGCTCATCCGCTGTCCGTCGCACACGAGTGCGGTCTTGTCGGGAGAGCGGGTTGCGCTCTGTTCCAGGAATGAGTGAAGGAGCATTTGGGGGCCTCTTGTAGCTGACCAGTCATGGTTCCACCGACACAAGGTCGGCGGGGACGTCTCCAGTTTGTGAAACGGCTATGATACCGCAACCGCCGCGCGCTTCGCGTCGATGAACCGCACCAGGTTGCTGATCGAATCGAGGTTCTCCGGCACCAGTTCGGTATCGTCGAGCGCGATGTCGTACTCGCCTTCCAGGTGGGCAATCAGCTCCAGCACGCCGGTCGAGTCGATAATGCCGGCGCCGACCAGCGAGTCGTCATCGGCGAAGGCCGCCTCGGCGCCGAACAGAAAGTTCTCCGTAATGAACTGCCGCAGTTGTTGTGCGATGTCGTCCATATTTGCCTCACGGGTTGGTTTCGGGTATCGCATGTAGGTCCCGCGAGCCGAGCGGGACTTGAATCGCGATGCGTGTTTCTTGTACCGCCCGGCTCGCGGTGCCCGCCTCGCCGCGACGGAACTGTTTAAGCAGCAACTGGGTGGACAGCACGGCCAGCAGCGCCATGTTGTCGCGCGTTCCAATGATCCGTCCTGCGCGGGCCTTTCCCTCAAGCAGTTCGACGGCTTCCGGCCGAAAGACCCCGCCGGCTCGAATGCAGTCCGGCGAGAGCAACTCATCGACGTACGGCGCTCGCGCCGCCTTCCTGTGCGTGTCGAAGAAGCTGGCCGCGTCCGGCGCCCGATAGGGCTGCTTCGGGCGATCGACAATGCTCTTGGGCACCAGATGGCCCGCGGCGCGTTTGAGAATGAACTTCTCGCACAGCCCGCGCATCTTCCAGCGGGGCGGGATCGTGGCGGCGAACTCGACGACCCGGTGGTCGAGGAAGGGGAACCGGCCCTCCACGCCGTGGGCCATGGCCATGCGGTCGCCTTGCGAGGAGAGGATATAGCCCGGCATGAGCAGGGCCGTTTCCAGGAATTGCGCGCGGCAGAAGGGCCGCCATGCGTCGTACCGGCGCGGAAGGGTCGCGGCCAGATCGGCCTCGGCATCGTATCGGTCCAACTCCGCCGACCACTCCGGCGAGAGCAGCCGCTTCAGTTGCAAGGTCAGTTCCCAACGCGGCAGGTGGGAGTGGAACCGATGACCGAGTTCATCCGGCCGCACCCGGAAGAACCGTCGAAGGTACTCCGCCGACTGCGATTGCAGGTTCGGCATGTATGGGTACAACCGGGCGAACAGGGCCGTGCGGGCGGCCGAGTCGGGCTGCGCGGCGCAGAATCGCCGGACCTTGTCTTCTTTGAACAGGTCGTATCCGCCCAGCACTTCGTCCGCCCCCTCCCCGGTCAGCACCACCTTCAATCCCGACGACCGCACCAAATGCGACAGCAAGTACAGCGGTGCCGGCGCCGAACGCAGCAATGGCCGCTCGGCGTGGCGGATCACCTCGGGAAACACGCGGGCGATTTGTGCAGCGTCGCAGCATACGGCCGCGTGGTCGGTGCCCAAGTGATCGACCAATTGCTGCTGGTAGCGGCTTTCGTCGAACTCGGCGTCGTCGAAGGTGACGGAGAACGTCTTCAGCCGCGGCGTTTGCGAACGGATCAGTGCGGTGGTAATCGACGAATCCAGCCCGCCGCTGAGGTAAGCTCCCACCGGCACGTCGGACCGCAGGCGCAACCGGGCGGCGTCGGAAAGCAGTTCCAGAAGCCGCTCTGCGCAGGCGTCCAGTCCGAGCGACTCGGCCTCGTCCGAGTAGTCCAACTGCCAATAGCGGCTCACGGTCACCCGCCCATCTTCAAGCACCAGGTTGTGGCCGGGTGGCAACTCGCCAATGCCGCGGAACACCGTGGCAGGCGCCAGGGGGCACCAGAACGTCAGTACCTGGTTGAACCCCTGCGGATCGAGTTTGCACGACAGCTCGGGGTGGGCCAGCAGTGCCTTCACCTCGGAGGCGAACAGGAACCCGCGTCTAAGTTGGGTGTAGTACAAGGGCCGGATACCCATCCGGTCGCGGGAAAGGAACAGCCGCCTGCGCGCCCGGTCCCAAATACCCAGCGCCCACTGGCCGTTGAAATGCTCCACGCAGCGTTCGCCGTACTGCCGGTACGCGTGCAGAACGACCTCGGTATCGGACCGGGTGCGGAAATGGTGGCCGCGGGCCTTGAGGTCCTCGCGCAGCTCGATGTAATTGAAGATCTCGCCGTTGAACGTGACCGTCAGGAGCCCGTCGCGCGTGGTCATGGGCTGGCGGCCGCCGACGGGGTCGAGAATGCTCAGCCGGGCATGGCCCAGTCCGGCGGCGCCGTCGGCGGCCACGCCGGCCGCATCAGGCCCACGATGCCGCAACGCGGCGACCATCTGCCGCAAGGCATGCAGGCTGGCGGGTGCGCCATCGAGTTGCACGATTCCGGCAATTCCGCACACGTGGTCTACGCCCCCCATTCATGCAAGGCCGCGCCATCGCTACATCTGCCACCCCTGGTGAAGTAGCACCGAAACCGACGGCGCCCGGGCAGCAACATACACCGCCCGCAGCCCAGGCGGGAGAATCTCCCTATCGCTGGACATTGGCCACTATTTCAGCCTACGTTACGCAATAGGGTCTGGGGGAAGAACAGCGTCCGTCGCGTGAGCTAGGTAGGGTGGGTCAAACAAGCCGCTTCTTTGGTGGGTCGTCGGTCGCTGATTCCGGTGTGCTTCTGGGGCGCGGACTGTGAATTAGCTTGGTTGCGGCTTGTGCAGACCCACCAATGACTCACGCGACCTTGACCCACCCTACGTATATGATTAGTCCGGGCTGCGAGAGAGAGAACAGCGTCCGTCGCGTGAGCTAGGATTTAGGGTGACCCCAAGTGGGGGCACGCCGACCGTTGCGCCTCCGACGCTATTCGGAAACTCCCCTCTCACTTTGGGAGAGGGGTTGGGGGTGAGGGTTTGTGGAGTTTGGGTGAGATCAAGGCAAAGCCTGCGGTCCATGGCCCCTCACCCTAACCCTCTCCCGGAGGGAGAGGGGACGTGCATCCGAGCCTTTCCGAATAGCCTCTCAGACGCGACCAGTCGCACCCGCTGTTGGAAACGGACTGCCGGAACTCATGACGCTCCACGCCGTCACCTGCCCTGCCACCGAAACAGGTTTGCCAGCCGCCGCCCGGCGCCGAAACCGTCCGGGCGGAGCAATGAAGACGGCGTACAGCGTCGTGCGGCGGTTGGCGGCACACGGGCGACTGCGGCCTTGGCTCGACTGCACCGTGGTCGAGATGTTCCAGGCCGAGACGGACGCATTGCGGCAAATCGGGCGGATGCCGCGAGTCTACACCTCGCGGTTCGCCGCGCGGGAGGACTCGGCTGAACTCGGAGAGTTTTTCGGTTCACCAGCGCGGGTGGCGGAGCGACTCGACCGGGGCGACGTGTGTGCCGTCGTGTTGGCCCGCCAACGCATTTGTGCCGCCGCATGGCTCCGGCTCGGTCCGACCGTCGTCGAAGAAGACTGGAACGACGTGCGATGCCGGTATCGCATTCCGGCCGGCACGGCCTGGGGGTACGACGGCCTCGGTACCAAACCCGGTGCATGGGGCAGCCTCATGGCGTGCCTGCCCGGCTATCTCGCGCAACTCGGCGCGGAACGGATGGTCGCCAGCATCCATTACAATAACCACCTGTCGATCAACAGCCACCTATCGACCGGTTTCCGGTCCATCGGCTGGATCGGGTGCGTCCGGTTTCTCGGGCTGACCTTCCGCGTGTACCACCCGGCAAGCGGGGGTCTGAGCAGGTTGCCCGGGCAGCTCGGCCCGGTCGAGGTACTGAAGCGGTAAGCTGCCGGCGCGGAGAGTCATGAGAGCGAGCCCCGACTGCCGGATGGCAGTCCCTTCCGGGTTGCCGGTGAGCACGAGGACTGGTACAACTCGGATTGACCAGTAGCGCAGAAAACCGTCCACACTACCAACCCGTCAGCGGTCACTTGAAGCACTCACCCCCTGGCTCCGAACAACGATGAAGAAACACCGGCACTTCACACTCGGCTTCCTGGCGATTGTTGTCTGCTGTGGGCAGGCCCAGGCGCAGCAGACGGTCCTCTTCAAGAAGACCTCGGCGTACAACACCATTCTCGTCACGGAGGACCAGCAAGGGCTGCGAACGCTGTCGTTCGATGCGGGCAGGCGGCTCCGGCAGAGCGTTGCGAAGGTGGACGACCCGGAACATCTCGAGCTTGCTTACGCGAAGGTGATGATGGTCGGGCTGGCTCTTGTTCCGAAGCCGGAGCGCATGCTGATGATCGGGCTGGGGGGCGGAACGCTGCCGACCTTTCTCCACCGGCACTACCCGCAGTGTACGATCGACGTGGTGGAACTCGACGCCGAAGTCGTGCACGTGGCCAAGACGTTCTTCGCGTTCCAGCCGGACGCCAACTTGCACGTCCACGTGCAGGACGGGCGCAAGTACATCGAGGATTGCCGCCGGCCCTACGATATTATCTTCCTGGACGCCTACGGGCCCGAGCGGATCCCCTTCCAACTGGCAACGCGCGAGTTCTTGCACGCCGTGCGACGAGCCGTATCCCCTGCGGGCGTCGTCGTCGCGAATGTCCACAGCGCGCACTCGAACCCGCTCTATGACTCCATGGTGCGAACCTATCAGGACGTGTTCGGCGAGGTGGCCATCGTCGAGGTTCGCGGAGCCGGCAATCGGATCTTCTTGGCCAGACCTTCCGGGGAGAGGTTCCGCGAGACGGATCTGGCGCGGTGGGCCGGAAAGGTCTCGCTGGAAAAGGGGTTCCGTTTCGACATGGCTCCCCTTGTCCACAACGGCTTCCGCCGTCCCGAGATTGGGGATCCGAAGGCACGAGTCTTAGTGGACGCCGATGAACCGGACGACAATGACTAGGAAGCCCGGCTGAAGCCGGCTGGCGAGGAGTGAGAACCCTGATTTCCACCAGTTGAAACTGGTGGCAAACAGGAGGTCGGCTGAAGCCGACAAGGGCCCATGTTTCCACCCGGAGTATTTCCACCCCCTGTTTCCAGGAGTCCATCCAAGATGAACGCTCGAAGACTGCGACTGCTTTCGGTGCCGCCAGCGATCGTGCTGGTGGCGTGGTGTTCGGTCCTATCGGCCGAGGAGCGGAAAGGGGAACGACTGTACAACGGCATTGAACTGCCGGCGGTCTGGCCGCCGCGTGCCGATGGGTTTTCCGCGGACCCGGTCACGCCGCCCTATCTGGTCGCGCCGCCCGAGGTCATCCCGATCGACGTCGGACGACAACTGCTGGTCGACGATTTTCTCGTTGACCGAACGACGCTGAAGCGGACGTTCCATCGGCCGGAATACTACGCGGGCAGTCCGGTGCTGAAGCCCGACCGGCCGTGGGAATCGGCCGGGCGAGGGCCAATGGCCATGCCCTTCAGCGACGGGCTGTGGTACGACGCCCGGGACCGGCTTTTCAAGATGTGGTACTACGCGGGCCACGGCGGCGGGAATACCTGCTATGCCACGTCCAAGGACGGCATTCACTGGGAGAAGCCGGAGTTGGACGTCGTGCCGGGCACGAACATCGTCTATCAAGGCAAGCGCGACTCGGGCACGGTCTGGCTCGATGCCAACGCGGCGCGCGCCGAGGACCGGTTCAAGATGGCCCTCTACACCGGCGGCTCCTTCTGGTTGTTCCACTCGGCCGACGGCATCCACTGGACCAAGGCGCCTGCGGGCGGCAAGACGGGCGGCGACCGCAGCACGGTGTTCTACAACCCCTTCCGCCAGCGCTGGGTGTACTCCCTGCGCAGCGGCGCCGCCGGGTTCGGCCGGAGCCGCCGCTATTGGGAAACGACCGAGTTCTTCAGTCTCAGCGACGCCGTGCTGGAACAGGGAGAAGCGGTTTATTGGACTGCCGTCGACAGCGCCGACTGGATGCGCGACGACCTGAAGACACGGCCGCAGTTGTACAACCTCGACTGCGTTGCCTATGAGAGCCTCGTGCTGGGACTGTTCAGCATCTGGCGCGGCGACTACCGCAGCACGCCGCAAACGGACCAGGCCCGCGAACTTCAGGAAGCGGGCCGGCCGAAATACAATTCCGTCTGCCTGGGCTTCAGCCGCGACGGGTTTCACTGGGACCGCCCCGATCGTCAGCCGTTCTGCCCGGTGTCCGAAACCCGGGGCGACTGGAACTGGGGCAACGTGCAATCCGTCGGGCCTGGCTGCCTCGTGATGGGAGAGACGCTCTACTTCTACGTGAGCGGCCGGGCCGGTAAGAGCTTTCCCGGCTGCAACATCCACGACGCCGGCGGGAGCACCGGCCTGGCGATCCTCCGCCGCGACGGCTTCGCCTCGATGGACGCCGGCGAACAGGAAGGGATGCTCACAACCCGACCGGTGCGTTTCGCCGGCAAGCACCTGTTCGTCAACGTGGCAGCCGACCAGGGCGAACTCACCGCCGAGGTCCTCGACCCGCAGGGTCAGGTCATCTCGCCTTTTTCCAAGGACAACTGCCGGCCGATCCGAGTCGACAAGACGCTGGCGGCCGTAACGTGGAACGGCGCCGACGACTTGTCGGCAGTCGCCGGCAAGCCGGTTCGTTTCCGCTTCTGGCTCCGGAACGGCGCATTCTACTCGTTCTGGGTCAGTCCGGAAACCTCCGGCGCCAGTCACGGTTACATAGCCGGCGGCGGCCCCGGCTTCCCCGGTCCAACCGACACGGTGGGCATCGGCGCGTACTGAGGTGCCGCGCGAAGCGGGCGAACGATAAGGAGGCTTCATCATGCGATGCGATGGTGTTCGTAGTGCCGCAGACGTTCTCGTGGCTTGGCGCGGGGAGTCTTCTCGGCTTCACGCGACGGGGACAGTCCGATCTTCCCGGCGGAACGGCCGATTGTTCGGGAAAATTGCCTGCTGTGCCGCGAAAATTGAGACCGTTCCCTGTGAACGGCGGCAAGGTGTCGTGCATTGGCTGGTGCTGTGCGCTCTGGTGGCCTGGACCTTGCCGTCCGCACGCCTTCGCGCCGACGACAACGACGACGCACGCCACGCGGCACTTATCGCCGCGTTCCAGGACGTGCAGATCGTTCCCAAGAACGGCGCCTTCTGGTTGGTGCCGGGCAAGTTTCCCGAGCTTCAGTGGGAGCAACCCTATCTGGTTGAAATGCTGTGGGGCGAGTTTCCCCTGCAGGTGCGCTGGTTCGACGCGGCAGGCAACGAAGTGACCGAGGCGACAACGCCCGGGCGGTACGGCGCGTACGTCGAGGGCACGACGCGCGACGGGATGGTCATTCGCCGGTCGCGAACGTTCTTCTGCATGGATCCGGACGTCGCGGCCGCGCTGATGGCCCGCTCGCCGTTCACCTTGCCGCCGCTACCGGTGCCGCTGCCCGATGTGTCGCAGGCGGCGCAAGAGGCGCACCGCAAGCACCTGGGTGATTTCGTCGAGCGCGCCGTCCTGCAGGCGATCACGCGCGATGACGAGGCGGCTGTTCTTGCCGCAAGCCTGGCGGAGTGGGACGACCGCGATGCAGAGGCACAACGGCCGCCCACGCCGGCGGTGCGCAATCAGGAGTACCACCTGGCGATCAAGCGGAAGATTCTCGGTGTGGAAGACGCCTTCCCGCCCTTGTAGCGCCCGCTGCCGTGCGACGAGCCTGCGCCGATTCTGCGGCCCGGTACGCCCGCGGAGGCCGGACTCCACGACGAGTTGCCGCAGCGGCTTCAGGCGTTTTGCGAGGCTTGGCATCGCGAGGCCGGCGGCGCGTGCACGGTCGTCGTGGCGCGCAACGGCATCGTCGTATTCCACGCGGCGTTCGGCGATCACGCTGGGCAACCTGCGACGCACGACACGGCGTATCCGCTGTTCTCGCTCACCAAGACCGTCACCGGGCTGATGCTGTCGCAGTTCCTCGACCAGGGGCTCTTGGAGCTTGACGCGCCGCTGGGCCGGGTCCTGCCCGACCTGCCGGTGGAGGGTTCCAACGTCATCACGCTTCGAAAATGCATGATGCACGTTACCGGCCTTACGGGGCATGGCAACTGGAAGGGGTTGGACAACCCCTGGCTCGACAACGTCATCGCCAACGGCATCGCTACTGTCCGGCCTGCTTATCGCTACTCCGGCGTTGCCTACGACCTGGCCGGCATGGCGATGGCGCTGGTCGCCGGCAAGAGTGTGCCGCGCTTGTTCGATGAACATCTGTTCGAGCCGCTGGAAATGCGCAACGCCTCGATCACCGGCCTGGGGACCGGCGCAGATTTGCGCGCCGTCGACTTGGCGCGCCTCGGCCAGGTGATCCTCAACGGCGGCGCCTACGGCAACCACACCTTCTTCAGCCCCCAAACGCTCGAGCAGTTCCTGCCGCAGCCCTACGAAGTCCTCTTCCCGGGCTTCGCGCCGAAGGAGCGGGATTACGGACTCGGCATTCGTGCGGCCAGCGAGCCCCATCCCCGCGCCGGGACCGACGGCATCGCCCCCGACGCCGTCGTGCTCGGGCCGCGCACCGTCGGGCACGGCGCGTTCTCCGGCAGCATCTTCCGCGTCGACCTGGACACCAACACGATCGTCGCTGCCGGCCGATTCAGCTCCGGCGAGAACCACGGGCGGTACCTTCGGGAGCTGCTCGCACTGGTCGCCGATGCGGTACTGTTGCCACCGCGTTGAGGCTGAACTACAATCTATCCTGTGTATTCAAGTTTTTGTCGTTACCCGTAGAGGAGTGCTTCCATGACATGCTTATGGCGAGTGGTTGGCTTGGCTATTGTGTTGGGTTGCCCGATATCAGCGGCGGCCCGGGCAGACGAGGGGCGGATCGAGCTGACGGTCGAGGCCGGCGCCCATGACCGGATTCAGTGCCCTGTCAGAACCTTGGTGAAATGCCCGGCCGAATTGGCTGAAGCGACCGCGATCATACTGACCGACGGAAAGGGCCTTTCGATTCCGGCGCAACTTGCCGCACCGGGGCTGCTCAGCCGGGAGAAGGCCGGCACCGAAACAACGGTTCGGGAATTGCACTTCATCCTGCCGAAACTGGGCAAGGGCGAACGCCTCACGCTTGTGGGCAAGGCGGTGGCCGAGGCCCCGGCGGGCTTCGCGTGGCGCGATAACCCCGAGCAATACTATGCGGAACTCAGCCACGCCGACCGGCCGGTCATGCGGTACATGTACACGCCCATCGAAGTGGCCGAGAAGGAAGGCGACACGTATTTCAAGGTCTTCCATCATCTCTACGACCCGGCCGGCACGCGGTTCGTTACCAAGGGCGACAAGGACGGGCTCTTCCCGCACCATCGCGGGCTGTTCTTCGGTTTCTCACGGATTACCTACGGAGAGACCAAGGCGAACACCTGGGCGTGCAATAAGGGCAACCATCAGTCGCACGAAGGGTTCCTCGGCTGCGAGGCCGGACCGGTGCTCGGCCGGCACCTGGTGGCGGTCGACTGGCACGGTCCGGACCAGCGGGTATATGCCAAGGAGCAGCGCGAACTGTCGGCCTACCATGTACCGGGCGGGCAGATGGTGGAGTTCGCCGCGCGCCTGGCGAGCACCGTGGGCAAGGTCATGCTCGACGGCGATCCGGCCCACGCAGGTTTCCAGTTCCGCGCGGCGCAGGAGGTGGCCGACAATCCCGAGGGAACCTACTACTTGCGGCCCGACGGCAAGGGCGAGCCCGGCCAGTTCCGCAACTGGAGTGCCAAGGATCCCGATCCCCGCTGCGTGAACATGCCGTGGCACGCGGTGAGCTTCGAGATCGGCCCGAAGCGCTACACGGCCGTCTACATGGACCGGCCGGAGAATCCGCGCGAGTCGCGCTATGGCGAACGCAACTACGCGCGGTTCGGCTGCTACTTCGAGTACGAACTGGACGAGGGCAACGACCTGCTGATCGCCTACCGCCTATGGCTCCAGGAGGGCGAAATGACCCTTGAGCAGGCGGCTGCACTCCGCGCCGATTTCGCCGAACCACCCGCGGTCAGCGTGCGCTAGGCGTGTGAAGATTCGGCCGGAACACCGCCTCGCCCGGTTCAAGCGTGAGCTGTTCACCGCCGAAGGTGAACTCGACCGGCTTGTCGTCGACGCAGGCGAGCAGCGTGCCCTCGCGCCCGTCGGGCAGGCGCCAGCCGCTGTGCAGCACGGCGGGCAGGGTTAACGTCCGGGGCGTTCCGTCCTTTTCCCTGAACGTCATATTGCGCGACGGCACATTCAACGGCGGCAGGGCCACGCGCTGACCGTAGTTGAGGAACTCACCCGCCGGCCCGCGCCAAAGGTCGATGTGCATGCGCAGGAGCCGCTGCTGGGGCGGGTCGATCTTCTCCGGCTCGCACCAGCGGCCCCAAAGGGCCACGGCCGGAATCTTGCCGCATACCAGGTTCATGCCCATCTGGTACAAGGCCAACGGGCTGGGCCGCTCCGATGCGTAGCACCCCTCGCTGCCGTAGCCGGCCAGGTAATCGTGATACACGTGCGTGAACAGCGGTACGCCCAGCACGCCGGCGCCCGAACGCGGCCAACGCCCCTGGTGCAAATCGCGGGCGTGATACGTGTCCAACAGCGGCAGGTAGAACTCGCCCGGCTCCTCGATGGCAAACGCGAAATCCGGATCGTCCGCCTTGCCACGCTGCCGGATTTCGCCGAATAGCCCGTAAAGCGAGTTGCTCGTCCAAGTGCCGCCGCCGGGCGGGTGTTCGTGCTGCGGGTGGAAGCAAGGTCGCATGCCCCCGCCGACAATCTGGTCGACCTGGACGCAGTCGATTCCCAAGCGCCGGCACCGGTCCGAAGTGCCGACGAGGATCTCGCTCGCCAGGGGCGTGGCGGGACAGATCGTAGCGGAACGGCCGACGCCCGTCTCCGGCGTGCCGCTGATCACGGCTTCACCTTGCGCGTCGCTAATGGCCCACGCCCGGCCGCGACGGTCGAACTCGGCCTGTTGGTCCACCGACACGTGCGGACGATCGGGGCCGGCCAGCTCCTTGCGCAGCGTCCAGTGCAGGCCCGAAAGGAAGACCATCGTCCGATGCCCTCGCTTGCGCAGCTCGTTCGTGGCCGCGGTAAATGCCTCTTCGCCCCCGTAGGGCGGAAAGTAGTCGGGCGTGGTCCACGTGTCGAGCTTTTCCCACGAGATGATCAAGCAGGTGACCGGCGCACCGACCATCCTGCTCCACCGGTCGACCTGCTCGACCAGCAGGGGCAGGCGATTGCCCACGCTTCCATCCGGCATCGTCCCGCGCAGCGAGAAGGTCAGGAGCAGCGTCGGTTCGACAAGCCAGTTGGGAATGTCGCCTGCGGCGACGCGCTGGGCCGCCGTCTGCCGGCACCACGGCTGCTCGATTGCCCATCGGCGATAAAGGTCGGCCGCCGACTCCCAGGTGATTGCGTCGAGCCCCGGCGACGGACGAAGCGCCGCCAGGTCGACGTCGAAGCCGAGTTGCCATTCCGTCACGGGCGTGTGCGGCGGCAGGTGGGCGATGCTCAGCTCCAGGGCCTTGTTGTCGACCCGGCGCGTGCAGAACATCTTGGTGTGCGCCTCGTGGTCGCGGCTGGCCAGGTACACGCCGGCCGACGGGTCGAAGGCCGCCATCATCTGCAGCGACGCCATGCCGGGATACCTCAGTTCGCGTTGGGCCGGATTCTCGCCGGGACGATTCAGTACGGCGCCGTCGCACATGGGCCACAGCACCTGGTCATTCTCGCCGGCTCCGGAAAACGGCAGGCGCAACGCCACCAAAGGAAAGCGGACCTCGCCGATACGGCACGGCGGATCCGAGCGAATGGCGATGCGCCCCAGCACGTGGGCCGAACCCTCTTCCAGCCAGAATCGGCACGTTACGGTCAGGCCGGCCGGTTCATCGTGCGTGCTCTCGATGATCACGGCATCCTGCTCCTGCCGAACCTCGACCTTCTTGGCCGCAGTCGACGCAACAGGCGACTTCCCGTCGACAAGCCCAATCCTATACAGCGGCGTTGCCACGGTCGGGTCGATCCACTGCCGGCCGGCGGCCTTATCCTTTAGCGAAACCAGGGTACCGCGCCCGACGTCCCATTCGGCGCGAAGCGAGTCATTCTCCAGCGCCACCACCTGCGCGGCCGTGATGCCGTCGTCTGCCAGGCCGACCTGCACCATGACGGTCAAAGCCAAGGCGGCAATATCGAAGTGAAGTGCCTTTCGCATTTGTCGATCTCCCGGAAACGCAACACCGAACCCCGGCCTCTTGCAGCCCGCCAGCCATTCCGCCGCCGACGCAAGGTCGACGGTGACGTGTGGAGTTTACCGTATGACAAGCGGAAAGACCAGCATGCAGGGAAATTGACAAGCCGGAGGCTTATCCCACGGCTTGACGGGTGGAGCTTGACAACGCATGCGCCGCTGGCGAGAATGGTACTGAATCCCACCACCCACCGAAAGGCATTCCCATGAAGACTTCCGCGTCGCGACGGCAATTCCTTAAAACGGCCTCGGCCGGGGCCGCCCTGGCCTTCACCGCCACCAGTTACGCCAAGATCGCAGGCGCCAACGAACGGATCGCGCTGGGACTGGTCGGCTGCGGCGGCCGCGGGTATGGCGCGCACATGGGGGGCGT
Organism: Thermoguttaceae bacterium; assembly: GCA_034005525.1. Lineage (GTDB taxonomy): Bacteria > Planctomycetota > Planctomycetia > Pirellulales > Thermoguttaceae > PWXP01. The sequence continues at coordinate 27,070 of JAVEUP010000003.1, read as the reverse complement.
GCATCCGTACGACAAGGAGCAGAACGTCGAGTTCACCGCGGTCAGCGACCCGTGGCGCCAGCGCCGCGAGCGGGCCGCTGCGCGGGCCGAGGAGTGGTACGGCCGCCCGGCGCGGCAGTTCGTTTCCTACCAGGACATCATGGCCCTCGACGATATCGACGCGGTGATGATCGCCTCGTGCGATCACCATCACTGCCTGCACCTGGAGGCCGCGGTCAAGGCCAAGAAAGACGCCTACGTGGAAAAGCCGCTGGCCATGGACATGGCGAGCCTCAACAGGGTCTTCGATCTTGTGAAGGCCGGTTCCCAGGTCGTGCAGATGGGGACCCAGGTGCGCAGCTACGCCACCAGCGCCGGCTGCAAGAGGCTCTTCGAGTCGGGCGCCATCGGCAAGGTGTCGCGCATCGAGCAGTGCCGCAACGGGGCGAAGCCCTACTGGTGGTCGCGCGTGGAAAAGGCCGAAGAGGTGAAGCCCGAGGACGTGGACTGGAAGGAGTTCCTTCTGGACCGGCCCATGCGCCCCTTCGATGCCAAGCTGCTGAGCGGCTGGTACGGATGCCGCGAGTTCACCGACGGCCCGATTTCCAACCTCGGCTGCCACTTCATCGACTTGAACAACTACATTGTCGGCTGCACGCTGCCGCTGAGTTGCGTGGCCCAGGGCGATACCTTCACCTGGAAAGACGAAGACTTCGACTGCCCCGACCACTGCGAGGCCACCTGGATCTATCCCGAAGGCTTCATCGTGCACTACTCCACGAACTACGGCAACTCCAGCGGCAGCGTCCAGAAGATTTACGGCGATCAGGGGACAATCGACCTGACCGGCCGCACCGCTCCCACCTATTCCTCGGCCGGCGCCATCAAGCCGACCGAGCTGCCCAAGGAAGCGACGCCGGTCGAACCGGTCGACATCCCGGACCACTACCTGAACTGGCTGCAATGCCTGCGCACGCGCGAGACGCCCAACGCGCCGATCGAGGCCGGCTACTACCACACCGTGCCCGTGCTCATGGGCGTTCGGGCCATGGACAGCGGCAAGCGGCAGATATTCGACCCGGAGAAACGCGAAATTTGCGAGGGGTAGGACTTTGTATGGCTTTGGATTGGGGTTGCGAAATCCAGAAAGGGACCCATGAGAAACACGATCAGTCGTCGCACGTTTGTGAAGACCGCCAGCGCACTGGAGGTGGGGATTACTCTGTCGGCCCGGCCACCCCGCGTGACAGCGCAAACTGCACGGGGAGCCCCCCACGCCGAACGGCTAGGTTGGCATCTAGGCTGCAATGCGTATAGCTTCAACAAGCTCACGCTTTTTGAGACGATCGGCAAGGTAGCCGGGCTTGGCCTGAACTACACGGTGGGCTTCAACTGGCAGAAGCTCGATCCGCAGAGGCCGGAAGCGGTTTTCAACGAGCAGATGTCGGCCGCCGAACGGCGGGAGACGAAAAAGCGGCTTAGCGACGCCGGGGTGAAGATGCCGGCCTGCTATTGTCGGAAGCTGGCTGAAGAAGAAGCTTGCCGGCGGCTGTTCGAGTTTGCCCGCGAGATGGGCATCGAGATGATCGTCGGCGAGCCGCCTTTCGAGGCGTACGACATGCTGGAGGGGCTTTGCGGCGAATACCAGATCAGCCTGGCGGTCCACAATCACGCCAAGCCGTCGCCCTATTGGGAGCCGGAAACATTGCTGAAGCTCTTCCAGGGACGCACCCGGCGCATTGGCGCCTGCTGCGATACGGGCCACTGGATTCGCTCCGGCCTTCCGACGGTCGAGGCCTTGGCCAAATTCGAGGGCCGCCTGCTCACCATGGATCTGAAAGATATCGGCGAAGAAGGGCACTGCGTGCCGTTCGGTACCGGCAACGGCGACACTCGCGGCGTCATCCGGGAACTGCATCGGCAGCGTTTTCGCGGCTTGATCGGCATCGAATATCCGCTGCGCTCGCCCGACGGCGAGGCCGAGATCGCCCAATGCATAACCTTCTTTGAGAAGGTGTGTCAGGAGTTGGCCTAGAGCAATTCACCGGCGCCTCCGAAAGCGAAACAAGTCTCTGGGCGGCGCAGAAGCGGCAGTGGAACAGTGCGCCGGCCTGATGACCGAAAGCGAGGTGGGGCTCTGGGACGCGGGAGCGAGGGACAACATCGTTCTCCCAGATTGAAGGTGTGATATGATCAATACAATTCATCGGCGTTCGTTCCTGAAGGGCTCGCTTGCCCTGGCCGCCGGCGCGGTATCGCGGCCGGTCTGGGCGAAGGGCTCGAATCCCATGGCGGTGATCGGCAAGGTCCGGCCGCGGCCTTCGGCGTCGATTGGCGCCTCGCCGCTGGGCGTCGGGTTCGAGTGCCTCGACCGCCGGATGTTCGATCCCGAGCCGTGCTACCCCTACATGGCTCAACTCGGGGCCAAGTGGGCGCGCGTGCAAACCGGTTGGGCCCGCTGCGAACCGGCCAAAGGAAAGTACGACTTCGCCTGGCTCGACGCGATTGTCGACCGCCTGCGGTCCATCGGCATCCAGCCCTGGTTCAATCTGGGCTACGGTAACCGCCTCTACACACCCGAGGCCGAGAACGATTTCGCCGTGGGCTGGGTTCCTATGTGGGACGACGACGCCCGCGCCGGCTGGCTGCGTTTCGTGCGCGCCCTGGCGGAGCACTTCCGCGACCGGGTGACGCACTGGGAGATATGGAACGAGCCGAACCACAGGAACTTCTGGAAGCCGCACGAAGCCAACCCGGCCGAGTACGTCGAGTTCGTCAAGATGACGGCGCCGGTGATTCGCCAGGCCGTGCCCGGGGCGCTCCTTCTTGGCCCGACGGTCTGGGGCATGAAGTATTTCACCGAGTGCTTCGATCACGGGCTGGGCAAGCTGATCGACAAGGTGTCGTACCACTGGTATCGCCCGTCGCCGGAGGACCGGTACGAGGAATCGATGGCCGCGGTCCGCGAGGTGCTCGCGCGGCATCAGCTCGACCTGCCGTTGTGGCAGGGCGAGAGCGGCTGTCCCTCCCAGGCCGGCGGCACCGGCGGCATGTCCAAATACAATTGGACCGAGGCCCTCCAGGCACGCTGGGTCGCGCGCCGTACGCTCTTCGACTTGCGGTTGCGGGTTGAGATGACCTCGTACTTTCAGATGACCGACATGCTCTATCCCAACCCGGACGGTACGCCCGGCGACCCGGATCGGCTCAACCCGAAGGGCCTCTTGCGCCGCAGCAACTACACGCCCAAGCCGGCCTATTTCGTCTACCAGTGCCTGTGTGCCCTATTCGACGCACAGACGCAGTGGGCCGACCGGCCGCTTGAAGTCGCGGCGGCCGACGGGCAGCCGCTGGACCAGTCGGCACTGCTGAAAGTGGCCTTCGTGCGCGAGGGCAGGCCGTTGTACGTGTATTGGCTGCCCGCCGATTTGCGCAAGGAACTGCACCTGCGCACCGCCGACCTGGCGATTCCGGACGCGTCCGGCGCGGCGATGGACGTGCCGGTGATGATCGATCCGCTCACGGCCTGCGTGCATCCGCTGCCGCAGTCGGTTCGATCCCAGGGACGCTGGCAGATTCCCGGCGTTCCGCTGAGCGACTGCCCTTGGATCGTCACGGACCGGCCCGTGGTGGAGCTGGCGTGAGTGCGTTCGTCGGTAACCGTTCACCATATCCATGAGTGCCCGAGAGAAAACGAGACCCATTCCTGTCGGAGACAGCCGCATGTGTTCGAGACTCCTGCCTGTTCTGTTGATTCTGTTGACGTCCTCCGCCTACGGCCAGACGCCCGGGCGAAGTTCGGCCGCCGAGGGGCCGTCCATGCTCGGGTCGTTTCTCGACGCCGGCATGCCGGACGAGGTTCTGTTCGCCGTCCGCAAGCCCAGCATCGACGGCCACTGGTATGCAAACATTGCCTACTACGCGACCGACCAGTGCAAGACAACGTTCCCGATGAACTCCGGCGGTAAGCTGTGCGTCTATAACGTGAAGACTGGGGAGGTGCGAACGGTCTTCGAGGACCCCGAGGGCAACATCCGCGACCCGCAGCTTCATTACGACGCCTACAGAATCCTCTTCTCCTACCTGCCGAAGGGGAAGCGGCATTACAGCCTGTACGAGATCAACATCGACGGCACCGGCCTGCGGCAGTTGACCGGGCAGGGTGAGGACGTGGTGCCCGGAATGGAAGACTACCAGACCTATTCCCCACCCGGCTGGGATGATTTCGAGCCGACCTACCTGCCGGACGATCAGATCATCTTCTGTTCCACACGGGCCAATCGTTACGTTCAATGCTGGATGACGCAAGTGGCGACGCTGTACAAGTGCGATGCCGATGGGAGCAACATTCGCACGCTGTCGGCCAATGTCGAACACGACAACACGCCCTGGGTGCTCTCCAGCGGGCAGGTTGCGTACATGCGTTGGGAATACGTCGACCGTTTCCACATGGGCTTTCATCACCTGTGGTCGATGAACCCCGACGGCACGCGCCAGATGATTCTCTACGGCAACCAGATCAACCACGGCACCATCCTGGCCCCCAAGCCGGTTCCGAACAGTCCGAAGCTGGTGGTCACCTGGTCGCCCGGCCACGGCCGGCGCGAGCACTACGGCCGGATCGCGCTGATCGATCCGAGGCTGGGGCCCGATGCCCCGGAGGGCGTTCAGTACATCAGCAAGGACAACATCCATTGCGACCCGTGGGCGTTTTCCGAAGATCATTTCATGGTGGCCAACAAGGCAACCATTGAACTCATGGACGGCCGCGGCGAGACCGAGGTCCTTTACCGGCTGCCGGACGACCTGGCCAAGGAGGGATTCTGGATTGGCGAGCCGCGGCCGGTGATGAAACGCCTGCGGGAGCCCGTCATCGCCGACGAGACGAACCCGTCGCTCGACTATGGCGTCCTGGCGATGGCCAATATCTACAAGGGCCGGAAGATGCGCGGCGTCGAGCCGGGCACGGTCAAGAGCCTGCTCATCTACGAGGTTCTTCCGAAGCCGATCAACTATTCCGGCGCCATGTCGGAAATGTCGGCCGGCGGGACGTTCTCCGTCGAGCGGCTGATCGGCTCCGTCCCCGTGTCGGAGGAGGGCAGCGCCTATTTCAAACTGCCTGCGCTGCGCGGCTTCCTGTTCCTCGCGATGGATGCCAAAGGACATTGCGTCAAGCGCATGCACTCGTTCACGTCGGTCATGCCGGGCGAACTGACCACGTGCATCGGGTGCCATGAAAAGCGGACCGACGCGGCCGACGTCGACGACCGGGACCGGCTGCTGCGCATCATGCGCACCCCGCCCGCCGTCCCGGAACCGGTCGAAGGCGTGCCCGAAATCTTCGATTTCCTGCGGGATATCCAGCCGATACTCGACAGGCATTGCCTCGAGTGCCACAATCACGACCGCGAAGAGGGTGGGTTCAACATCTCGGGCCACTGGGGGCCGCTCTACCCGATCAGCTATATCCAGATGTCCTGGCGGCAGCTCTTCGGCGACAACCGGGTCATGCTGCCGTATTCCGAGCACAGCAAGAGCAACTTCGAACCGTACGAAATCGGCACCGGCTCCAGCCGCTTGCTCAAGCTCATCGAGCAACGGCATGAAGGCGTCGATATGCCGGAAGACGAGCAGAAGATCATTCGCTATTGGCTCGACGCCGGCGCCAATCACGCCGGCACGTACGCCGTGAACAGCCACGGCACGATCGGCTACTACCTGCACAGCGTCAATGTCCGCAACGACAAGGACTGGCCGGAGACGCAGGCGATGGTGGACGTCATGCAGCGACGGTGCGACCCCTGCCACGCGCCGACCGAGGCGGAGAAGCAGATCGGCACCTACAAGCTCCCGGCGCACTTCTATATTCGCTACTACCCGCCGGAGGAATATCAGAAGAACATGTACGTGGCGCACACGATGTCGGAAGACGGCGGGCGATTCAATCGGCACGTGATCTTCAACCTCTCGTACCCGGAGCTGTCCAAGGCGGCCCGCGCGCCGCTGGCAAAGGCAGCGGGCGGGCTGGGCGTCTGTGAAGCCAGGTCGGGCGGACCGGTCTTCAAGGACAAGACCGACCCGGATTACCTCGCGATCGTCGCCGCGGTAGCCCGCGGCCGGAAGCATATCCTTGAGGAGAACAACCGCTTCTGCATGATCAACCCAAGCCCGAACAACGGCGCGGACTGCCCCGTCCGATATGTCCCCCGGCGCGACTACGTGCGCGAAATGATTCGCTACGGAGTGCTGCCGGTAGACCACGACTTCAACGCCTCGGTCGATCCGTTCGAACTGGACAAGGCCTACTGGAAGACGTTCTGGTACGTACCGAAGTGAGCGGGCCTCGCCGTGCGAACCGTCGTTACCGGCGCGGTTCGCGGGGAATCATCCTTTGGGCCCCGAGAATTGCGGCCGTCCCCCGTGAACGGTTGCGAACCTGGAACTCCCATGGACCGGTGCGTGGGGGTATGGCATAATGCGGGCGCGAATCACCCTGTGGAGACCATTGCGATGCGACGGTTCCTGCCCTGTTTGCTGATGGTTCTGTTTACCGGCCCGCTGGCCGCCCAGACGGTGCCGCCGACCCTCGTGGTGGAGGTCGAGGAGGGGAAAGCGCGCCCCTTGGGGCTGTCGGTTTGGGCAACCGAGGTGCGAATCTTTGGCTACCTTGCCGAGACAACGACGACGATGACGTTCCGCAATCCGCTCGATCGCGAAATGGAGGGCGACCTGTACTTCCCCCTGCCGGCGGGAGCGACCGTGAGCGGATACGCCCTGGACGTCGACGGCAAGATGGTCGATGGGGTGGCCGTCGGCAAGCACCGCGGGCGACAGGTGTTCGAGGAGATTGTTCGCCAGGGGATCGATCCGGGCCTGGTCGAGTGGACCAAAGGCAACAACTTCAAGACCCGAGTCTTCCCCATCCCCGCCCGGGGCACGAGGACGGTCCGGGTGAGTTACGTCTCGGAAGTGATCGTCAGCCGCGGGGAATCGGCCTATCACCTGCCGCTTCGCTTCACCGAGAAGCTCGACCGCCTTTCCGTTCGCGTGGAGGTGGTCAAGCCGCTCGTCGAGCCGCAGGTCGTCGGCGGTGAACTGGGGAACTTCGCATTCGGCCGTTGGCGCGACAGCTACGTAGCCGAGGCGACGCTGGAGGACGTTGCCCCGTCGAACGACCTGGTGATCGCGTTGCCCCGGAGCGACGAACAGAACGTGCTGGTGGAAGAGACGCCCGAGGGACAAGTCTACTTCGCCGTGCGCGACTTCCCGCACCCGCCCCGGTCGGAAAGGCCGGCGGATCCGCCGCAGCACGTCGTGTTGATCTGGGACGCTTCCGGCTCGCGCGCGGCGGCCGACCACGAGCGGGAGATAGGGCTCCTGGCCGCCTGCTTCGATGCATGGCGGAACCGGATGCCGGGCCGGGCGCCGACGATTCTGGTGGACCTGGTCCTGCTGCGCCATCGCGCATCGGAGCCCAGTCGCTTTGAACTTGCCGGATCGGACCCCGAGGCGCTGCTGGCCGAGCTTCGGAAGGTCGAGTACGACGGCGGTACGCAGATGGGCGAGCTGAGTTCCCTCGGCGGCGACCGGAAGCCGGATTTCTACCTGCTGTTCAGCGACGGCATCTCGACGTTCGGCAAACAGTCGCCCGGCCCGTTCGACGCGCCGCTCTATGCCTTTTCAACCGGCACGTCGGCCGATCACGCCTTTCTCCAAAGCCTTGCGATGGGGGCGGAAGGGCAGTACTTCAATCTTGCCGAGATGACCGACCAGGACGTCGTGGCCGAGATTGGCCGGTCCGCCTGGTCGTTCCTGTCGGCCGAGTCCGGCGGCGCCGATGCCGCGGTCATGGTTCCCGCCGTGCCCCAGCCGGTGGCCGGCCGTTTCACATTGGTGGGCAAGCTCGCCGCCGACGAAGCAACGGTGACGCTCCACTACGGCTACCCTGGTGAGCGCGTGCGGCAACAGGCATTCACCATCGCCCGGACCGGCGCGGCCGAGGGGTCGCTCCTGGAACGTCTTTGGGCCCAGAAGAAGCTGGCCGACCTGATGATCGCGCAGGACCGCAACGAGGCCGAGATCACCGCCTTGGGCAAACAGTTCGGTCTGGTCACGCCGTTTACCTCGCTCATCGTGCTTGACTCGCTGGAGCAGTACCTCAATTACGAGATCGTCCCGCCCAAGTCGTTGCCGGAGATGCGCGACGAGTACCTCCGCCGGATGGACACGGTCGAGCGCCAGAAGAAGACCGATCAACAGCAGCGGCAGGCGGAGAAACTGGAGCAGGTTGTCCAGTGGTGGCAAGAGCGCGTGCAGTGGTGGGAAGCCGAATACGCGTATCCCGAGGGCTTCAAGTACGAGCAGCCCGAAGGGGATCGGCGGCACAACATGCTCATGCCCGCTCCAGGGGGCGGTGCAGCGCCGGAGGGCCCCTCCGCGGAGCCTGCAATGCGGGAACGGCTGGAGTTGCTCGATGAGACGCCGTCCATGGGCGGCGCCTTCGGTTGTCCGGTTTCCCCTATGGAAGCCGGTGTTGAACCGCGCGACGAAATGGGCGACGTCGGAGGCGAGCCGGGCATTGTCGTGAAACCGTGGGACCCGGCAACGCCGTACCTCGCCGACCTCAAGGCCGTTGCCGACGCGGAGGCCTTCGCGGTCTACATGAGGCACCGGGCCGAGTACGGCGCGTCGCCGGGGTTCTATCTTGATTGCGCCGACCATTTCCTGGACCGGGGCGACCGGGACCTCGCGCTGCAAGTGCTCAGCAACATTGCCGAGTTGCATCTGGAAGAGCCCGCCCTGTTGCGAGTGCTGGCCCACCGGCTCGCCCAGCTTGGCTTCTTCGACCTGGCCGTCGTCACCTTCGAGGAGGTCTTGCGGCTGCGGCCCGAGGAACCGCAGTCGTACCGCGATCTGGCATTGGTCCTGATTCGCCGCGCCGACGAAGCCGCGAGCCCGGCGCCCCGGGAGGACTATGCGCGGGCGGTCGGGCTGCTCTACGAAGTCGTGCTTGGGCAGTGGGACGGCCGCTTTGAAGAAATCGAGCTGATCGCCTTGGTGGAACTCAACGGGATGCTTCCCCGAGCGCGAGCGGCCGGAGTGGACGAGGTCGCTGTGGACGAGCGGCTTCTGAAGCTGCTCGACGTCGATGTGCGCATCAGCATGAGTTGGCACGCCGACAACACCGACATCGACCTCTGGGTCACGGAGCCGTCGGGCGAGAAGGCCGATTACAGCCATAACCGCACGACAATCGGCGGCATGATCACCAGGGACTTCACCGGCGGTTACGGGCCGGAGGACTACCTGCTTCGCAAGGCCATGAAGGGCATGTACACGATTCAGGCCAACTTCTACGGCAGCCAGGCCACCCGGCTCCTGGGAGCCGTAACCGTCCAGGTCGACGTGTTCACCCACTTCGGCCGGCCGAACCAGAAGCGCAAATCGCTGACCGTACGGCTGAAAGACGCAGACGACACGGTCACCATCGGTCAGATCGAGTTCTGAGCGCCTGCCGGCGTTATGGTGAGGTCGCGGGCGCAGCTTTCGTTTTGCGCTTCAGGGAACCGCTGGCCGTCGTCATCGTAGACGGTCCGCCTGTTCCCGCCTGTCGCATCGATCCTCTATTCGGCGATTCGAAACAACTCTCGCAGCCGGAGGTTGCCTGTGTCGAGCGTCCATAAAGCTCGATCATCAGAGAGAAGAACGCGCTCACCGTCGAGAAAACCTTGCAACCAGCATAGCGGCAGCCGGCCATAATGGTTCTCCGTGTCTCGGAATGTTCCAGACTCAAGATCAACGACGCGGAATTGCAGGATGAAATCGGCAGTGCCAATCTCTTCGGCTGTAGCGGGCGGGCGGCCCATGAAAAGTATGTCCTGGTGAAGAAAGACAAGACGTTTGTAATCCGGAGACAGAATCGGAGGTTTGGGCCATGGGGCATCGAACGGGAGCGAATACTGCCGTTCGATCGTCCCATCCTTCTGACGCAGGAGCAATAGGTGAGTTCTCGACACGTCCGCGTCGACGGGGCGATGGACGAACAAGGGCAGAGAGCGGAATGTTCTCCCTCGCTGTTGCAGGAATGCTGCCCCGCGGATTCCCGGTCCAATAGCGGCCTCGATATCCCCGTGGGCCAGCTTCCAGCGGATACCTCCCGGTGCATTGGGATCGACGCAGTATACGCGCAAGTCCGCCTTCTCGGCATCGTGGGCATCGTGCGCGTCGCAAACAGCAAACGCACAAGGATCCGTTGTGGCGATCATGGTCGTGCCATCGGTATCGTGGATTCCCCTGGACAGCCGAAGAGAGACGGTTGCGGTCCGGCCGGACGCCTTGTCGCGCACCATCAGTCTCGAGGTACCCTGCGAAACGAAAGTAGTACCGCACAACCCGCACCGCCCGGGCTGCACGACTTCCGCCACCATAGACTTGGCGCTGTTCCACGGCCCGACGAACTGCACTTCATCCGTGGACAAGTTCCACGTCCAAAGGAACCGCTTCCATTGCAGCCGCGGTGGATCCCGCCCGATGAGCGGTTGGGAACGCTCGGCGTCATCGCTCTCGGACCGCGCCTGCTCGGAAAGGGGTGAAGAGAGCCCGACAACAACGCCGCACGAATCGTCTCCCCAGCGGACGAGTTCCATCGCTACCCGCGACTCGGGCGGTTGGGGCAGCGGCGAAAACGACAATTGGCGTTTTCGCCCAGAAGGCACGTGGTAGGCCCCCACGGCCATGGCGGAGGCCGCATCGTAGTCCGGCCAGTAGCTGCCGACGACGAAGGCGACCCACTCTCGCGACGGTGTCATCAGCACATCGGAAAGGGAGCGGTTCCGCCTTGCAGCGTCCGCCAACTGCCGGTCGGCAGCCTCCACTGCAAACTCGCCAACCTGCGGCCTGACGGGCGGCTCGTGCGGCCCATTGGGACAAGCAGCTAGTACCACACTGGCGTACCAGGCGAGTGCGTATGTCATGTTTGTGATCTCCTGTTTCAGCGATACTCTGGCTCCAACTCCATCCCAGTGGTCGGGAATCCTCACACCGCGGGCCACCGAGTACCGCTACCGGATGAATACACCGACGCAGGAGTGAAGACTACCGACCCCTTTCGACCGCTACTCCCCGCTCGATAGCCCCGGTTGTCTCACTGCCTCCTCGGCAACGCCGGGGGCACGTGTTGCCTACTGACGCTGTGTCGGGTCCGGGTAAGCGCTCATCCAACACGCTCGATCATATCGTCTCCATTTCTCATCGTCCCCGATCCCAGCCACCATCGCTTTACGGAGAAGCGGCATATCTGTTTCGTAGAGGAAGATCGTGGCGACGACGCGATCCGGCACCATTTCGTTGTTTCCGAAATTCGTTTGCTGAACGAATGCGACAATATCCGCCTCGGTAGGTGCCTTGTCGAATGACGCTGTCACAGGAAGGCCAGACTGTCTGACCCAAGAGTCGTACTGCCAGTTCTCGAATCGCCCTCCATAACCATGGCTGCTCGATAACACAGACAGTGAGAAGCCATCGCCATTTCCCCACTCAGCCAAGTCGAGCGCTTCCTTCCTAAGAGTTGGGGGCAGGCGTGTGGCAGTGACCTTGACGCACCAAGCCAATAGCGTGAACGAGCGGAGTTCGCCAAGCTCCTCTTCAGCCGCAGAATGCGAAAGGACTCTGGTGATCTCCTCGTGCTCCGAACGCTTCCCCGCTACAATCCCCTTTGGCTTCCGGTTCACAATGTGTACATCCTTCGTTTGGGCAGCGTCGGGCTGGACGGCCCGAAACAGTCGCGACCATGGCGAGTTGCCGGTTGTGCCATCAGCCTCAGCAGCGGCGGAGAGTAACATCCGTCCTGTCACCAGACTAACGGTTACGGCCAACAACATTGAACGTTTCATTTGAAACCTCCTCGTATGAAGAGTTCTCTCTCTATGGTTGCGGTCTAACTAAGAACGAGAAACAGTTGCAGCAATACAGTCCCTCTTTGGGCCAGTTCCCTAGTGCATGTCCACTAGCACCGATGACGCAGTGCATGGGACTTTCTCCGTCAATGCTGGGAGATGGGGCTTCTCCCGAACGGGATAATTCCACAATCGCCTCCATCCGCGCGCGTGATGCTGACAACCAGACGCCGCCACTAATGATGACGAAGGCCTTGCACATGGTCGTGCCGCAGTATGGGCATGTCACTATTTGTCTCCTTCCGGTCTGGATGTGCAGTCCCCAGCGAGCCGATCTAAACGGTACACTTTGAGCCTTTCAGTCATGCTCATAGTCCTGGCAAGGTCCCGTATCTCCATCGACCTCCAAGTCGCATGACAAGGGAGAGACTCAGTGTGCCTATGAGCCTTTCGTGTCCTTCGCGTGTTTCGTGGTGCCGTCCACTTGCTCGGGCCCGGTATCGGGAGCGAGGTCTTCCTGCTTGAGCTGCTCTTGCCGGCGGCGCCGGAGCCGTGTGAGGAAATGTCGCAACCGCCGGTGCATGTCGACCGTTTGCGAAACGATCAACGCGCCGCGTGGAACGTCGAGGGTCATCAGGCCGGGACCACCTACATCGCCCCACATCTGAGGTGCAATGTGAGAGATCAGCGTCTCGCGGAGACCTTCCAGTTCGCGCGCCGTGAGGTGGTCCACTTGCGGCACCCGGGCTGGCCGCATCGCCGGGTGGCCGCCGACCACCGGCGGCAGCCGCCGCAGCCGGTCGAGGAGTTCCTCGATTTCCCCATGTATGTAGGAAGCCTGGTACACCAAGAGGTCGAGGGTGCAGGGACTTATGACGATGCTGCCGGGACCGCCCACCTCATCCCACGCGTGCGGTGCAACCATTTGGGTGATCGTGCGGATGAGGCTGTTGAAATCCGTCCGGTATCGCGGCTCGCCGGCAAGCGAGTCGCTTTCCTGGTCCGGCTCGGGTGTTCGTGCCTTGGCATCCGCCGGTGCCGTCTCCTCGCGGGCGGGGCGAGTGGCTTCCGGCACTTCGCCGCCAGGGGCCGCGAGGGCATCGGGCGGTTCCTTACCAAGCGAATGCTCGCCTGCGTCTGTCGCGGTGCCGCCCGCTCTTCCACACGGGTCGCCGACCGCCTCGACATTGAAGAATCGGCCGCCCTTGGCGGGGTCGAACTCCGGCCGGAGTCCGGCAGGCTGGGACGGCGAGCCCGGTTCACGGCATTCATACACCAAACCCTGTACCGAGTGCAGCCGGACTCTCGGGGCCAGATCCACCGGATGTACCCTGTGGCCGATCTCCACCACGGCACTCAAGCGATAAGCCTGCAAATGCAACGGTCGCAGCACCCGGTCGAACGCCTCCTCGCCGGGCAGGTCGCGGCACTGGAGCGTCACGGGCATGCCGGTATCGAGCCCCAGGTCGTCCATATCCCGGCCGTCGATAACCAGCGGAACGTCCACCTGGGCAGCGATGTCGAAGAGGAGGTCGGCCAGCGGTCTTTCGACCGCGTCAAGCGTGACCGGCCGCTTTGGGTTCGCGCGGATGCGTGCTTCGGCGGCGCGTTCCGCATCGAAAACGGGGTCGGCCAGCAGTTCCGGCGGCGTAGGATGGTTGCTGAGAAACAAGTCGGCCACGGGATAAATCTCGATGTGCAGATGTTCCTCGACGCGCTCCCGCGACGTGATGACCAGCCCGCCCGGCTTGGCGACCGTATCCAACCCCGCCCTTCGTAACGCATGCTGCATATAGGTGTGCAGCGGAACCTTTCCTCGGCCCAGGATGAACCCGTCGCCATACTGCTCATCGGGAGACAGCTCGAGCCGCTCCAGCTCCCAGCGGTCCAGTTCGACCGACAGGCCGGTGCGTTCCTCGATCAGATCGGCGAGGCCCTGTAGCGAGACAAACGGCGTGGACAGGTCGACCGGGGTGAGAAGCTTCCGGTAATGGGGAAACAGGCGTTCGTAGTCTTCGTCCGGCTCCGCCGCCGCGGGCTGACGCTCCTCTTCGATGACCGGCTGCGGCGGGTCGGCCCGGCCGGACGCCCCGGCCGCACCGATCAAGAGAGCCACCACGCCGACACGAACCGCGCGAACCGCAAGCAGACAGGCCATCTTTCCCTCCTTCCCCGCCGCACCGCAGCCGGCGCCGAGGATGCACGCTTGCCCCAATACCCTCAAGTGTTATTGGCACTGTCGCGATTGTCAACAGCACCCCGGTTGAAGGATCGCAAAATCTGGCAGCCTCCAACCTCCGATTCGGCCCAAAGTCTTTCAGTACCGAGTCGAAACAACTCGCGAGGCCAAAGGGGCTGCGTATTGAGAGTCCTTAACGTGCGATCGCCGGAGAACGGCACGCAGCCGCCGGAGGTCCGGGAGTGAAGACGATCCACGTGGACGCATGGTTCGGTCTTAGGGCGCGCTCAGAAATAACTTGGACACATTGTAGTAGGCACACGCCGTGTGCCGTTCGCGATTGTCGGCACACGGCGTGTGCCTGCTACAATGCAATTGACCAACTTATTGGTAAGCGTGCCCTTGAGAAGGAAAGAAGCTTGCCAACATTTTTAGAACGTCCTGGCCTGAAGCCACTCGCGGGACAGCCGCCGCCCTTCGGCAATCTGCTCCGAGGTCATGGATTGTGCAAGGCGTTGGCGGCGAGCGCGGGCATCGGCGTTCCTGACGCCGGCTATGTAGAGCCACTTGTATGCGAACGCCAAATCCTTCGCCACGCCTTCGCCTTGAGCGTAGGCCAAGCCCAGGTTGAACTGCGCCTTGGCGTCTCCCTGCTCGGCGGCCTTGCGGTACCACTTGACCGCCTCGGCGTGGTCCCGCGGCACGCCGTGGCCGAGACCGTAGCACACGCCCAGGTTGCACTGCGCGGCAGCATCGCCCTGGTCGGCGGCCTTGCGGTACCACTTGAGCGCCTGGGCGTAGTCGCGCGGCGCGCCTTCGCCACGATCGTGGTACGCGCCCAGGTTGAACTGCGCCCTTGCGTGCCCTTGCTGGGCGGCCTTGCGGTACCACTTGAGTTTGCCTTCGTGGTCCATCACGTAAGTTTGTAGCGTGGAAAAGGCCTGCTCGATCGCGTACACGTCTGCAATCCGGTCCGGCACGGTCCGAACAGCCCAAATCAGTCCGCCGCACAGCAGAGATACCACAATCGCACAACCGGAGGCCGGATACCCGAGATGTCGTGATCGCACGGGAGTCGCTCCTTTCCACGGATTCCGCGATTGGCTGGAAGGGCCGTACCGGGCCGCCGTGCCAACCCTATTGTGGCGGCATTCCGCCCCGTCGCAAAGGACCCACTCGTCTTGTGCGAGCCTTGCGCGCAGTGCCCTGTCGATGGGTAGCTGGCCAGTCATGACACCGGCCGGGGCAGGCCCGGCGGGGAAACACACGCGGCAGGCGCCGTATTCGGGCAGAATCACACTCGTGGTGTTGCCGGAGACTCTTGCCGCACACCAGCGGTTCGCGCGCTTGACATCAATCCTATCCCGGGCGACAATGGGAGGGTTGTGGGATGGAAGTCTCGATAATTCACGTAAGTCGAACGAAATGAGGTGTTACATGTTGACGTGCCGCGTTGTTCCAGGAGTCTGTTTGGTGGCGATGCTGTTGGGGGCCGTGTCGTTGGGGGCCGAGGAGAAGGAGGCGGAGGGGCCTGCCGGGCAATTCGATCCCGTACGGCAATTCGATCACATCGGCATCTGGACTGCCGAGGAGAAACCCAATGCACGGCTGGTCGAGGCGTCGCGGGTTTGGGTGACCGATATCGAGGCGCATCCGTTCCGTGTCGAATGGCTGCGCGTGGACGACCCGGCCCGGCGGGCGACGCCGCGCGCGCCCCACGTGGCGTTCCGCGTGGCGAGCATTGCGGAGGCGGTCAAGTGCCCGCGGCTGAAGACGTGCTCGAAGCCGTTCGACGCGGGGATTGCCAAGGTCGGCTTCTGCCAGACCGACGACGGCGCGACGGTGGAGTTCATGGAATACTATCCCACTGCGGCCGGAGCACCGGCGGCCGGGAAGAAGGCCGCGGAAAGGCCGGCCATGGTATTCGACCACGTCGGCTTCATCACCACCGAAAAGAAACCAGGCGAGCGATTCGTGGAAGCGACCCGGGTTTGGGTGACCGACATCGAGTCGCATCCGTACCGCGTCGAGTGGCTGCGGTTCGAACCGGACAGTCCGGTCACGGGGCCCGTGCGGGAGAAGCCGCACGTCGCGTTCCGCGTCGAGTGCATCGACACCGCCTCCAAGGGGCTGAAGGTGCTTCTGGAACCGTTTGACGCCGGGATTGCCAAGGTCGGTTTCTACCAGGCCGACGACGGTGCGGTCGTCGAGTTCATGGAGTACTACAAGTGACTTGCAGGAAGAGAATCATGAGACGCATGCTATGGTGTGCCCTGCTGGCGTTCGGCGCCCATTCATCCCTCTCCACTGCGGAAGACATCCGGTGTGATGGCGAATTCCGATATCACCTCCAGGGATTCACCGCAGACGACGAGGCGATCTACTGGTCGTTCACAACCGTCCTTGTCAAGACCGATAAGGCGGGCGGGACGATCCGGCAACGCGACGTTCCAAGCCATCACGGCGACTGCTGTATTCACGATGGAATACTGTACGTCGCCGTCGACCGAAAGTTCGCCGGAGCAAAAGACGAGAAGTACTTCATCTACCTCTACAATTGCGAGGACCTTTCATTTATCCAACGCATTGCCATTTTGGAGGATGGGGGTGGAGTGGACGGCATCGAGTTCGTCGAGGGGTTCTTCTACGTTGCTGAAGGCAAACCGCGCGACAGCGAACAGGAGTTCAACCTGATCCACAAGTTCACGCCTGATTTCAGAGAGAAGATCACAACGTACAAAGTGCCCGGAAAGACGAGCTACGGTGTTCAGGCGATGACCTATGCGGGCGGCTACTTCTGGCTGGGAACGTACGGGTTGGGAACGATTCAGACGGACGGGCAGTTCCACGTCATTGCGGAGAATCTGATCGGCGCGGCAGTGGGAATCTACCCGTTGCCGCCGTCCGACAAGGGAGAGGTTCGGCTGATGATCGCCAAGCACATCAAGAAGGACAGCGGCATGTGTACTGCAACAGCCGCCCCGGCCGTATTTCGCGGTGGAAGGCTCGTATGGGAAAAATGACGGGCTACTCTCGCGTCTGAGGAGCGTGCCACCCGACCGCCGGAAAATCTTGCCGCACACGTTCCGGTCGATTGACACCCGACCGGCCGGATTCCATACTAGCATGAGTCTTCCCGCCGCTATACACCCCCCTTACGGCGGTACCCACCAAGCATTCCACATTTTCAGGAGTCATGCCATGTCGTCTCAGATCATCACACAACCCCCTTCCCGCCGCGAGTTCCTCAAGCTTTCCGCCGGCACGGCCGCAGCGGCCGGTTTGGGGCTCTCTCTTGCACGAAGCGCGCACGCCGCAGGTGACGATGTGATCAAGATCGGGCTGATCGGCTGCGGCGGCCGGGGCTCCGGCGCCGCAGTCAATGCGCTGAACGGCGACCCCGGTGTCCGCCTGGTCGCCATGGCCGACCTGTTCGAGCCCTACGTCACCGGCAGCCGCGAGCGAATCGCCAAGATTCACGGCGAGCGGGTTCAGGTGCCCGACGACCGTTGCTTCGTCGGCTTCGACGGATACAAAGGCGTCATCGACGCGTCCGACGTCGTGCTCATCGCTTGCGCCTCGAAGTTCCATCCACAGTATCTGAAGGAGGCCGTTGCGGCTGGCAAGCACGTATTCATCGAGAAGCCGCACGCCATCGACCCGCCGGGAATCAAAGTGGCGACAGCCGCTTACCAAGAGGCGGAGAAGAAGGGGCTGAATGTTGTTTCGGGTCTGTGCTGGCGCTACCACACGGGCGTCCAGGAAACCATGAAGCGCGTTCTCGACGGCGCCATCGGCGACGTCGTAGCCGTGCAGGAGAACTACCTGCGAACGCCCTACCGGCTCGTCGAGCGGCAGCCGGAATGGGATGAGACTGAATACCAGTTCCGCAACTGGTATCACTTCTGCTGGCTTTCGGGCGACGACATTCTCCAGTCGCTCGTCCACAGCTTCGACAAGGGCGCTTGGGCGCTGGGCGATCAGCCGCCGGTGGCCGCGTACGGCGTCGGTGGGCGGGCTGCCAGCGTCGGCCCCGTGTTCGGCGACGTGTTCGATCACAACGCCATTGTGTTCGAATACCCGAACAACGTCCGACTATTCGGTTTCGGCCGCGCGCAGAACGGCTGTCACAACGAGACGTCCGACCACGTTTTCGGCACGAAGGGTTACTGCGACGTCATCAAGCACCAGATCGAGGGCGAGAACCCGTGGCGCTATGAAGGCCCCAAGTGCAACATGTACGACGAAACGCACGTCGCCCTGTTCAAGGCGATTCGCGACGGCAAGCCCATCAACAACGGTCCCTACATGGTCAACAGCACCATGATCGGCATCTTGGGCACCATGGTCGCGTACACCGGTCAGCGAACTACCTGGGAGGATGCACTTGCATCGCCGTGGCTTGCCGGGCCGGAGGAAGTGAGCTTCGACATGACCCCTCCCGTCCTGCCCGACGACAAGGGTGTTTACCCTGTGCCCATCCCGGGCATTACACGGTTGGGATAATCGCAAGGCGAGCGGGGGGCGTAAGCCCCCTGTTTTTTGAGGCGAGCGGGGGGCGTAAGCCCCCTGTTTCTTGCCGCACGACGACGCAAGCCCACTGCCACTTGCCGAGCGTGGGCGTCGGTCCCGTGCTTGAACATTATTGAAGTCCGGCATGAGAAACAGCGGGCTAACGCCCGCCGTTGGCCAACCCGCGGGCCCGCTTTGCCGCAGAACACCCCCAAACCCCCAAGGAGCACAGCCATGCCCGCAGTCCGAACAACGACCATCACAGCAGGGCTGCTTACCGTTCTCCTTTTCAGCCCCGTGCAAGCCGGCACTGCCGACGCAATGCTGACCGTTCGCGGCGATTGGGAGGAGGTGGACGGGGGCAGGACGCTGAAGCAAGAGTTCCGTTTCGTCAACGACCTTGTCGCGTATGGGTTGAACTACCTGGTGGAAATCCCTGAAGGCACGCCGCCGGGAAAGTGCGTGCCGCGCCGCGAGCAGGCCGGCGGCAAGCTCATTGCACTGGGCATGTCGTCGCCGGCCAGGCCGAACTGGTACTACCAGTCGTTCATCGGAATCCAGATCGACGGAACGAGCCTCCACGACCTACCCGGCGAGTTCCGCGAGGTGCGCCGATTCGGCCCCGATACGCTGCTGGAAGGAACCTGGGCGACATCCAAGGGGCCGGTCTACTTGCGGCTCCTGCTGCGCAGCCGGGACGACAAGCTGCTTGTGCAGGTGGCGCTCGCTCCGGAAACCGACGCGAAGCGGCTTGAAGTGAGCCTGAGCGCCTATCCCCAGGGATTCGACCAGCCCCGCAATCGCCGGCTGGCAACTGCCGCACGCGACGTCGAAGCGCCTGCCAGTGTCGTGCTCGACAAGGACAACGAGCGCTGGGCGCTTCTCTACGACGAACTGCTGCAAACGGCCAACACGGCGGCCGGCCCCTGCGGGGTCGTCTATGTGCCCGACGAACTCGACGCCGCCGTCGTCGGGCTGGGGCCTTACAACGTGCGCACCACATTTCGGAGTAAACCGGGCGGCCGCAAGGTCACGCTGGGCGTGTGGGACTTCACGCCGCAACGTGAAGCGGCACAAGTCCGCCGGTACCTGACCGAGTCGGGTTCCACCATTGCCGACGACCTGGCCGTGCTGGCCGAAACCGATTGGCTGGCCGGCCCGGTCCCGGCGACCCGGCTCACGCCGTCGCGCGTCGAGGAACTTGCCCGGTTGACGGAGATCCGGCGCCGGCCGACGCCGTTTGACGAGATGACCGGCACGGTCGTCACGCCGCACGTCGCGTGGGCCAAACCGCTTGCCGGCGGGCCGGTCCGGCTGCTGGTCGTCGGGCCGCGATGGGAGCAGCGCGAAACGGTCGAGTTGGCCCAGCGGCTCGACCTGGAATATCAGACCGTTTCCGTCTCGGCGCCTGACAGCCTGCTGAACCCCGGCTCGCTCTACCTGTACGGCTCCTACGAAATCTACGGCTACCCGCGGAGGAACGAAACCGACGTTATCTTCGAGATGGCCGATAAGCTTCGCGCCGAGAACGACTGCGTGATTCTCACCGGGTTCCAGCCCAAGCTGATGCCGGACCAGGTGCGCGATGAATTGGTCGAAAAGGTCCGCGGCGGAACGGGACTCGTCCTGCTGGGCGCGGCCAAGGGGTTCCTGGCCGAAATGAAGGACCAGTTGGAGCCCGCCGACTGGTCCGCCGACGTCGTACCGGCAACAAGTTTGCCGGCGCTGGACCGTATGGTCGCCGAGGGGCAGCCCATCGCCACGGCCTACCGTTGCGGGAAGGGGCGAGTGCTCGTGTTGCACTACGCAGGTGGAAGGCTGTGTCTCACGCCCGGCCTGGGCCACGAAGATATGGACGTGCTCGGCTATTACGACTATTTCCATAGCCTGGTCGCCTCGGCCGTGTTGTGGGCGGCCGACCGGGAACCGGCCGTGCGGATCGGCTTTACCGACCAACCGGGCGAGGTGCTCGTCCATGCCGAGCAGGCAGTACCGGGCGCCGTGCTCGAAGTGATGGATCACGATCCCGCACGCGGCTTCCGAGAGCAGGCCGTCCAGAAACTCGACTTGCCGCAGGGAGAAAGCCGGCACGTCGTACCGCTGCCGGGTCCGGCCACCGGGCCGCGGCTGGTGAGCGTTTGGGTCAAGCAGGACGGAACGACGCTCGGCTGGGCAACGGGCCACGCCGACGGGGGCGCCGATGCGCCGTACATCGAATCGCTCGCGCTCAACGAAGCGGCCGTTCCGCCGGGCGGCACCCTGTCCGGCACGGTCGAGTTGAGCGCCGCTGGGCCGGACGCCGTGGTTGAACTGGAAGTGTCCGACTCGCTGGGAAGGCTGCTGGTTGAAGTCCGCCTCACGCCCACCGGTACGACCGCGGCGTTCCAGATTGAACTGCCGCAAACGGTGGCCCTGCTGCACGAAGTGCGCGCCCGGCTCTTTCAGGCAGACCGGCTGCTGGACCAGCAAGTCGCCACGTTCGCCGTGCCCGACCGGACGGTTGACGACTTCCACTTGCTGGCCTGGAGCGACGGCGGGAATCATGCAGTGCGGCACTTCATCAACCGCGAGTTGGCTGCCGGCGGGGTCGATTGGATCGACAACACGGGCATGACCGGCGGCGACGCGGTCCGCGCGGCTGCCTCGTGCCGCAACGCCGCGCGATGGGGATTGCGCAGCATTCCGTACATTACGCGAATCAGCTCCCAACAAGCCAACGCGGGGCCGCGTCGGCCCTGCCTTACCGACCCGAAGCATCTGGAAGGCTGGACGGCCGGCCTTGCCGACCGGGCCGGCGGAGCGGCGGCGTTCGGTCCGCCGGCGTACACGCTGGGCGATGAGAACTACCTGGTGCATGGACGCGTCGACGTGTGCACGTCGCCCACGTGCCTGGCTGCGTTTCGCGCCGAACTTCAACAGCGTTACGGGTCGCTGGACGCGCTGAATGCTGCTTGGGGAACGACATTTGGCGAGTGGGAAGAAGTGGTACCGGCCACCTTCGCTGAGATCAAGGACCAGCCAGAGCACTGGCCGCGCTGGGCCGACCACCGGTTGTACATGGACCGCGTGCTCACCGGGGCGCACGCCATAGGCCGCGAGGCGATCCGCCGCGCCGACCCGGGGGCCCGGGTCGGGTTCGACGGCGTGTTCGACCTGAACAGTTGGCACGGGTACGACTTCTACCAGCTTTGCCGGGCGTGCGACCTGGTGCAAGTCTACGCCTGCCGTCCGCCGCAAATCGAGTATCTGCGCAGTTGGAAGCAGCCCGATGCGATCGTGGGCGCCTGGTATAACCACACGGGCAACTACGACGAGGTTTCGGCCAAGCGGCTGGGCTGGGACCTGCTGTTTCACGGCTTCAACAGCAGTTGGTATTGGACCAGCTACAACACCGGCCCCGCCCTGCTGTTCCCCGACCTGCGTGCCGCGCCACAGTTCACCTGGATGCAGGAGTCGCACGCGGAGATCATGGGCGGCATCGGCAAGCTGCTGCTGGGCGCCCGCCGCGAGCAGGACGGCATCGCCATCCACTACAGCCAGGCCAGCGTCCATGCCGGCACGCTCACCGGCCGGACCCACTCGCGGGCGCAACTGGGTTTCGCCCGCCTGGTCGAGGATCTGGGCCTTCAGTTCGACATGCTCTCGTACGAGCAGATCGAGCAGGGCGAACTCGGCAAGTACAAAGCACTGCTCATGCCCGCCTCGACGGCCGTCAGCCCGGCCGAGGTCGAGGCCATCGGTGAGTTCGTTGAGGCCGGCGGACTGGTGATTGCCGATACCCTGCCCGGCATCCTGGATGATCATTGCCGGCTTGCCGAGCCGGGCCTGTTGGACGGGCTGTTCGGTGTTTCCCGAAACGGCCTGCCTGAAGCGGCCGACAAGGACCCGATTCGTGTCGCGACGGAAGAAGTTGAAGTGGAGTTGCCGCTGCCCGCGTTTGCCAAGGACATCGAGCCGGCGGGAGCCAAGCCTTGGGCCATGGCCGGGACCGCGCCCGCCGTGTTGGTCCGTCAGTCGGGCAAGGGTTGGACCGTCGTGCTCAACGTGGCTATCGAACAGTACGAGGGCCTGCACGCCGGAGGCAATACCCAGGTGGTCCGCCAGGTTGCCGCGCGGTTGCTCGATCTTGCCGAAATCCGCCCGCAGGTTCGGATTACGGCGGACGGCATGGACGTCGATGCGTGCGAAACGGTCCGCTTCACGGACGACCACAACGATCGTATCCACTACGTTTCAATCGTGCGGGACAACCGGGCCGCCGGCGTGAAGCCGCAAGAGGTGACCGTCCACTTCCCCGAATCGGCCTGGCTTTACGACGTTCGGGCCGGGCGGCCGCTGGGGCGCGCACAGACAATCGAGACCGAACTGCTGCCAGGCGATCCGAAGGTCTTCGCACTTCTTCCTTATGAAGTGACGGCTGTGTCCGTGCGTCCCAGGGAGTCGAAGGGCCGCGTTGGCGCAACGCTCGCGTTCGACATCACAATTCAAACCAGCGCCGACAAGCCGGCCGGCCTGCACTGTGTGCGCGTCGAGTTGCTCGGCCCGGATGGAGACGTTCTCAAGCACTACTCCCGCAACCTGCTCACCCGGGAAGCGAGCGTACCGTTCTCGTTCGACGCCGCCCTGAACGACCCTGTCGGCACATGGCGACTCCGCGCCACGCACGTCGCCACCGGCTGCACCGTGACCGTACCGTTTGAGTTGGAAGGTAGGTAGGAGACCGCGATTTTGCCATTCGTCGTGGTAAGTGAGGCACGATGCGTCGGTCACCCCGGCCTGCAGGAAGCCGTTTTCGCGCCGGCAGGGGCGCGTTGGGGCAAATGTCCATCTCTTTTGCCCCTACCGGGGCAAAACGCCAAGGGAAACGGTATTGTGCATCGAACACCGGCCCCAGGGAAGGACGATTGACCACGAAATACACGAACGACACGAAAGGAAGCCCCGATCGCTTCTCTCCGCCGTCCTGCCCACTTCTTGCTGTAAGCCTGCGGATCCCTTTTCGTGTGCTTCGTGGTTTTCGTGGTTCATGCTTGCCCGTCCGGACGTTGACGACGGCCTGCGTCATTTCGCACCTGCCGCCGTACCACCGCCCGTGATGCCTTCGAGTTGCACCCGGGCCGGGTCGTTCTTCCAGCCGTATTTCGCCGCGAACTCGGCAGGCGTGAGAGTAAGCTGCTCACCGGTGTCGGTCAGCACGACGTAGACGAACTCCTTCTCTACGCCGGGCGAGCCCGTGTAATGGCCGTCGGGGCTCAAGAAGGCCCAGCCCTTGTCGTCGAGCGTCAGAAGCGTGCAAAGCATCTCTCCCGTATCGAGCGACCGGAGCTGGACTGACGCGGGCCCGGCAAAGGCAAGGCAACGACCGGATAGATCGGGAATCGAATGCAAATAAAGATAACCCGGAATCGTGCGAATGAGCTTGAGAGAAGGCACTTCGCATACCCACGCTTGGTAGCACTGTGCCACGAGCAGAGCGCGACCATCCGGAAGCCAACGCATCAAAGAATCACGCGTTCCCGATTCGTAGAAAAACGCGGGACCCCCCGCCGCTTGATGAGCGGCAATGTCCCACAAGCACAGGCGATCGTCCGAGGAGACGTCGGCCAGTGTCTTGCCATCCGGCGACCAGGGCAGGACGGAACGCGAGTTCTCGTTGCCTGGCAGCGTCCCGCCCGGTTCACCCGTCCGCGCGTCAAAAAGCTCGTTCTTGCCATCGGCGCGCAGCGCAAGGGTGCGGCCGTCGGGCGAGAAACCCAGAACCTGGCCGGCCTTCGGAAGCTTGCACCCGAGCGATCCGGAGGCCACGTCGTAGACGGCGGCCGTCTGATCTCCCGAAATGGCGATCCACTTGCTATCCGGGGCGAAGTGCAGCCCGGAACGCGTCTCCCCAACGCCCGTGGGCAGTGTGTGCATCAGCTTCCCCGACGCCCGATCCAGCAGATTCGTCGCCTGCCTGACACCCAAAGCCAACACTTGGCCATCCGGCGAATACGAGAGACACTGATACCCGGGGGCTGATTCCATCTGCCACTCGAACCGAAGCTGTCGCTTTGGGAGATCCCAGACGCGGAGGATACCGCGACCAACGGAAGTCGCGTTTGCGTAGGCCAACTCGGTCCCATCGGGGGCGAACGCGACGGCGCCGTGAAAACTCTTGGCGCTGACGCCGGGCAGCTCGTTTAGTGCGTCCCCCGACGACGCGTCGTAGGCGAGAACCTTACAAGGCATGTCTCTCCCAATCGAGACGGTCTTGGAATCGGGGCTGAAGACGACGCTGTCCCCGTAGCTGTAGTCGTATTCCGCCTGCCACAGAAGCTTCCCGTCGGCGGCATCCCAAACAAGCAAGGGCGTTTCGCCAGATTGCACCACAGCCACGCGGTTGCCGTCGGGCGACCAGGCGACCGCATTACCGCCCCTGCCTGTCGATAATCGCCGGAAGATGCGCCGTGCGGCGACATCCCAAATCACGGTATTATTGCCGGATGTGCATGCCAGCAGGCGACTGTCGGGCGACCATGCGAGCGAGGCGACTCGGCCGGAGAATTCCGGACTGGAAAGTGTATCCCGCAGGACACCCGACTGCGCATCCCATAACTGCAACGCGCCGCCCTCTCCATTTCCCACCACCGTCTTGCCGTCGGGCGACCAGGCAATCGAGTACGGATATTGTCCGTCGAGTTTCCAACGATACGAGTTCTCGGCCGCATTCCACACTCCGGCCGACAACGCCAATTCACGCCCGTCCGGCGACCAGGCGATCGATCGCGACGAACTACTCATTCGGCGGAGACGCGTGCCGGTATGAGCATCCCAAACGCACACTTGGTGCCGGGGGGCCAAATTGCCGGATGCCAGCAGCTTGCCGTCGGGCGACCATGCCACGACCTGGACCCAATCGTTATGGCCCACCAGTATGCGGGTTAGCTTCCCCGCGGCAGCGTCCCAAAGCCGCACCGAGCCATCGTAGCTTCCCGTTGCCAGCATGGAACCATCGGGGCTGTAGGCAAGCGACTGGACAGCTCCCCGGTGGCTGGCTGTCTCGATGGTCCACGACCGAACGCCGGGCAGCGGGGCCGGCTTCTGAACGAGAGCCAACATGCTCAGCGGCTCGCCCGGCTTGATCGTTACCGGTTCGGGCTTCAGGTCGAGGGTGCCGGGTGTTGGCCGCTCTGCAGGACCGCCTGGCGTCCAGGGTTGCAGGGCATCGGCCGTGGCTTCCGCCTTCTTGCTCTCGGCTTTTTGCGGGATCTCGCAGACCACGCGGAAGCCGCGGTAGTGGTTCCGGTAGTCCGGCTCGGCCCCGTAGCGGTATGCCGACCGACATTGCCTGGCGGGGTGGATCCAGCCACCGCCGCGATGCACGCGGGTTGAGCCCGACGCAGGTCCTTGTGGATCGTCCAGCGGCGATGCCGCATAGTAGTCGACGGCGCTCCAGTCCGCACACCATTCCCATACGTTCCCATGCATGTCATACAAGCCAAACCCGTTCGGCTGTCGCTCCCCCACTCCATGCGTCCTTACGCCAATCGAGGCAAAGTCCTTCAATACGCCCGCGTCATCCCCACAACTCCACTTCGTGGTCGTGCCTGCCCGACATGCATATTCCCACTGGGCCTCGGTCGGCAATACGTATATACGCCCCGCGTTCCGCTCCTCGGGCACGGCGGAAAGCGTCTCGCAGAACGCCTTAGCCTCATCCCACGAAACCGTCTCCACCGGATGACGGCTCGTGTCCAGGCCCGCCACCTTGTCCGCACCTTTGCCTTCATTCGCGAAGTGGCTCGGATTGACGCCCATCACCTGCTGGTACTCAGCTTGCGTCACCTCGTAAAGCCCCAGGTAGAACGGTCGTGTGATTCGGACGCGATGCCGGGGCGCTTCCGTGGGAAGCTGGTCAGTGTACCATTGCTGGTCCTGCCGCTCTTTGGCCTCCTGTAAGAGTTGTTCGACCTCCTCCTCCGTCGAGCCCATCATGAACTCGCCCGGCGGGATGAGCACGAACTTCATGCCAATGGAGTTCTCCACCTCCAGCGGTTTGCCGAGGTGCGCGGCCCACGCCTTTTGGTGCTTGCGGGCCGTGGCGGCGTCGAAGGGGGCGACAGCAGGCGGGGGTGAACCGGGCGGGAGAGTCCAGGGGGTTGCGGGAGCGGGTGCCTCGGCGTCGGTCCTTGGCTGCGGCTCCGATTCCGGAGGTGGGGCGGCCGGGGAAGGCTCGGGCTCGGCTTTCGACCCTGCAACTGCCGATTCCGGCTTCCCGCTTTCGGCTTTGGGCTGAATCTCGCACGCCAGCCGGAAGCCCAGGTGGCCGTTCCGGTTGTCCGGCGCGTACCCGCTGCGGTGCGCCGACCGGCAGCGCCCGGCGGTGATGAACCAGCCACCGCCGCGGTTCACGCGGAACGAGCCCGATGCAGGTCCTTGTGGATCGTCCACCGGCGATGCCGCATAGTAACCCCCACCTAGCCAGTCCGCACACCATTCCCATACGTTCCCGTGCATGTCGAACAGG
>JAVEUP010000240.1:0-10664 GCA_034005525.1 Thermoguttaceae bacterium | reverse complement strand
CGATCTAAGGCCGGATCCCACGTCAGCCCGTAGCATTGGGTCAGCATACGGAAGACCATCAGGATGCGCCAATCGCGCGTGCCCGGGGTCCAGTCGCGTTTAAATCCTTCGCCGAACTCAACGACCGCGTCACGCGCCCGCCGATTGCCGGTCAGGTGGTAGAGCCAAAGGAACTGGTTCAAATTGGACGAGCTGCTCAGGTTCCAGGAGCTTCCGGTGCCCCAGTAGTACGGCAGTTGGTCAAGCGGGCTGCCGCCGCTTGAACTCCACACGCCGCGCGTCTTGCCGGGGGCGTCGGCATGCGTCAGGTAGTTGTCGAGGTACGCGCGGTTGGTGCCTTCGGCGAACGCGCGGATGTCGCGCCGCCCGGAACGCGCGTACGCCAGCCAGATGCTGTTGCGCAACCCGTAGGCAAACCGGTAGCGGCCGGCACGGCACGGACCGGAGCCGCCGCCGTACGTGGGCCCGGCGAAATAGTCCATAAACCCGTAATGGCCGGTTTCATGCCCGCGCGGCTGTACGCCGGTGAAAATCCGGTCGATCAGGGCTTCGACGCCGGGATAGCGCTCGGGATCGCGCGGATGGAGCGGCCCCATCGCGTCGCTCTCGAAGGTCCATTGCGGATCGGCCAGTGCATAGACCGGCTCGCGCCGCAACGCCGCCAGGTGCGCGGCCTGCCGCTCCGCATCCGGGGCCGGCAGCGGCGCAATGAGCAGATCGTGCGTCTTCGCCCAGCCGGCGGCACTCGGGCTGGTCTGCGCAGCCTTCTCTGCAAGATCGCCGCTTAGGTTCCATTTCTCGGCCAGTGTAGGGCCGCGGAAATCGAGTTCCTCACCCGCGCGTGGACTGAAAAGCCGCAGAATCATGCGGTCGGCAGAGACCTCGAATTCCTTCGGGTGCTGGCGAGCGCTCTCGGAGCAACCCATCAGCAGTGCACCTCGGCTGCCGCCGAGAAGTGCCCAGTCGCCACATTCAGCGCCCTCGGCCAGTGTCTGTCCGCCGGCGACGACCTCAAAACGGTCTTCGCCGGCCCCGAAGCGGCGATGCTCGCGCTGAAGCATGTAGGCCGCCTCGCCGTCTGCCAGTTCGGCGGTTACGGTTGCGGTGGGATCGTCGCGAGCCACGTTGAATACCGCCCTTGCGCCCTGGCCGACGGCTGCCTCCAGTTCCCAGCCGGCCTCGCGAAGCCAGATTTCGTTGGTGTCGCGCGTGACGACCAGCGTATGCGTGACGTGTGCGAAGGGCTGCCCGGCAAAGATCTCCACTCGTGTGATATGCCGCGCCAGTGCTTCGCCGTCGGCCGTGACGTAATCGC
Source organism: Thermoguttaceae bacterium (assembly GCA_034005525.1). Lineage (GTDB taxonomy): Bacteria > Planctomycetota > Planctomycetia > Pirellulales > Thermoguttaceae > PWXP01. Next base: position 9,349 of record JAVEUP010000240.1, on the reverse strand, counting down.
CCTCGATACGCACGCACGCGGCAACCGGGCCGGCGGCCTCCACCTCGATGCTTGCGCCCTGTTCCGCCGCGCAGGCCTCCCGGCCCTGCTGATCGATCACGTACAGCCCGCGCGCCGCGCCCAGCCGCGCGAGCGGCTGGCCACCGATTGCGATCGACTCGATGGGAGAGCGGCCGGCGGCGATCACGTAGCGTGCCGCGCCGCTGTCGAGTTCGACGCGCCCGTCGTCGCGCCGATGCACGGTCAGTGCCGCTGGCGGTTGCGCCTGAGATCGCTCCGGCTCAAGATACAACCGCTCGCCGGCAGGCGCTAGGGTATCCACTCGCAGCCACTGAATCGATCCTTCCCGCGACCAGCGCGCGGTCGCCTCGGTTTGCAGCGGCAATTCCGTTCCGCTTTCAGTCACCAGGCGCACGCCGCCCGCGTCCCAAAGCATCCCTCGTGGAAAAGGGACGCCGAACACGACCGGCCAGGCGTCGGGCACGTCAATCTGCGTTGGACGGTCCAGGTGGATTTCAATCCGCCGGCTGTCAGGCCACCGAACGGTCGCCGCGGCGGTCAACAGCAGGGTGGCGGTTGCAGTCAGTCGGTCCTGGCAGAAGAGGTCCAGACGCACGCGCGCCGCGGAAAGCCCCCGAGTGCGCAAGTCGGTGGAAAGCAACCCGAGACGTTGCGCAGGCGTGCAGGTGATCCGTTCCAGCGGCTGCTCGCCGCTGCCGGCGTACAGTACCGCTTCCAGACGCGTGTGCTCCGGCGGGATATCTTCGGCGATCCGGACAACCGCATCGATCCAGCGGTCCTCCGGCCGCGCATGATTGCGAGGCAGTCGCACCGCCAACGGCGCCCCGGCCTCGCGCTGGGCAAACACTTCGATCAGCACGCGATCCTGCTGCTCGCCGGGATAGTAGCCGGACCAATAAGCATGCCCCTCCGTGAAATCGAAACACAACGACTCCGCGCCCGCCGCAGCCGCCAAAACGCCGGATCGGCCCGCCTCGATGCCGAACCGGCCCCCGTGCCACGTCGCCAACACGGCGAAGACCAACACGACCACAATAATCGGCAAGCGTCTCATATTGGATGCATAGTATAGTTCAGCCCGCCCGCCACAGCAAACGTGGCGTAACCTTGTGTGCGGCAAGTTTTTCTGGCAGGCTGGAAAGTGCCCCGATGGTGCTGAGTTTGCCCAACCCGGGACAACGTCCCTCCTTGTTGTACACAATCCGTGGGCGCCACCGGCCGGCTTGTCCGGCCTGGAGCGGTGGTCAGTCGGCTAAGACGGCGCCAAGGCTCCCTATCTCCCCTGCACGCTGCCGCCGCCGGAGGCGGCGGCAGCGTGCAGGGGAGTTGGTACGGGTGACGCTTAGCTCATTGACCACGGCTCCATGCAGGGCAAGCCCGCAGGTGGCCCTTCACGTTTCCAAGCATGCCAGAAAATCTTGCCGCACACGCAACCTTCCAGGTTGCGATGGCGGCCTCAAAACCACCCTTGGGATGGTTCCAAGAAGCCCGGCGTTTAGGGCCGCCCCGATTGGGGCTCCGGCAATCTTGCCCCACAAGCCCCGGGTTTACGCGGCGTTCGCTCCACTCACGCCGCTTCACCCCGGGCTGATTTAGGGCAGTGCCTTCGGCACGCAGTCGTTGCAGTCCCGCCCCTGTGGCCAAGCTTTTCCTCGCCGGTCCTATCGAATCGACGAGCAATCCCCGGAGTGCCTCCGGCCCTTCTCTGCGCGTTCTCGGCACCTACACCGGAACCTACGCATCCGTCGGATGATCCGGAAATGAGGAACTCCGGACTCCGACTGCGTCGCCAGCGGGACGGCACAGCGGCGTGTGCCTACTACAATTGGCGACAGCACAGCGGCGTGTGCCCACTACATTGGCGCGCCGTGCATTTCACCCCAGCGTCGCAAAATACGCGTCGAGCCGATCCGCTTCGAGCGACTGATCGCTGAGCAGGGCTTCTTCGCTCTCTGGCAACCAGCGGGTCCCCGGGCTGATCGCCGGTTGCATCAGGCCGCTTTCGGCGTGCTCGTAGCCCAGCAAGTGTCCCAGTTCGTGCATCACCACCGTCAACAAGTCGATCCGATGCACCGCCTCGGTGCCGGACTGGGCCGTCAGCTCGCCCAGCCGGCCGCCGGGCTGGAAGTCGGCGTCGGTGGGGCTTAGGTACCAGCCGAAGCCGGCGGCATTGTGGTCAATCAGGATCGTATTGCCCACCGTGCGGCCCAGCATCAGGCCCGGCAGATCGACAATGTGCACCTGAAACGCCACGGTTTCCAGATCGGCCGACATGCGCAGCACCGCCTCCTCCACAATCGGCTGCAAGGCCGATTGGGAGATGGGAGTTGGGAGTTGGGAGTCGGGGGAGAGCTGGGAGCTGGGAGTTGGGGCATAGGCGGCGTGAAGGGCCGCCGGGGCGGGTGCGAAATTGCCCACCAGTACCTGACCCCACGCGAGGGTCGGGTTCCAGCGCGTCCATTTCGCGTTGGCGAAGCCGGTGCCGGTGGACTCGGCCACCCACCAGTCGCCGCTGGTGACGACGCGGCCGGCGATATCGGCCACCCCGTCGCCGGTGAAGTCGGCGGCCATGACGTCGACCAACTCGAGGCTCGGGTTCCAGCGCGTCCATTTCGCGTTGGCGAAGCCGGTACCGGTGGACTCGGCCACCCACCAGTCGCCGCTGGTGACGACGCGGCCGGCGATATCGGCCTTGCCGTCGCCGGTGAAGTCGGCGGTCATGACGTCGACCAACTCGAGGCTCGGGTTCCACCGGGTCCATTTCGCGTTGGCGAAGCCGGTGCCGGTGGACTTGGCCACCCACCAGTCGCCGGTCGTGGCGATGCGACCGGCGATATCGGCCTTAACATCGCCGGTGAAGTCGGCGGCCATGATGCTGGTGAACTCGATGTTCGGATTCCAGCGGCCCCATTTCTGGTTGGTGAAGCTGCTGCCGGTGGACCGCGCCACCCACCAGTCGCCGGTCGTGGCGATGCGGCCGGCGATATCGGCCTTGCCGTCGCCGGTGAAGTCGGCGGCCATGATGCTGGTGAACTCGACGTTCGGATTCCAGCGGCCCCATTTCTGGTTGGTGAAGCCGGTGCCGGTGGACTTGGCCACCCACCAGTCGCCGGTCGTGGCGACGCGGCCGACGATATCGGCCACCTCGTCGCCTGTAAAGTCGCCCACCATGATATCGGAAAACGTGACATTGGGGTTCCAGCGGCCCCAACGCTGGTTGGTGAAGGTACCGTCGCCGTTATTGACAGCGACCCACCAGTCGCCGGTACTAACGATGCGGCCGACGATATCGTCGAGTCTATTGCCGGTGAAGTCGCCGACCATGATATCGGCCCACGCGAGGTTTGGGTTCCAGCGGTTCACCTTGCTATTGGTGAAGGCATCGGTCCCGTTGCTTGCGCCCAGCCACCAGTCGCCGTTGGACGTAATGCGGCCCATGAGGTCGTAGGTGGGATGAGCCGGGGGAACGATAGCCAGGCTGTAGGTGTTGGTTGCGCCGGCAAATCCATAGACTTGCACGTAATACGTGCCCGGTGCCAGACCGCTGAGGCTCAGTGTTTCGTTATTCGACGCCGACTGTCCACTAGCGATACGAGCCTGATTCGGATCGCTGTAAAGGAACGCGTCGATATCGCCGTCGGCGTGTGTGAACAGCACCTTGACGGCACTGTTGGCGTCTCCGCGTGCAGCGAGTGCAAAACAGAACCAGTCGGCATCTGCATCGCTATGAATGCTCAGTCCCGACTCGCTTCGTTCGGCAACGATCGTGCCCAAGTTCGTGGCCGTTTGCCACGTGTCGTTCGGCTCGAAGCCATCGGGATCTACGACAATGGTCCCCGTGCCGGAACATGCCTGGGTGTTGGACCCATCTGTGCTATCTGAATTGACGATAATCGTCCCACTATAGGATTGCCGGGCCGTCGGCGCGAAAGCAACCGTTACGTCTTGCCAGGCGCCTTCGGTAATTGTTCCCGACCACTCGCCGGTGAAGCCGGTAGGAAAGCTGACGCTCGAAACGGTGAGCGGGGTGTTGCCGTCGTTGTGGATTGTCACGGTGCGGTGCTCGGTATCCCCTACCGCCACGTCTCCAAACGCCAAGTCACCTGTCAGCCGGATGATTCGGGTGCTGACGATGTTGAACGATGTGGTTATCTCGCGAGCGAAGGCATTGCCAAGGTTGCTCATGCCAAAAACGTCAAGGGTCACGTCGTAGGTTCCGTCCCAGTCGGTGCTATTGAATACGGCCGAATAGACACCGTCACCTGCGACCGCATCGGCATCCCGGCCGTCGTCGCGAAGGAAAACTCGGAAGGGGCCGGCATCGCTGCCAACCGGTGGAGCGATGGTCGCCTCGACGCTCGCCATGGTAATTGGAATTTCCTCGTCAAGCCGCACGGCGATGGACACCGGCGCTGCCGGGGCATACGATCCGGGACCAGAAATGACTGTCGAGTTGATCGGCGAATCGACAAACGCCCGCATTGTGAATGGGTAGTCCTGCTGCGGCACATCCACGCCGACGACCTCGACCGTCCACTGTCCGGGCATCGGCCGATCGATCCGGTAGAACTCCGACGTGGCGCCTCCCTCGAACGCAACCCCGTCCGAAGACTGCCGCGAAACAACATTCCCGATCGGATCAATTAACACTAAGTCCAGGTCGCTCCCTTCCCACGTGAGCACGAAACTCGCGCTTTGGGCGGATGTGTCGGTGTATATCAACTGAGATAACCGCTCCGCGGGCTGGATCATGCCCTCCCAACGCAGCAACGGCGTCTGGATTCCTGCCGCTCCCACAATATCCAGGTAGATGTCGCGGAGTTGGCTTCCCGTGGGGGCCGCGAATGCCTGTCCCCCGCGCATCTCAGCGATTTCTCGCAAGAAGCCCATGTCGACGTAGCCTCCGAACCCGATCATGTAAACAACCACGTCGTCGGGTACTTCGTTGCGGATCACATCCTCTGCCCAAGGCGCCGTGTTTTCGTCCCCGTCGGTCATTACGATGATCACTCGCCGCGGGTCGTCGGGAAACTGGGCAAGCTGCTGGTTCGCTTCCCGAATGCCCGCCCCGATCGAGGTGCCACCATTGGCACTGAGCGAGTCTACCGCGGCCTTCGCCGTATTCTTTGTGCCAGCGCCTGTCCGGATAGCCACATCGTCGATGTACCACCCATCCTTCGTAACCGACGAATCGCTGGTGAGGCGGAATCGTACTTGCACGCCGGTGCCCGCATACCCACTCAGCGGCACAACCACTTCATGCCAATCGTCGCGGTATCCGTTCAGCCGGTGAAGCTCCGTCCAGGTTGCGCCTTCATCGGACGACACCTCGACCCGGCCATAGTCGTAACTGCTTTCCAACTCGTACTTCGTCCAGAACGCAAGCGCCGCGGTTTCATCGACCGGAAGGTACACCGGCTGCGTCAGCCAGATTGCCGTATCCGCGCTATTCTCATAGTTGGCGGCCGGACTGTCTGTGACCGATGACGGACCGCTGACGTACGTCGCTGTAGTGAGACTCCACGGCGCCGAAGCCGTCCAGTTTGCCAGTGAGTCCAAGGAATCACTGAAGAATGTAGTGGTCGGGCCTGGTTGCGAAATAAGCGTGAGTGGAAACTCAGTCTGTGCGGAACTACTGAAGCTGACGATGCCGATCCTGTCACCCGGGTTCATCAGGTCGATGAACGCGTTGGCGGCAGTCTTGGCGTCGGCGAGTGGGCTGCCTGCCATACTCCCAGACACATCGATAACCGAAACTACGCTTGCGCCGCCGATTCCCGACTGGGCGATGTCAAACGTAAGTGAATACGCTGTTCCCTCTGCCCACGCCGGGCCGCTTACGACCACGAAGTATGGCCCTGCAGCGAGTCCCGAGACGTCGAGTGCAATCGTACCCCCGCCCCGGTGTTCCGTGACGCCGGCGACGGCATTGCCGTGAGTATCAACTAGAGTCAACTCCAAGCTGAACGGGGCATTGTTGTTCAAGTATTCTATGGGCGAAACCCAGCCGAGTGTATCACTCAGACTCGGCGTGTAACCTTGCCATGGATTTTGCTCAAACCCCCATTCCGTTCCCGGATGTATTCCGAAATGTAGGTGTGCTGGGTCGTAAGCGTTCACGACGCCCAGTACGTCACCCCGGCCGAACGTGGTCCCTGTGGGAAGTGGGTTGTCGATATGCCCATATAGCGCCTTGAAGTATTCGCCCGAAGCATTTTGAAACAATGCGATGAACGCACCACCTGGGGTACCGTCGGGGCCGTAACCAGCGACGTCTGTCCGGGATTCCAGAATGATCCCATCAGCGACCGCGTAAACAGGTGCGCCAACGGTACCAATGAAGTCATGGGCCAAGTGATAACCATTGAAATCATCGTTCCAACCCAACCACCCGAGATAAGGTCCGGGATCGTTTGTAACCGTTGGCCAAATCCAGTCGCTAGCGGCGAACTCAAGCGTGATTGTCGCCGTACCGCCGATGTTGGACGGCAAGTACAAGCTGTAGAGATCCTCATTACCGGTCAGGTGCTCCGCATACGTGTTGGAGGCGTCATTGACAACAGTGCTTCCAGGGAACACGTTGCCTGGTTCCAGCCCTCTTTGAAGCATGTTGCGAATTCGCAAAGCAGCTTCACGCACCGTGATTTTACCATCGCCATCCGCATCGAGACCTGCATTCTGAGTGTATTCGACAGCGGGGGACTCGTATAGCACATACCCCGGCGCTTTCCCAATGCCCGCCGGGGCAAACACGGCCATATAAAGATCTTCTAAATAATAGGTGTCAAGCTGCTTCCGGGTTTGCCACATCGAAAACCATTTCTCAACGTATTCGAGTTGCTCTAAAGCTGGCATATTCCTCAAGATATCCTTTGTCAACTCGATGCCGTAATATTGGTTCAGATCATTGATCGCAACTTGCGTGAACTGAATCAGACCAACTGCACCTGACTGTGGATTCTCAACTGCAGCCGAGAATGTTTCACCAGTTTCAAAGGCCATTACAGCCATCAGAAAGTCAGCCTTTGTTTCTACATTCTCCGCTATGGCAAGAACCTTCTCCCTAAACGCCTGATCGACCTTACCCCCCCAGGACAACGGCGCCGCCTCGGAACTCCAAGGGGCGGTGCTGGGCGGCGGTTGGTCACTCCAAGAAATGTTGTCGATCCACACGCGGGCTGAGCCACTTCCCACCACCTTAAACGTCACCCGGCCGATCTGCGAGGCCATTCCGATCGGCACCTTCATGCGGCGATTTAACTGCATTGATCCGGATGAAAGCGAGACTCGCCCCAGTTCGGCGAATTGACCATTCGGCCCACTCCACGAAACGACCAATTCCGCGGTGAATGACGGCGTTGTCGCCTGAAAATCGAACTCAAGGGACTTCGCGTTCGCCGGCGCATAGGACCAGTTGTGGGTACGATGTTGCCCCCCATTCAGCCAGAGCCTTCCGTTCTCGACAGTTCCGTAATTCGACACATCCGTGGTTGAACTGCCATGATACCACCATCCTGCTGTGCTGTCGGTGTACTCGAAGCTGCCATTGAAAAGCCCCATCATTGCAGGCGCATCGTAGGTCGGGTCCTTCGTGGCTCCCGTTGCCGTAGCTGGCGTATCCTTGGTGACGATTCTCTGGGCCACGGCAAACAGGCCATCATTAGCGCCATTACTCAGATCACCCGTGAAGTAGTGATGAAAGTTGTGGTGCATGTATTCCAAGCCATCATCAAAGTTTCGCGCACCAGCAACGTGATGCCCGCCAAGGTTCACGGCAATGTAATCGGGAGCCGAACTATAGTAGTTGTCAGTACGAATGCCACTCCATGCCCAGAACTCGTCATCATCATATAGCCAAATCGTTGGCGCGCTATGAGAGGCAGACTCGCCCCCTCCTTCAGCGTCCAGGTAAATCACATGATCGATGGAACGTTCGGATCGCACGAGGCGTTGTGATGTCTCAGAAGCGACAACCGCACCGCGACTGTACCCAATGAGCGCATGCTCGTCACCGGGCAGATGTGACAACAATGCATACAGAACGTCTGCCGAGGCCTCAGCATAGCCATCATTACCCGACGCACCGATCGGTGGAAGCTCGATACCTGGCCAAATATCGAGAATACCAGATTTCGTATAGTTCGACACCTCTGCCCAATCGAACAGCAGAACATGGTGGTAACCCGTGTCGGAAATGGTTACATCGTTTTTGGTCCACTGGCCGGTTTCCGTATTCAGGTTAGTCTGACCCAAACTCACGAGACTGCCTAGCGAGCCAGCCCATGCATTCGTGTCGGTACTGATCGTATGTACTGCTACATTGCGCGACTCAGTCCACAGCTTCTTGGCCATATCCATCATCCAGCCGCCGGTATTGACCATCGTACTGTAGGCGTCGGTCGATAGTCCGTGGATGATGGTAGTCCACTTTCCCGCTGGCAGTTGCGTTCCGTCACCACCGGGCTCTAGTGGGACGTTATCAAGGTCGGCGTCGTTCCATTCTGTGCGTGAGGCCAATTCCTGGTGAGTCGCAGCGTCGTAAACACGGACTCGTAGGTCGTACGTTCCTTTGCTTACGACCGAGTCGTTGGCGATGTGAATTATCAATGACTGAGTTGCAGCCCCGGTAACGCTGTAGACATCCGACGTTGCTAGCCGCTCCTCGCCGAAAATCTGGTTATCCTTGAAGACTTTCGCGTAAACATTCTGGGTGCCGGAGCTAATGGTGGTTATCCAGTTGAGCTTGATCTTGCTGTAGTAGCCGTTCTGATTGGGATCGTACTGTAGCGTCGGAGTCGGAGTTAACCAAGCGTCGGTGACGGAAATGTCCCCTGTGACATTCTCTTCGACGTCGTAGTCAAGGTGAATCACCTGCCCCTGAGGGTTCTCCAGGTCAGTATCGATCAGAACCGTTCCGGAAAGTTCCTGGGCCGGGCCAAGGATGGAGAGCACGCGCCGGTCTTCGAGCGGCTCGCACGCCAAACGACGGTAGTACGTCAGGTTACGATGGACCGGTTCGCAGTGATTCACCCGACAACGCGAAGCGACTCCCAGAAGCGTACCAAGCATGGCAATTCCTCCCAAAGAGCGGTGTTGAACTCGCTGATTTCTGACGGGCAGCGAGACCCGTGGCTCGCGGTCGGGCGTTCTCGACGGGCGCGACGGCGACGATGGGCATCGCTCTGAGTGTAATTAGCCAAAAGATGGTGTCAACATGCGACAAACGGGGAGGAGCCGGTTGCGCTGTCAGGAACGCCTTTTCGCATAAGGACTTACGACACGCCCCAAAATCTCTTCCCCGCAAGAGCGTGCGTTTTCGCCGGGTTTG
>JAVEUP010000239.1:0-10667 GCA_034005525.1 Thermoguttaceae bacterium | reverse complement strand
TGGACTTTTCGGGGGCTCGAATGGCGCAAGCGACCAGCTAATATGAGGGGGGCGCTGGGGCGAGGCTAATGAATAGGCCCCAAAAAATCGCTGCTGCCGGGGCGAAACGGCCCTTTCGCGTTTTCCCGCCCCCACGAAGCCGCCGTTTTCGCCCCGGAGGGGCGCAAAGGTTGTAGCCACGGGTGGAGCGCGGCCCGACGACAGTCGGACCAAGCGCAACCCGTGGTTCCCGTCCCGCACGACCCCTCAGCCCCGGTAGGAGCGGCAGGATGCGCGTTCGATCAAAACGCCTTTCCTTTCGCCCCTGCCGGGGCTCTCGGGGAATTGGGGGAACCTCCACCACGGGTTCCGCATCGAGGCGGCGACAGCGCCGCCTCGACGCTCCACCCGTGGCTACATTCTTGCGCCCCTCCGGGGCAAAACGCCCCTTTCGCGCCTACCAGCCGCCACGAAGCCGCCATTTTCGCCCCGGAGGGGCGCGAAGGTTGTAGCCACGGGTGGAGCGCGGCCCGACGACAGTCGGGCCAAGCGCAACCCGTGGTTCCCGTCCCGTACGACCCCTCAGCCCCGGCAGGGGCGACAGGCTGCGCGTTCGATCGAATATCCAGTCCTTTCGCCCCTGCCGGGGCTAATCGGGAATTCGTGTTCCTTTCCACGGGTTCCGCATCAAGGCGGCGACAGCGCCGCCTCGGTGCTCCACCCGTGGCTACATTCTTGCGCCCCTCCGGGGCAAAACGCTACTTTCGCACCCTGCACTCCACCGCGGGCCCACGCCCGGGCCGTGCCACGGCTCTGGTTGTCTTGCTCGACTATTCGTCCACCGGAACTAGGGCCAGCCGGAAGCCCAGGACGAAGTACCGGTAGTCCGGCCGAAAACTGGTGATGCGGGAGGCCGACCGGTGGAGAGGAGAGCCGATGTTCCAGCCCCCGCCGCGGTTCACACGGATCGAGCCCGACGCAGGTCCTTGTGGATCGTCCACGGGCGATGCCGCATAGTAGTCGGCCGCGTACCAGTCGGCACACCATTCATATACGTTCCCGTGCATGTCGAACAGGCCAAACCCGTTCGGCTTCTTTTCACCGACGCCGTGCGTCCTTCCGTCGGAATGTCCATTGTCCCACGCATAGTCCCGCAACAGCCAAGGGTCGTCTCCCCAACTAAACTTCGTGGTCGTCCCGGCGCGGCATGCGTATTCCCACTGGGCTTCGGTGGGCAATACGTAAACACGCCCCGCTGTCTGCTCCTCCGGCATGGCAGAGAGCTTCTCGCAAAAACGCCTTGGCATCATCCCAGGAAGCTTGCTCCACCGGATGACGGCTCGTGTCCAGGCCCGCCACTTTGGTGGATCGCTTGCCATCGCCCGAGAAATAACTCGGATTGACTCCCATCACCTGTTCGTACTCGGCCTGCGTCACCTCATACAGACCTAGGTAGAACGGTCGTGTGATTTTCACGCGATGCCGGGGCGCCTCCGAGGGAAGCCGATTGATATACCACTGAGGCATTGTTTTGCCCTCTTTCAGGAGTTGCTCGACCTCCTCCGCGGTCGAACCCATCATGAACTCGCCCGGCGGGATGAGCACGAACTTCATACCGATGGAGTTTTGTATTTCCAGCGGTTTGCCGAGGTGCGCGGCCCAGGCCTCTTGGTGTTTGCGGGCTGTGGCGGCGTCGAAGGGGGCAATCGCGGGCGACGGCGAACCGGGCGGGAGCTTCCAAGGGGTTGCGGGAGCGGGTGCCTCGGTGCCACCCCCTGGCCGCGGCTCCTTTTTCGCAGCCTGGGCGGCGGCGGAAGGCCGGGCGTCGGCCGTTGGCGCTCCAACTGCCAATTCCGGCTTCTTGCTTTCGAGTTCCGCCGGAACCAGGGCCAGGCGAAAGCCCAGGTAATTGTACCGGTCGTGCGGCGGGCGCTGGAGGCGGTACCCCGACCGGCACTCCCGGGCGTTGTTGCCCCAGCACCCGCCGCGGAACACGCGGGACGAGCCCGACGCCGGTCCTTGTGGATCGTCCACCGGCGATGCTGCGTAGTCGGCGGCGCGCCAGTCGGCACACCACTCCCAAACGTTCCCGTACATGTCGAACAGACCAAACGCGTTCGGTTTCTGCACCCCGACGACGTGCGTCCTTGCGCCAGAATTCGTGGCGTACCACGCATAGTCCCTCAACATCCCCCCGTCATCCCCAAAACTCCACTTCGTGGTCGTGCCTGCCCGGCATGCGTATTCCCACTGGGCCTCGGTCGGTAATACGTAAATACGCCCGGCTGCCTGCTCGTCCGGCATAGCAGAGAGCTTCTCGCAAAACGCCTTGAGATGGTTCCATGAAACCATCTCCACCGGATGACGGCTCGTGTCCAGGCCCGCCACCTTCGCGGCCTCCTTGCCTTCGGCCGAGAACGCACTCGGATTGGCCCCCATCACCCGCTGGTACTCGGCCTGCGTCACCTCGTAAAGCCCCAGGTAAAACGGGCGTGTGATCTTCACGCGATGCCGGGGCGCTTCCGAAAGAAGCTGGTCAATATACCATTGCGGTTCTTGCCGCTCTTTGACCTCTTTCAGGAGCTGCGCAACCTCCGCCTCCGTCGAACCCATCATGAACTCGCCCGGCGGGATGAGGACGAACTTCATGCCGATGGAGTTTTCAAACTCGACCGGCACGCCCAGGTAGTCGGCCCAGGCTTGCTGGTGGTGCTTTGCCTGCGCGGCGTCGAACGGGGTGACGGCAAGCGGTGGGGCGGCCTCTCCACCGCTCGGCGCGATCCGCACCGTGACCTGCTCGTCAGCGGTGATCGTGACTGTGTCGGGTACAACCCGGTACTGCTGGTAGCCGCGGGCCAGGGCCAGCCGGTAGGTGCCTTCGCCCAGCGCAACGCGACCCTGTCCGTCGAGCTTCAACTCATGCAGCTTTGTGCCCTGCTCGTATCGCGCGACGACCTGCACCTGGTCGAGCGGGCCTTCAAACGCCAGCGTGCCGCGGCCCGGAGCGGCGGACGGCTTCGAGGGCCGAAGGGCAACGGCCAACAAAGCGGCCAGTACGGCGATGACCATCACCGTGCCGCCCACCAGTAGATACGGCCGCAGCGACCGGGCCACCGAAACGGCCGGTGAAAGGGCGACGCCGGCAACGCTTGATAGCTTTCCACCGGCGCCCGGCGGCCCGCCGGCCCCGGCCGTGCTCGATACGCCCGCCGCGCGAGTAAGGCCCGTGCCGGTGCTCTGCGCGGCCACCTCGTGAAGGAATGCGGTCAGGGCGCTGTCGCTCGGCCGGTCGTCCTCGTCCTCCGGCACGCAACAGGCCGAAAGCTGCTCGATCACCTCGGCCATCGATCGCTGCCGGTCCTCGGGCTGCTTGGCAACCATCCGCTGGTAAACGGCTTCGAGTTGCGGCGATACATCGTCGCGGCCCTCGCGCAGCGACGGGATGGGCGCCTCGCGGTGCGCCATGAGCACCTGCACCGGCGTGGCGCCGGTGTAAGGCCGCTTGCCGGTTACCAGCCGGTACAGCGTGCAGCCGAGCGAGTAGATGTCGGCCCGGTGGTCCACGTTGTGCGTGTCGACCGCCTGCTCCGGGGCCATGTAGTCGCACGTGCCCATCATCTGGCTGGAGCCGGTAAGCTGGTCGTCATCTTCGCCGCCGCCCGCGGCGTCGTCCAGCCGCGCCAGCCCCATGTCCAGGATTTTTACCGTTGCCTTCTGCCCGCCACGGCCAGTTGCCCTGCCCGACGACGAAGAGGGCGTTTGCAGCAGCAGGTTGGCCGGCTTGATGTCGCGGTGGACAATGCCGTTGTCGTGCGCGAATTGCAGTCCGCGGGCGGCCTGGACGACGTAATCGACCGCCTCGGCCACCGGTAGCGGGCCCTGCCGCTTGACGATCTGCCCCAGGTCGTGCCCTTCGACGTACTCCATCACCAGACAGTGCCGGCCGGCATGTTCGCGGGCATCGTACGCCATGACGATGTTCGGATGGTTGAGCCGGGCCGCGGCGCGCACCTCGCGATGGAACCGCTTGACGGCCTCGGGCGAGTCGACCAGCTTCGGCGCGAGCACCTTCACGGCTACCAGCCGGCCCATGCTGCGGTGCTCGGCCTTCAAGACCTCGCCCATGCCGCCCGCGCCAAGGCGGTCCAGCACCACGTACTCGTCGAACGCCAACATGCCCGTCTCGCCGCGGCAAAGCTGCTCGGCCTGGTAGGGCGTGAGCCGGCCGGCCCGGACAAGCCGCACGGCCAGGGCGCGGCCGTCGGCGGGGTCTTCTCCCGCCGTCTGCTCCGACGGCGGGCCTTCCAGCACGGCGGCCGCCTGCTCGGCGGTCATTAGTCCGCTTTGCTCAAGATTGCGCAGGAACTGCTCGCGAACGATTGGCTGCAACGAAAGGCCCGCGCCGGCGGGCAAGGCGACGGTCTCGCCGAGTGCTACTTTGCCCGGAGTGGCCGCAAGGGCCAGATCGGCCTGCCGCAGCAGCTCGACCAGCCGTTCGGCCTTGACCGGGAACCGCCGGCAATAATCCTCGTGCGAGGGCTTGTCGCCGTAGCGGTGCCGGGCATCATACTCGGCGAGGATCAGCTCGTCGGGCAGGCCGTCCAGCGGGCCGAGGGCCGGGTAGCCGTGGCAGTAGTCTTCGAGCTTCGGCCGGCTGGACAACAGCACGCCCGTACCGCCGTCGGTCCGCTCGGAGGCCATCTTCGAGGAAAGCGTCTCGGCCGGCGGGCCTTTCCAGCGCCAGGCCAGATCGAGCCGGACCAGTTCCAGGAGCACGTGGCGGAGCCGGCTTGGGTTTGCGGAGAGCGTCTCGTCGCCCAGGAACTCCTCGATACGCGGCCGCTTGCCGGCGCGCCACGCCGCGTCGAACCGCTCGGCAAGCTGTTCGAACTGCGTGGCCAACAAGCCCGACGGGGCCGCCGCGCCGCGGTTGGGATCGTCCGGCATGATCAAGCCTGAGTGTTCCTGGGAACCCGGGTTTGCTTACTCGATCGATGGCCCCTATTTTAGCACACCACCCACCGGTTTACCAGAGGGGTACCAGGCCAACACGTGGGCAGCCCACCGGCCGGCGGGCTGCCGTCACACGCCCAACAACACTCGCGCCGTGGTGAAGTAGATTAGCAGGCCGGTGATGTCCACTGCGGTGGTCAGGGCCGAGAGGAACTCGGCCACGATACCGGGGTGTCCCGCCTCGCAGAAGTCCCGAAGCTCGTCGAAGTTGCCTTCCGCGAGCAGTTCGCGGATTTCGGGCACAAGCAGCGGGTTTTTCATGGCTCGCCTCCTTTCGCGGGCCGCGACACGGCGGCCCGCGGCCGGAGCGAACCATCGGGCTCAGATGCGCTGGGCGCGCAGCCCGAAAGATGCACAAGCCGCGAACCGCGCACACCGCGTTTCGCAACAGTCAAAGTTGGGGGGTCGCATTCGCCGGGCTACCGGCCGACAACTACTACCGTCGTTCAGGTCGTTCATAATCTCCTCGCCCCCTTTGCACGGCAGGGGCTGCTGAAGCAATCCCGCAATTCTATATTGTATAGAACACCCGGTCAAGTGAGCCTTCTGTCACTTCCGGTGACCTGATGGAACAAGGGGAAGGCCGCATGGACCCGCAAGTTGGTTCGGGGGCTGGTCCGGGATGTCTATAGTCCCCGAACGGAAAATGTGAGAGCAACGAAGTCCCGCAATCACCGGGTTGCCGCCAGTGACGCTGATCTCAGAAAGCGTGTGGCCGGCAACTTCGGTGGATTGCCTGATGTGCGCCTACCTTGTCACTGGAAAGGGCTTGCGCACGCTCGCGCTCGATCGTTCCAGCAATGCCCGGAAGGCTGGATTGGACTCGATCAAGTCGCTGACAAGGGAATCGTCCTCGTCCCGGACGTCCAGCGGCTGGATCGCCACAAGGCGATGATCGGGCAGTTCGACAACCAGAGCCTGCCCGTCATCACAACACCTCGTCAGCAGTTCCGGAGTGTGCATCTGGAGCTGACTCAGAGGGATCACTTCGATGTCCATGGAACTCCTCTCCACCTACGATCAATCTATTGCCAACCTTTCGTCCCACGATGAGCAGGACGACTTCGCAATTCTCCTCCTCCACATTATACAATACCCGGAGGTCACGTACACGTAACTCGAATTGCGCGAACGGATTCGGCCGCAGCCGCTTGACCGCCTTCGTCGGCACGGCTGGCCGATCCAGCAGGCGAGCGGTCACTGCCGCCTCCACAATACGTTGCTCGCGAGCCGGCAGGGATCGCATTTGCGTGTCGGCCTCTTCGGTAATGGTAACGTGGAACGCCACTGCTTACAGTCCCTGGTCTCCAAAAAAACCCGCCAGTTGCGGCCATTCCTACCCCACCATCGATTCCATGCACCTCGCGGAACGGGACTTCTGACCCCGCATCGGATGCCAAACCGAATATCCCAAAGCACGCGACCTCGACCCACCCTGCGTGTGTGAATAGTCCGGGTTAAAGCAACCCCGCAATTTTATGTTGCTCAGGAACCCCCGTCAACTGAGCAACTCCGGACTTTTTCCAACCTTGGTAAGTGGCATCCCACGGCCGTTCTCGGCGGCGTTTCGTGATCTGGATTTCGACAAGGTCACCCATTGGCGTTGCGGGTGGATGATCGCATCTTTCTTCCTTCCTTTTGCGGCTTCGCGGCTTGGCGTCTTTGCGAGCAAGTATGCCCGGGTTGGGCAACTGTGAAGACTCGGCCAGGAAGGTGTGGTATGCTGGACGATGCTCCGGCAGCCATTTGTTCGGGCCGGGGTTTCCTCTGCGGCGGCAGTGGGTTCATGGAACAGGAGAAAGGCGTTATGCAGTGTTCTTTCCTCGCATGCGTGATATGGCTTGCGGCACTGCCGGCCGGCGCGGCGGCAGACGAGCCGGCGCCCGAGGTCGGCCGCTGTTCGATGTGGGTCGATTCCTACCGCGGCGAGCCGGTGCCGTATGAGGCCGTGGTCGATGATCTGGCCGGAGTGCGGGTGGTGTACCTCGGCGAGCGGCACCGGCTGGTGCGGCACCACGAGATGCAGGCCCGGATCATTGCCGACCTGGCCGCGCGAGGCCGGCGACTGGTCGTCGGGCTGGAGCAGATCGAGGCAACCCGGCAGCCGGTGGTCGACCGCTTCAACGCCGGGCAGCTCGATTTCGAGCAACTCGCCGAGGCGACCGATTGGGCCAAGCGCTGGCCGAACTACCAGCAGTACCGGCCCGTCCTCGAGGCCGCTCGCAAGGCGAATGCTCCGCTTGTGGCCCTGAACGCCCCGGCAGAAACCATTCGGCAGGTGGCACGCGGCGGCGGCGTGGAGCAACTCGACCCGGAACTGCGGCGACAACTGCCCCGCGAGATGATGCTGGACGACGAGCCCTACGCGCGGCTGTTGGGCATCTACATGCACGTCCACCTGGCAGCCACTCCAGAGCGGCTGCGGCCGATGGTCGAGGCCCAGATCGCCCGCGATGAACACATGGCCGACGTCCTGGCCCGGTTCCTTCAGTCGCCCGAAGGGAAAGACCGCATGGCGGTGGTCGTTTGCGGCGTCGGCCACGTCAGCTACGCCTTGGGCATGCCGGCCCGGGTGCGGCGCCGATTGGACGACGGCTCCGACCGCGTGGTCGTCTTCTCGGAGAGCGGCGACGTACAGCTTACGCCGGGGGAACAGGCCGTCTCGCGGCCCATCACGATCACGCATGAGCAGCTTCGGGCCATGGGGCGGCCGATCGGCGATTACCTGTACCTTGTCACTCCGGCCCACGGCGACCGGCCGGATTGATCCATGATCCAGCCTGCACTCGGAAACGGATGAGCCGATCTCTGGATCTGCCCCTGCATGCTTCCTTTGGAACAGCTTTTGCACTGAATGGCGTCGGTCAGGCGCCTGCGACGGCAAAGCGTCAAGCGAGTTGCCTTTCGCGGCCTGAATTCGGTTCTGGACCCCGGAAACCGCGACGATGCATCACCTTTGCAGCGACGCAAACTGCAAGATTTGCGCGGCGCAGTTCCGCAAGGTGTGAAAATCATGCAGGGCATGGCCCGATCGCTATTGCCCGGCGGAAGGATTCACCTTTTTCGCGTAGACGCAAACCAATAGGAGAGTCGTCATGAGAAACCTTGTAACGTTCGCAGTAGCGGCCGCCGTGCTTCTCGGTGCCGTTGTGCCAGTGGCACATGCCCAGAAAGGAGTAGGCGACCCGACGGGTGTCGCAAGGCAGCCGGTCAGGCCGGAGATTGTTTCGCTTTCCGGAAAGATTGTCGAGGTGCAGACCGGACCGTGCCAGGCGACGACCGGCCGGTCGCTCAGCGGCACCCATATTATCCTGGAGACTGCCCAGGAAGAGCAACTGAATATCCACCTTGGCCCGGCCCAGGCGGTGGCCGATACGGTTGCCAAGCTGCCTGTCGGGGAGCAAGTTGCCGTGAATGCCTTCCGTACCGAAAAGATGAAAGAGAACCACTACGTCGCGCAATCCATCACGATCGGCGAGACAACCATCGAACTGCGCGATGAGGGTCTCCGACCTGCATGGTCCGGGGGAAGCATTGGCCCGCAAAAAGCGGCCGGCGGTCGGGTTGCTCCCGGCGCGGCGGGCCGCGGGGCCGGCGCCGGGATCGGTCCGGGTTGGGGGCGAGGCCAAGGCGGAGGACGCGGCGCGGGCTGGGGACGCGGACAAGGTTGGGGACGCGGACAAGGCGCAGGCCGTGGCCAGGGCTGGGGACCGAGACAAGGCGCGGCACCCGGCCAGGGCTGGGGGCGCGGCAGTCAGCAGGCACCGGCTCCAATGCAACGTGAACGGGAAGTCTCCGAAGCGTCCGCCCTCAAACTCGCCATCACGGCCGCCAAGCCGTCGATGGACGCGGCCGTCGACCCGCAATTCGGTCAGGCGGCCTATTTCCTTCTGGTCGATCCGGCGGAAGAGACGTTTGAGGCTGTGAAGAACCCGAACACGAGTCGTGGCAACGCAGGCGGGCAGGCGACGGAATTGATCGCTGCAAAGGGAGCAACGGTCCTCCTAACAGGCAAGGTCGGGCCGAAAGCCCGGGAAGCGCTCTCCGCCGCAGGCATTGAAGTCATTTCCGGATGCTCCGGCACGATCCGCACCGTGCTCAAGCAATACAAAGCAGGCGAATTGCAGCCGGCCGACACAAGATAAGTCGGCATCACAAGCTTTCGTGAGGGACGGGTTCCTGGGAACAAGGGACGGGCTCCTGGGGACGGTTACTGACGGCCTTTACTCTTGCCTTCCCCTGGCGTGAGACTCTTGCTTGCTCACCGGGCCAAGCCGCGTTATACTCTCGTACATGTGATGCGGCCAGCGCAGCAACGGGTGGTTCAGGGCTTGACCTGCAGGAGGCAACACCGCTCCCATGGAAGCCGAGCCTCCCACCAGGCAACACAACGCTTTCGTGAAGAAAGGATGCTATACTCAATGCCGCAGACGAGCATGAGCCTCGGGTTTCCGTTGCTCGGTTCTTCCTCCAATAACCTCAAGGAGCCTTCGTCATGAAACGTCGCGATTTCTTGCGTCTTAGTGGTCTCACCTCGGTAGGAGCTGCTTTTTTTTCCCAAGGTTGGGTTTCGGCGGCCGAGAAGAAACCGCAGAGAATTCTCTACTACACGCGCAGTACCGGTTACGAACATTCAGCGGTGAAGCGTGAAGACGACGGGCTCAGTGTTTCGGACAAGGCGTTGATTGCGTTGGGCAAGCGAGTTGGCCTTGACGTGACCTGTTCCAAGGACGGCCGCGTCTTCGACGGCGATCTGGATCAGTACGACGCTTTCGCGTTCTACTCCTGCGGCAATCAGTGTGTGCCCGGTTCGCATCCGGACGATCCGCAAATGACGGCGGAGGGGAAGCAGCGATTGTTGGACGCCGTGGCCGCCGGGAAAGGGTTCGTCGGTTTTCATAGCGCTGCCGACACGTTCCATAGCGGGAAGGAAATCGATCCCTACGTGGCCATGGTCGGCGGCGAATTCATGGGGCATGGCACCCAGCAGCCCGGACGGCTGAAGATCACCTCGCCGAAGTTTCCCGGTCTGGAGGACTACCGCGACCAGGACGCCGTGACAATCGAGCGCGAGGAGTGGTATACGTTTCGCAACTTCAACCGCGACTTGCACGTTATTCTCGTGCAAGATACCCAGATGCTACGCAAGGAACACGAGCGAGACAAGTTCCTCCACAGCCGGCCTCCATTTCCGCAGTCCTGGGCTCGTGAACAGGGCCAAGGCCGCGTCTTTTACACGTCGTTCGGCCACGTGCATGAAGTTTGGGCGGATCCGTTTTTCGAGCGATTGGTGCTCGGCGGCATTGCCTGGGCGCTGGGCAACGTTGACGCTGACGTGACTCCCAATATCGAGAAAGTGACGCCCGGTGCTTGGGAGATACCACAAAAAGCGTGACGGCATGTCCGTTGCATCGGTCGGCCGGCACGTTGCCGTCCGATGTGCAGCGAGTTCCCTGCGGACCGCCTTCGCTCGGCCGCGTGATCTGCCTGCTAGGAACGGGGCGATTCGCCAACGTCTGTGCTCTGGGGTCAGTGTGCCCTGGGGTCAGAGCGCACTTTGCCATTAGCACGAAATGCCAGCCATTTGTAGCTTGCACAGCAAGCAGTTGCATTGGCTTTTTTGTACGGTAATTTGCGGTTAACGTGTCATTATACCTGGAGTTACACGAATTCGA
>JAVEUP010000420.1:0-2672 GCA_034005525.1 Thermoguttaceae bacterium | reverse complement strand
GAACCGATGCTGGCCGTCGCCAGTGAGCCGTTCGATTCGGACGACCACCTGTACGAAGTCAAATGGGACGGCGTGCGGTGCCTGGCGGCGGTCGAAGCCGGCCAGGTTCGCCTCTGGGGCCGGGAACGTGCCGACTACACGGGCCGCTACCCCGAAATGGACGCGTTGGGGACGCTGCCCGAAGGCACGGTGACCGACGGGGAACTGGTGGTGCTCCGCGACGGCCGGGCCGACCTGGATGCCGTCCTGCGGCGGCATCAGACGACCGGCCGGTTCAAGACGAAGCTGGCCGCCCGGCAGGACCCGGCGGTGTACGTGGCGTTCGATCTGCTCTTCCACCGCGGCCGGTCCCTGATCTCAGAGCCCCTTGTCCGGCGCAGAGAGATCCTGGCCGAGACGCTCGGGCAGGTGGACCCGAGCCGGGCGGTCCTGTCCGACGGGATCGTGGGGGCAGGCACGTTGTGGTTCGAGCAGGTCGTGCGGCAAGGGCATGAGGGCGTGATGGCCAAGCACCTCGCCGGCCGTTACCTGCCCGGCAAGCGATCCTCGGGTTGGCGGAAGATCAAGCCCACGCAGATCGTCCCCTGTGTGATCATCGGCTACGTCCGGTCGAAGCACGGCTTCCGCAGCCTGCTGGTGGCCACTCACCGCGAAGGCGCGCTCCGCTACGTGGGCGAATTGAGCGTCGGGTGGACCCGGGAGGAAGGGGCGGAACTTGCGCGGCGGCTGCCGGCGCTGGTCCGCCCTACGCCGCCGGAACGTGTCAGCATCTGGTTGATGGGGTCGGTGCAGGCACAGGCCAAGATCAGACGAGCACGGCCCGCCGGCAGCGCTGGGGCACGACGGACACCATGGGGCAACCAAGTCGATCGGCTGCGCCGCACGGCAGCGCCGGTCTCGGTCCGGCCACCCCTTCAACCACGGCACGAAAGGGGGTGGTCGATGATCGATATTTCGCAGGAACCCTGGTTACGCAGCGTGTGCCTGCACCGACCCCATCAACCAGATGCTGACGTAAGTGCCTGCCTTGTAGACACTTGGAGCAACTGCCACAGGAACCGACCAGGGTCATTTGTTTCCTCTGAATTAACCGTTAATTCATCAATTGGTAACGTCCGCGCGTTCCAGTGCGTAGTTGAAGCTGTGGATCTGACGGGCGGAATTGCACCAGCACGTGCATTAGGCGAAGCGTTCCCCGGGGGGAAAGTCCAACGCTGGTCAGGCTCTCCAAGGACATGGTCAGCAAGGTGAAGATCGAAAGCCTCAAGAAGCCGGACGAAGTGAAGCGGCACGAGGCGAAGTTGAAGGAGGCCGACAAGCGGCGGCGAAGGCCGATGACCCAGAAGAAGCCACAGCAGCCGACTTATCGGAGATGACCCCGCAATATTATGATTGTACCGCAGGCGGCGCGATCGAGCAAGCACCGGCGTGTGATGTGTGCGGCAAGATTTTCTGGCAGGCGTTAATTCCTTGCGGGGCTTAGGTTTGCCCAATAGGTTTGCCACATACGGCTGTCGTCCAGGCAGGCGAGGGCCATCATGCCCTCGGCGTTATCGCTATCCCAGCGGCGCCCACGGCCTTTGACGCGGTGGGTGGTGGTCTTGCACTCGCTTTCTGTGGGGCCACTCCCGATCTGCCAGCCCCGACTACGGAACTCGGGGTAGCGAATCATCGGCTGGCGCTCTGTTACGTAATGGATCAAACGGTTGGCCTCTTGCCGCTTGGCAGGCGCTCGTAGCGTGCTGCGCCAAGCGACCAGTTGGTCCCACGCTGCATCGTAGCCCACGTGCCGGAATGTATGCATCACGTTGTCCAGCCATGCCTTGCCCTCCGGCGATCCCTCCTTGAACACAATCCGCCGGCTCTTCTGCAAGTTCTCTCGCAGATGGTAGAAGTCCAAGCCGATCGCGTCCACCAACCCGTGAAACTCGATCTGGTTGCGAATCCACGGAGCACCATCGACATTGGCCACCTTTTCTTGAGCCTTCGGTAACTCCACTTGACTGGCCATCCGCTGCATCAGACGCCCTGCCGCTTCGTGGTTGCCGCTGGTAGCCCCTACATACCGATGGCTCATCGTTTCGTCATACAAATTGACTACCCGGAACTCCTTGAACGACTGATCCGCCCCCATCTTTCCACGAGGCAGGGGCTTGCAGCGACGCCCACGGCGACGCCGCTTTTCACGAATCTTCGCCCGCCGTTTCTGCTTTTCCTCCTGAGTGACCAGCGGCACCTTCACGCCGTCACAGCCCAAATACATGCGAGAAATGCCCTCTCCTGTATCGCATTCGGGCGCCGTCCACGTCGGCTCCAACTCCCCTCGCTGCAAGACACGCAGCACTGCCTTTCCTTCCCCTTCCACCAATTGACGTAACGACTCCTTGCTGATCGATAGATGTGCAGCCCGAGCAAGGTTCTCCGCCGTCTTCTCGAAACTCGTTGAACCTTGGTTCAAGCGGCAAGCCATCTCCCGTACGCCTTCACTCATCGTCGCTTCGGCGATGTCTAGCCAGCCATCGGCAACGGTTTCGCTTCCTTCCGCTGGACAGTGCCAACGGATACGCCATACGTCGATCCGCCCGTTAACGGTCAGCACGCTCGTACGTTGTTTGCCCTTATGCCGTTTTCGCTTCCCCGTCGTCGCGCTGGGCGGAGGGGGGAAAAGCGGC
>JAVEUP010000050.1:0-43481 GCA_034005525.1 Thermoguttaceae bacterium | reverse complement strand
CCGTCAACGAAGCCAGGCCACGGGAAAGCCGTGGCGGAGGTGGTGGTGGCGGCTATGGTGGTGGTGGCGGCGGGGGCGGAGGTGGTGGCGGCGGCAGGGGCGGCAGAGGGGGAGGCGGAGGTGGTGGCAGACGTTACTAGACAAACTGTGTCACCCTCGCCGCCAACACCCGCTTCCTTTCCGCCGTGTACTTCCACCAAGGTGTGGGCTTCTCGCCATCCATGAAGCGGACGGCGGCGATGAACACGTCGATGGCGCAGGGGTCGTGACGGACTCCCGTGGCTTGGCACAGGTCGTCGTACATCGTGTACGGGTCTTTCCCTGCAAGGTCTTTGGGGGAACGGATGCCGATCTGCCTCAAATTCCCAGCAATTGAAGGGCCGATGTTGGGGATGTCTTCCAGGTCGGTGATGTCGGCTAGATTGATGGATTTCATGGTAGGTTACCTTCTTCACTCCAACCTGATCTTCAGCCCATACTCCGCTTTGATTTGCAGCAGCGCCTCGGCGTTGCCCCGAGCATCATCGACGGGATGGTGGGTGTGCTTCGCCTTCCGCAGGCGCTTGAAGTTGGTGAACATGTCTCTGAGCACGCCTTCGTAGAGCGAGCCGAGGTTCACGGCGACTGATCGGGGTGCCAGCGGAATCGTGTTGACAGTCTCCATCCGTTTCGAGGCCCCGCTTGGTTTTCGCCAATCTGGGTCATTGTGGCCTCCGATGTCTCTGCGCCAACTTTCGTGACCTCGACGGACTCAACGACGTCTTCCGGATCAACGACGTGCAACTCCATTCCTTTCAGAAGTCCCTTGTTCTTTCCGCAATTCAGGGTAACAGGCGTGAGCTTGAACTTCCAGTCGCACACGCTTGGGTGTGTCGTAGATTGTCCGACGCTGATGATCTTCGCTTCGATTGGGCGAGCCAGCAAGTAGGGCCTGAATTCTTCCGGCACACTAGGAAAGCCCTTCACCTCCTTCTTCTCGTCTCCGTCTCGGAGCAGATAGAAGCCGTGCATTCCCTTCCGTGGCTCGAAACCATCGTTCACCCGGTTGCAGAACCGCACGATGTCGTTGGCCGGAATGAGGTATTTCCGATCTCCCCACGCAACCGGAATGAATTCCTCGGCGATCCCCTGGAACCCCTTCCGTTCGTTGGGGAAGGTGAAGGAAAGCCGGAGTCTGTCCTTTTTCCAGGTGACGGCTCCGTAGTTCCGGTCGTAAAGGCCCAAACAGCCGTGCCACTCGAAGAGATAGCCGGACTCAGGTGCCAGCGTGAGCGAGACGTTCACCCCGAGGCCGTCGCCGAAGTAGTATTGGCCAGCCCAAGGGTGGTTCCCGAGTGCCTTGATCTCTTCCGAGATGCTTCGATGCAGTGTTGCAGCCGTCCTTCTTGCCGGTTCAGAACGCTTCTCGGCATCTCCTCGATCCTCCACCTCGCCGAAACATGCGGTGGCGGAACACAGTGCCAACACGCTTAACACAACATTGGCTTTCACGGTTCACCTTCATGTTGTCCCCAAGTGTCGCCCCAATGATTGTGCCGAGCCAGGGCGGGCACTGAGTGGGCATTCCCCCAGGGACTCACAGATCGTTTGTCTTCCTCAGTCGCCAGATCGAACCACCTCCTCGATCATCTCCCAATTTCGGCCTTTGTTACCATATTGTTCGCAGGATCCCCTGCACATTATTGCCATGGCCTGTGCTATGTCCCTGACTCGCCCATGTGATTGCGGCACTGCATGTAGTATTTCTGGACGAACGCCACGCAAGGTTTTCCGTTGGCTGCCATCTTAGCGCAGCGGGCCTCGGGAGACTTTGCCTTCTCCAAGACGGCCTTGATCCGAGTGACCACGTCCTCTTGTACGTCTTGCTCAATGTCCTCTTGCGTCAGGCCAAAGCAGGCGCAAATCGGTGCCGTCGGGTCTTTGGGGTACACGGGGCGGGTCGTGTCTGACGCCAGGACCACCCGCTCAAGGCAGTCGAAGTAGACGACGCGACACTTGGGCGACGGGCAGAAGCTCACCGGCTCGGCCAGTCCCTGCCGCTGTTGGTCCGTCAGATAGGATTTCAGCGGCTCGATGCCGACCGGCTCACCTTTGGAGCCGCACCGGGGGCAGAGGTCAAGTGTCTGTTCAGGTTCTCGAATGAAGGCTTTGTTCATGGTCTGTGAAGCAAGTCGTTCAGTTCGGGTCGCGTTTCCTGCCGGATCGCCATGAAATAGTCGACCTGTTTGCCATCCGACTTCAGCGGCCCGGTAACATAGGTCGTCTCTTTCGAAGGGCGCAGTGTCTTTGAGAGGACCATGAGAGGCTCCCATCCCTATTCGGGTGGTCATTTGCATTAGATCACTCCCACCGGCACCGCATCCACGTCCTGGGCCAGCGGCACAATCTGCTGGCACAGGCAAACAACGGCTCCCTTGCCCACCGGATGCTTCAGGCGGCGAAGGGCGCCGAAGGGCTGCGCCAACTCCCGCCGGGGGCTGGCAGTCTTCTTCACCTCGACCGGATAGAAGACGTGGTCCTGCACAAACAGGAAGTCGATCTCGTGCCCGTCGCGGTCGCGGTAGTAGTGAAGCTGTGGCGACTTGCCGCGGTGCCACCAGCTTTTGAGCAGTTCGCACAGTACATGCGTTTCGAGCATCGCCCCGGCCATGGCCCCGGCCGCGAGCGTTTCGGGGCTGGACCATTCGGTCAGGTACGCGGCCAGCCCGGTGTCCAGGAAGTACAACTTGGGCGTCTTGACCAGTCGCTTGGTGACGTTACTGAAGTACGGCGGAAGCAAATACACCTGGAAGCTCGCTTGAAGGATCGACAGCCAGCTCTTAGCCGTGTTGACGGCCACGTCGGCGTCGCGGGCCAGATCGGTCAGATTGAGCATCTGCGCGGTGCGGGCGGCGCACGCCCGCAGGAAGCGAACGAAGGCCATCTCGTCGCCCACCTGGGCCAGGTCCTTCACGTCGCGTTGGAGGTACGTTTGCAGGTACGAACTGTAGAACAGGTCGCGGTCGCGGATCGGCCCTGCCGTGAGCGACGGGAACGCGCCCAGCCAGATGTCGCGGAACACACTGTTGACGTCGGATGGGACGGCGGAGCCCTCGCGTTGCTCGACCGTTTCTCGGGTAGGCAGGAACGGGGGCACGTTCAGTTCCAGGCGGTGGCGTTCCCGGCTCGAAAGCCCTAACAGGTTCAGGATGGCCACCCGACCGGCCAGCGACTCCGAAATGCCTTTCATCATTTGGAACTGTTGCGACCCGGTGAGCCAGAACATGTCGGGCCGCCGGTGGGCGTCGACGCTCATCTTCACCAGCGGCAGGAGTTGCGGGGCGTACTGGATCTCGTCGATCAACACGGGCGGCTCGAACCGTTGCAGGAACAGCGCGGGGTCGTCGACGGCCGCCGCCCGCAGCGTGGGGTCGTCGAGCGTGACGTACCGCCGGTCGCGCTCGCGCAGATGTTCAAGCAGCGTGGTCTTGCCGACCTGCCTGGGGCCGGTCAGCAGTAGCACGGGAAACTGCTCGCCAGCCTCGCGCCAGCAGTCGCCCATAGTCCGATCGAGGTACATGGCTCTCTCCGGCTGATATGCAACCTTGCTGCATAATAGCCGACCATCGGTTCCACGTCAACTCAACAACGGGCAGGAGTCCGAAGCGTTCCATGCGGCTTCCCGACGGCCTTTTCTGATCGGGATTTCGGCGAGGCCGCCACTCGGGTGGTGAGTCTTCAGCCCTCCCTTTGTGGCTTCGCGGCTTGGCGTCTTTGCGTTCAGCTATGCCAGGCTCTGGAAGGTCACGCAAAGACGCCAAGCCGCGAAGCCGCAAAGCTAAGCCAGGTCGAACATGCGCTTCCGTTGTGCCATGGCAGGTTCGTCTTGGCTAATTCAAAACTGAATCTTGAATTAGCCGACCCGCGGCCCGGCAAGTAGATCCTGTCCAGCGATCGATATACCGACATTCATGTTGCCGCCTCAATAGTCGATGGTCTTCTCCGCGTTTGTCCCGCGGAGCAGTCTCTTGAACCGTTTCCGCCTTTCTTCCTTCGACTCGAACTCGTCGCAATCGTCTTCCACCGTGGAGAGCGATCGCACGGCGCCGTTTCGGAACCCAAAGTTGGCGGCGCTCCAATGGCGGCTCCCGATACGGCCACCTTCCGGAGATGGGGGGGCGGACGAGACGCAAATGCCTTCGTCGGCGGCAGCTTGCGTCACGTCGCGCGTCGGGTCCATCCAGCCGACCGGATCGGTCCGCTCGACCAGAAGGATCATGTCGTCGCTGTGCGGGCCGAAGTCGGCCAGCCGTTTGCCCGCGCCCGCCTCGAACGGCATGTCGGGGCCGACAACCACCGAATAGGTCGTCTCGCCGGGCCCGGCGTCCGGATCGCTCGGGCAGCAGTACACCTCCACCACCTCGCCGTGGAACTGCCGGTTGTGCTCGCTGTCCCACGGCTCGTCGAGCCGGATCCGGGCGTACAGTTCCTCTTGGTCCAGGTACGGCAGCAGCAGTACCCGCCAACCGTGCAGCGGGTTGCCCGCCGCGTCAACCGACCAAGCCGGCGGCAGCGTTCCGTGGTGGCACTCGTACAGAAACATGGCCAGCGTGATGCGTTGCATCCGCTCAGCGCATTCGCGGCGCCGGGTGACTTCGAGCACCGTATCGTGATCGGGCCAGAATTCCCGTGCCACCACTTCACCCCAGTACTCGGAACGCGCCCGGATCGAAACGAACCGAATCGAACTGCCCAGCGTGAGTTCCTTGGGGAGCGGC
This sequence comes from Thermoguttaceae bacterium, assembly GCA_034005525.1. Classification (GTDB taxonomy): domain Bacteria; phylum Planctomycetota; class Planctomycetia; order Pirellulales; family Thermoguttaceae; genus PWXP01. The sequence goes on along the minus strand of JAVEUP010000050.1, from coordinate 38,724 downwards.
TGCGAGCCTGTCGCCAAGATCTCGTCATACACTTCGTTGAAGCGGCGCGCCATCGCGTTCCAATCGATGCTCAGCCTGGCAAGGATGCCTGGCGGGCCGCCACCGATAAAACCCAGCGATTCAAACGATTCCTTCCCATACGACGCCAACTGGATGAAGTCGAGGCCGGCGAAACGCTCGACTGCCAGGATATCGTCCACGTTGACCGGCGGGGGGAGCTTGTCCATTTCGCCCAGGAACCGTTCCAATTGCTCCTTCGTAGGAGCGTGTTCGAGCGAGCCGGCGATGCCCAGTGCGTCGGCAATCCCTTCGATGGCAATGCCGACGAAAAAATCGACGAGAAAAGGGCCGTTCCTGACGTGTCGCCCGAGCCGCTTGCAGGCAATGATGTCGTCAATGGCCCCGTCGATGTCGCCCGTGGCGATGCGGTGATTGGCCCGGGCTGACAATCCGCGTGTGAACAATCGGAACCGTTGGAGTTCCGAAATGCGGACGGAGTCCAGTGGTTCTTCGTCACTTCGCCGCGCCAGCGGAATGTGAAACGTCGGCTTGCGCACGGCCCGGCCAACCAGATCGAGCGCGGAGGCGTTCTGCTCAAGCCACGCTGCCATCATCGGCAATTCATCGAGCGTCCAAGGACGGTGGAGCGTGTCCGAGAGCATCCAATGGACGTCGTCCCGGGACCGGTCCTCTAGCGGCAACTCGTCAAAGAGCGCCTCGTCGAACTGATCGCCTTGGACGTAGGCCCAGAGAGACTCGTCCGTTCCTTGATACTGCATATCGGATTGGAGTGCATCCGGGTCGAGTCCAAGCTCCGCACAAACTTGCGCGAAGTGCCACGGCTCGGTTTCCTGTCCCTTGCCCAGATGCCGCACAATGAGCCGGTAGCCGTTTTCGTCGGTGGCGGCGTTCTCTGGGCGCGTGGCCTGCCGGATGGCCGCGAAGTAGTCCACCTGCTTGGTGTCTGACTTCAGCGGCTCGGTGATGTAGGTGGTCTCCTTTGCGATTTGCAGCGGCCGCGACTGCGACAGATTCACATACACCGTCATTGCCAGAAGCAGGGCAACCACCGCGCCGCAAGACCACAGCAGCCTGCGGTTCTTGCGGTCCTGCTGGACAAAGTCGTCATTGGGGTCTTTCGTTGGAGGACGATTCTCAGTCATTCGCGTAATCCTCCCAAAGCGGCAAACCAAGCTTCCTTGCCTGGCGGCGGTAGTAGCCGGCCATGAAGAGCCCATAGAAGCCACCGGACACCGTCCGGCGAGTCTAAGGGCCGAACGGGTCGAAGTGATCGTCGTCGGTGTCGTCCGCGAGCGGGTCGTCGTCGGTCTCGGGCGCGACCTCGCAGGCCGGCACCGGTGGCCGCCGATCATTGTCGAGGATTTCGCGGAAAATGAGTATCCATTCCGGCCGGTCGTCGTTGCCTGCCTCGCCGGGACGCAGCAGCCATGTATTGCCGAGATGGCTATCGAGCAGGATGACGTGCGGCCCTGCCGTGACGATCTGAAAACGCGGTCCCGGCGGCAGCTCAGGCTGGCGAGGCCCGGCCAAGTTCGCATCGTCGAGTAGCGTCATGCCCCCAGTTCCGGGAAGCCCGACGTTGTCAGGCCCAGGACTCAGGCCTATTTGCGCCAGAGAAAAACTGGTACTTAGAAGAAAGAGAGCGAGCGTCAGCAGCATGAGGTTACCTGCAAGCCCTCTGAAGCGTTGGCACCGCCACAACCGTTTGAAATGGTGCACTGTGTAACGCATCGGGTTGTTCCTCCTCGTTCGAAAGGGTGCCTTTCGTATACCCATGGCTCATGGTAGTGGCACAGGGCACGCACCGCAACCTGGGCGCACGACTCTTGCAAATTAGAAATTACATTCTATAATACAAGCATGATCCCGCGCCGCATCGCCGCCGTCGTCCGGAGCCGCCTGGCCGATTATCCCGCCGTGGCACTGGTCGGGCCGCGCCAGTGCGGCAAGACGACCTTGGCTAGGCAATTCGGGGGGCGATATTTCGACCTCGAACAAGAGCCCGACCGACTGTCGCTCGACCTGCAATGGCCGGACCTCGCCGCAGGCAGAGAACTCGTCGTTCTCGACGAGGCCCAGGACTGGCCCGCGGTGTTTCCCCGACTGCGCGGGGCTATCGACGCCGAGCGCGGCCGGTCCGGCCGGTTCCTGATCCTCGGCTCGGTGTCGCCCGACCTGATGACCCGGGTATCAGAATCGCTAGCCGGGCGGCTGGCGATTGTCGAACTGTCGCCGTTGAGCCTGCGTGAACTGCCCACCAAGGCGGCCCAGGACCGCACGTGGCTCTGCGGTGGATATCCGGAGGGCGGGGTTCTAACGCCGCACCGGTATCCGCGCTGGCAACACGATTACCTCCGGCTACTGACCGCCCGCGATCTGCCCAACTGGGGTCTGCCGACGCGCCCGCAGGAGACCGGGCGGCTGCTGAAAATGCTGGCCGCACAACACGGCCAGACTTGGAATGCATCGCGGCTCGGCCAGAGCCTGGGCGTCTCCTATCATACGGTCAACCGTTACCTCGACTACCTCGAGGGCGCGTTTCTGGTGCGCCGCCTGCCGCCGTACCATGCCAACATCGGCAAGCGTCTGGTGAAAACGCCCAAGGTGTACTGGCGCGACACCGGTCTGCTGCACGCGCTGATGAACGTATCCGACACAAAGGAATTGCTTGTTCAACCGTGGGTAGGGGCGAGCTGGGAGGGATTCGTCGTCGAGCAGATCATCACCATGCTGCGACAGTGCGACGTTCCCTTCGAACCCTACTTTTTGCGCACCAGCGACCAATTTGAACTGGACCTTCTGCTCGTCCTGGGCAGCGAGCGTTGGGCGTTCGAAGTGAAGCTGACTGCCAGCCCGAGTATCCACGATATGGACCGGCTCGCGCGGCTGGCAGGCATGGTTGGGGCGACCAGGTGCTTTCTTGTCTCCCAAGTGCGCGAGACCATCGAGACCGGACAACGCATCTCCTGCAACTTGCCCTGGTTGCTCGCTCACGTCGAAGAACAGCTCGCTCAATAGTGGGCTGAAGCCAAACCCGCCGCTGCCCGAGAAGTCGCAATCGGAGCTTTTCCGAATCATTCAGTTGTGGTACAACCATCGTCGGACCACAGCCCTCATTGGTCCGTTGGCCGGCAGAGGAAGGCTTGCCGGTCCCGCAATAGGTTTCACCAGGAGTTGGCGTCATGCCTGCAGGAGTACTCGCGGCTTTGGCCGCTTTGCCTATCGTGAGCACCATTGTCTTGATGGCAGGCCTCACGTGGCCCGCTAAGCGGTCTATGCCGATTGCGTGGGCCGTGGGTATTCTGTTGGCAGCGTCGGTGTGGGGAATGGCGCCCATCCGGATCGCCGCGGCTAGTATCGAAGGGGCCCTGGGCGCGCTGAATATCCTGCTGATCGTCTTCGGCGCGATCCTGCTGCTGAACACGCTGAAGAACAGCGGCGCAATGGGCGTGATCAATCGCGGGTTTTCCGGCATCAGCCCGGACCGGCGCGTCCAGGCGGTGATCATCGGCTGGGTCTTCTCGTCGTTCATCGAGGGCGCCGCCGGGTTCGGAACACCCGCTGCACTGGCCGCGCCGCTGCTGGTGGGCCTGGGGTTCCCGCCCCTGGCCGCGGCCATGATCGCGCTGGTGTTCAACAGCACCGCCGTCACGTTCGGCGCGGTGGGCACTCCGGTGCTGGTAGGCGTGCGCAACGCGGTGGACGGGCTGCTGCCCGAAACGGTGTCGATGGGCGTATTCGTTCACGAGGTGGGCGTCTGGTCGGCGGTCATCCATGCGCTGATCGGCACGTTCATCCCGCTGCTGGCCATTTGCATGATGACGAGGTTCTTCGGAAGGAACCGTTCGATTCGGGAAGGGCTGGAAGCCGCCCCGTTCGCCATTTTTGGCGGCCTGTCGTTCACGTTGCCGTGCCTTGCCATGGCCTACTACTTTGGCCCGGAATTGCCGTCGGTGGTCGGTGCACTGATCGGTACACCCATCGTTCTCGGCGCGGCCCGAGTCGGCTTCCTGGTGCCGAAGCAGGTTTGGGACTTCCCCAGCCCCGACGAGCCAGCGTGGCAGGCAGACTGGGGCGCCCAGGCCGCGCCGGGCTCGGCGGCCGTGCAACCCATGCCGCTGTGGATGGCATGGACGCCGTACCTGCTCATCGCCGTCCTGCTGATTGCGACCCGGCTGCCGGCGTTGGGCATCCAAGCCGTGCTTCAGAGTTGGGTAATCTCCTGGACGTCCATTTTGGGCCAACCGGGCGTGAGCTACAGCCTTCAGCCGCTCTACATTCCGGGGATCATCCCGTTCCTGCTGGTGGCCGTGGCCACGATCTTCCTGCACCGCATGAAGCCGGCCGATGTTTCCGCCGCATGGCGGACGACGGCCAGGCAACTCATTCCTGCGACGATTGCGCTGGTGTTCGCCGTGGCCCTCGTACGCGTGCTGGTGCAGTCCAGCGTCAATGCAAACGAAATGGACGGCATGCTTCTGACGCTGTCGAAATACACCTCGCACCGGGTGGGTGCGGCCTGGCCGTTGGTCTCGCCGTTTGTCGGTGTGCTCGGGGCCTTCGTGGCGGGTTCCAATACCGTTTCCAACCTGCTGTTCGGCGGCTTCCAGTACGGAGTTGCCGACAGCCTGGGCATCTCGCGCACCATCGTCGTGGCATTGCAGGCGGTCGGCGGCGCGATCGGCAACATGATTTGCGTTCACAACGTGGTGGCCGCCTGCGCTGTCGTGGGCAACCCGGCCCAGGAAGGGCAGATCATCCGCCGCAACCTATTGCCTGCGACCCTCTACGCCACCGCCGCCGGCCTGCTCGGGCTCCTGCTGGTGTACTGGGCTGCGGTGAACGTCTTCTGAGGCTGCGCTTCACTCGACCGCCCAGGCGGCCACGCCTTCCGCGGTGCAAACCACAAGCACGGGCGTGCCGTCGATCTGAGTTGTTGTGAGCCCTTGGATGGCGGCGCCGTAGTTGAACTTGTCCAACAGGTCGCCTTCAGCGCTGAGAATGTGGATGGAACCGTCCGGCCCCGGCAGCAGCCAGCAGCCCGGGCCGTCTGCCGAGAGGCGGCCGGGCACGATGGGCTCGACCGGCTGCCGGCTTACGCCGTCGGGCAGGCGATACGTCCACAGCACTCTCGCGCGGGGGCCGTCGAGGGCCAGTCCCATGGCCTCATTCTCGCCAAGGGTTTCAGCCGCCAAAGCGCAATACTCGTCTCTGCCGTCGCCGGTGAGATCGGCCGCGACAAGCCAGCCGATAAGCCGCTCCGGCACGGTGATGGGCGGCAGCAGTTCCCCTTGATCATCAAGCACGGTCAGTGTGCCGGTCACATTCGCACATAGCAATCGTCCAGCGCCGGTGGCGCCCGAACCGGTGACCGCCATCTTCTGGACGTTCGGCACCTTGCGGTTCCCCCACACGCGCTGTCCTTCGAGCGATACTTCCTGCACGCCCACCTCGCCCCAATACCCGACGTAAGCGCGCAGATTCCCATCGCCGGGAAGGTCGCCAAGTTGCACGTCGGCAATGCCGCTGTGCGGATTCTGCAGTGCGTCGGCCGGGAAGCTCCAGAGCCGCTGGAACCGCCCGTCGAGCAGGTGGAATCGTTGCTGCCCGCTCATCAGGGCCACGGCGGCGAAATACCGCCTGCCCTCCGCGTCGGTCGCGGTGCGCAGGGCGTTGAACAGTTCAACCTCCTCCAGGGGCGGCTCATGCATGCCCGCCAGCTTGCCGTCGTGCGACAGTTCGGCAATCCGTTTCCATGCATCGACCACGGCCAGTCCCGGCCGGCCGTCGCTCTGCGGGAAGGCAAGCACATTGCCCGGGCTCTTCAGCTCCGTATTCGTCCACAACGGCCTCAGCCGGAAGCTCTGCGGCTGGGTTCGCGGCGAGATCTCGGCCTCGGGAACCTGCTGTCCCGCAGGCACTGCTTCCCCGGCCGACGCTTCGGCCCGGTCGAACGCCCGTTCCATCTGGCGAAGCTGCTCTTCGTACTGCTGCCGCTGGGATTCAAACGTATTGCCGCCGGCCAGCAGGGTGTCGATGGTCTGCGGCAGCTCAGTGGGCAGCCGGGGGCTCGCGCCCAATTCGTAGTGCTGCACGATACCCTTGGCGTCCAGGACGAACAGCGTCGGGACACCCGGAATGTGAAACGCCGTGGCAGCGTAATGCTCCGGGTCGCGGACGATCGGAATCTGGACGTTCAACTCGGCGAACACCTTGGCAAGCTGCGAATCGGTCGTCTGCGGCGGGTCGATATTGACCGCGTAGAAGGCGACATTCGGGTTGTCGCCATACTGCCGTCGGACCTTGTCGAGGCTTGGCAGCCCCTCGCGGCACGGTTGGCACTGCGTGGCCCAAAAATCGAGCACGGCCACCTTGCCGGCAAGCGATTCCCTGCTGATGGCATTGCCGCCGGCATCAGTAAATGTGAAGTCCGGCGCCTGCTTACCCAGCAGTTCGGCGGGGTGCGGCGGTTGAAAGAACCGGACCACCTCGGCGCCGTCGGGTATCTGGAACTGGAACGCCTTAGGGGCAATCGGCGCGCCTAGTTCAGCTCCGGTGAACTCCGCCACAAGCGAAGCCGACTGGACCTCGCCGGCGGTTCCGTCGATCAGGCCCTCGGTCGGCAGGACGATCCGCCGGACGACCAGCGTCTCCTGATCGATCCACAGGGTTGCCGCCTGGTTCTCGCGTCGGATGCGCACCCGGTAGTAGGCGCGCCCCTCGATCTCGCCCGGCTCAGCCAATTCCGGTTCCTGCGCGCCTTCGAGCAGCAGGTCCAGCGGGCGATCGGCCAGCAGGAGCACCAGCCGCGCCAACTGCCGGGCAAACCCCGGCCCCAGCGCAGGCGCCAGCACCTGGGTACGATCGAGCGAGTCGAGGCTCAACTCCTTGGGCGCTTCACGAACGACCACCTGGCCGGGCAGGTTGTCCAATGCGGCGTACAGCTTGTTGCCGTCGAACACGGCTCTCGCCTGATACACCTGAAGCCGCAGTTTGTCCGGCCGTTGCAGCGCAATCTCGAACGGATCGGTTTCGTCGGTGGTCTGACCGTCCTGCACGACGTGAAACCGGATGGTCCCACGGTCGGCGTAACTGCCGGCCTGCCGGTACGCCCCGACCATGGCTTCGAGAACCTCGCGAGCCGTTCCGAGCGTACCGGGCGCCCTGCCGCCGGATTCCGACTCTCCCGTCGACCGGCTTGGCGCATCCTCCGCCGGTTTCGAGCAACCGCCGGCAAGGGCCAATGCCATCAACAACGCCAACCATGCCTTTCCGGCACGTAGATCATTCGGAACGACCATAGTCTCCTCCTTGACGAGTGAAATACTCCGTTTGAAGCCGGGCTCCCGTCGCGAGGATCGGGGCATTTCCTTGTGAACGGTTATGTGCATTATTTGCGAATCGCCCTGGTCCGTAAAGCTCGGCTTCTTGACCAGGAACCCTACTGCGCGATAATGGACTCGAAAGCGGCCGGCGTCAACGTCATGCAGCCCAGCATCCTCAACGCACTCAACGCACATTGCGCATTTTAACAGATGGCCACACTCCGATACGGCAAAGATGCACACATTGAGCTGGAGGCGGCCGGGGGCGGCCCAATTGAGTTGCTCGGCATTCCCCGCGGCAGACCAATCGAGAACGTCGCGGAAGCAGTTGCCAGGGCCATCGACGAGCCGTTGGATTACCCCCCGCTCCGGCGGGCAACGACTCCGGGCGACCGCGTTGTGCTGGCATTGGCTCCCGGGGCACCGCGGGCTGCTGAAACGGCCGCCGTGGTCGTCAGAAAGTTGGTGCAAGCCGGCGTGCATCCCGACGGAATCACGCTGTTGTGTACCGAGGTCGAGGAGGGCGACGACGCCGGCGATCCTCGCCGACTGCTCGAACCAGGGCTGCGCGAACACATTGGCGCACATATCCACGATCCGGGCAATCGGGCCGATCTGGCCTATCTTGCAGCGACCGAGTCGGGCCGGCCGATCCTCATCAGCCGGGTACTGCACGAGGCCGATCTGGTGGTGCCCATTGGCGGCGTGCTCGACATGGCCGCCGCGGGCTATTTCGGCATTCACGGCGGCATCTTTCCCGCCTTCGCCGATGACGAGACGCTGATCCGCTTTCGGTCTCTTGGCTCGCTGGCACAAAATGGGACTCACAAGCAGGCGTTGATCGACGAGGCGAATGAGGCCGCCTGGCTGCTGGGAATCAGTTTCACCATCCAGTTGCTGCCCGGCGATGGTTTCCGAGTTCTCGAAGTGCTTGCGGGGAACTGCGAAACCGTTCAGCGGCAGGCGAGCGATCGGTACGCGGCAGCCTGGCGCCAGCCCAACGCGGCGCCGCGAGCGAGTCTTGTGGTGGCAGCCATCGCCGGCGAGGCCGGAATACAAACGTGGCAAAACCTTGGCCGCGCCCTGGACAATGCCGGCCGGCTTGTCGACGACGGCGGCGCCGTGGCCGTGTGCTGCGAGTTGCACGACCCGCCCGGGCCCGGAGTTCGCGCCATCGCAAATACCCGATCACGGCAAGCGAGAATCCACGCACTTCGCCGCCAGAAACCGATCGACGCGTTGCCCGCGGCGCAGATCGCCCGCGCGCTCGACCGGGGTTCCGTCTATCTGCTCAGCCGGCTTGAACCGGACTCGGTTGAAAATCTCGACATGGTCCCTATAGCCAATCCCACCGAGCTGGCCCGCCTCACCCGCCAACACAAGATGTGTACTCTGCTGGCGAACGCTTCCTGCGCGATTCTGGAATAGAGAAGCCCAATGCCGGACCTTCAGCAGACAATCGAAGCGAACCTCGCCCGAGTGCGGGCCGACATTGCCCGCGCCGCCGCGAGAGCGGGGCGCAAACCGGAGGAGGTCAAGCTGATCGGCGTGACCAAGTACGTCGGGGCCGAGGTCGTGCGGCCGTTGGTGGCCGCCGGGCTTTGCGACCTGGCCGAAAGCCGGCCGCAGCAGTTGTGGGACAAGGCCACCGCACTGGCCGACCTGCTGATCCGGTGGCACCAGATCGGCCATTTGCAGCGCAACAAGGTGCGGCGCACGCTGCCGCTGGTCGCTATGATCGAGTCGGTCGACAGCCTTCGCCTTGCCGGTGCCGTCGACTTGGCTGCCGGGGAACTCGGCCGCCGGATCGCGGTGCTCCTGGAAGTGAACATCTCGGGCGAGGAAGCCAAGCACGGCTTCTTGCCCTCCGAGGTCGAGGCGGCCCTTTCACAACTGGCCGCCAAGAAGCACCTCGACGTGCGCGGACTGATGGGAATGGCCGGCCTGGAAGGCGACTTGGACGATGCCCGGCGCGAGTTCGCCGCGCTGCGCGCGCTGCGCGATCGCCTTCAACCGGCCTGCCCCGACGGCATCGCGCTGACCGAGTTGTCCATGGGCATGAGCGGTGATTTCGAGGTTGCCATCGAAGAGGGCGCGACCATCGTCCGCGTGGGCAGCGCGCTGTTTGAAGGGTTGCTCCGGTGATCGAACTGAAACCACACGCCGAGGGAGCCATCCTGCCCATTCACGCGCACGCCGGCGCACGGCGCAACGAGGTCGGCGGCATCCGGAACGGGCGACTGAAAGTATCGACAACCCAGGCGCCCGAAAAGGGCAAAGCGAACGCCGCGCTGGCAAAGCTGCTGGCCGGCTGGCTCGGCTTGCGCCGATCGCAGGTTGCGCTCCTCTCCGGCGAGACATCGCCTCGAAAGGAGTTTCTCATCCTCGGCCTTGACTGTGGCGAACTGGCCCAACGGATCAAGGCAGAGTTCGAGTAGACGAAACGCCGACTCGCGGAATGCCATTGTCGGGGTGCAAAGGACAAGTGAGCGCAAGCAGGGGAAGAGCAGTGCGGGTACTCTTGATTTCGCCCAACATCGAACGAATCAACATGACAGTCCTCCCACTGGGGTTGTCTCTGGTGGCTGCTTCCGCGAGGCAAGGCGGGCATGAGGTGCAAGTGCTCGACCTCTTGACGGTAACCGATCCGATCGAGGCAGTTCGACAGGCATGCACCCAATTCTCGCCCCAGGTGATCGGGATATCCATCCGCAACATTGACGATCAGACGATGCAAGACCCGCGGCTGTTGATTGAGCCGATCCGGGCGGTCGTAGCCGCGTGCCGGAAGACGGAAGCACCGATCGTACTGGGAGGCGCCGGTTACAGCATCTTCCCCGAAGCTGCATTGAATTATCTTGGTGCCGACTACGGCATTTGTGGTGAAGGAGAGGCCGCTTTTCCCGCACTTCTGGAAAGGCTCCATCGCGGGAAGGACCCTTGGGGACTTCCGGGCGTGCACGTTGCCGGACGGGCGCCCCCGCCGGCGAGAACCTACATTTCCGACCTCGACACGGTGCCGCTTCCCGCGGAGGACTTGTGGTCGGCCGCCGATCCCCAGGACCCGGACATTTGGATGCCGGTGCAGACCCGGCGCGGTTGTCCCCTTGACTGCAACTACTGCTCAACGCCCGATCTGGAAGGCCGGGACCTCCGGACCCGCTCGCCGCGAACGATTGCAGGGCACGTTGCCCGCGCCGTCGAGGCCGGCTTCCGCCGTTTCTACTTCGTGGACAACACGTTCAATCGGCCGGCGTCGTATGCTCTGGACCTGTCCCACAGCCTGCGGGGCTTGCACCTGGACATAACCTGGCGGGCAATTGTCTACCCGCACGCTGTACCGGAAGAACTGGTGGCTGCGATGGCCGAGGGGGGCTGTGTTGAGGTGAGCCTGGGTTTCGAAAGCGGTTCAGCGAAGGTGCTTAGTGCGATGAACAAGCGCTACCGGCCGCACGAAGTGCTGACAATCGCCCGCACGCTTGCGGACTACCGAATTCGCCGCATCGGCTTTTTGCTTGTGGGCGGGCCGGGTGAGACGCGCGAGTCGGTGCTCGAAAGCCTGGACTTTGCCGACTCGCTCGACCTGGAAATGCTTCACATCAGTGTAGGTGTTCGCATTTACCCGCGAACCCCGCTGGCCAGGCAGGCCGTCGAGGAGCGGCTGCTGGCGCCCGACGACAACCTGCTCCACCCTCGTTTCTACATCCGGCCAAACCTCGAGCGATTCATTCTCGATGAGGTCGTCCGTCGCTATGGGCCGGACGCGATCGGGCGCCCCATCGCACGACGTTAATCGCCTGTTGGAGGCCAAGATGCCCATACTGCTGCTTTGATCGCGCACTCCTGCAATGGGGAGGCGGATCGGGAGCCGCATTCACGGCAGAGCCAGCCCGACAACGATTCCCGACGCGAGGCCCATGACGACAACGTGCCCTTCCTCGCCGGTCAGCAGCGACATTCCGCGCCGCACCGGCGGTGCTTCTACCGTGGTTGCCCGCAATATCCGGCCCGAGCCGTCCAACAAGACGACGGCGCCGTTTTCGCACCCGACCAGCACGCCACGCTCCTGGCCCGCAGGCACCGCCATCATGACAGTCGGGCCCGCAGGCATGGCGCATGCCCAGCGCTTTTCTAACCGATGGTCAAAGCAAACGACGAGCGCGTCGGACGTGGCGGCCACGATCTCCATGGTGCCGTTGCTGGTGAGGTCGGCCACGACCAGGTCGCGCATGGTTGAGTAAGGTTCGATGCTGGACCCCGGGCCGAACTGGGCGTTGACGAGCGGCGAGCCGCCGCCGCTGAAGACGGTTACACGATTCCAGACGCCGTTGGTTACGCTGACAAGCTCTTGCGAGCCGTCGCCGTTGACGTCGGCCAGTTCGATGGCGGTGCGGTTCTGTGCGGTCCAGCCGCCTACCATCGTGTGTCCGGAGGGCACCCCGTAGAAGCCGCGGCGAACGTCGAGGGTTTCGCTATTGACGATCGAGAGCATGTCGGTCCCGTTGCGCCAGCGCGCGATCAGCAGGTCGCGCGAGCCGTCCTCACGGTCCTTCAGTTGGAACTTCCAGCCGTTTCCCCAGAACACCGGGAGTCGCTCGCGCAGTTGTCCGTGGTAATCGAGTATCTCCAGCGTGCACGCACTGCCGACGAACAATCGGCTTTCGCCCCCGGTGAAATCCCCGCTGTGCAGGCCGTAGATGCCCGGGTACGCCGATTTGAACCAGTAGTCCTTCGCCGCCCGGAAGACCGCCGGGTCCATTTCTGAGGTGAAGACCCACCGGCGCCCGCCGTCGCGGTTGAAGGCGATGACCTTTTCATCGGTGCAACCGGCGATCAGCAGTTCATGGTCGTCCCACCAGTGGAGCACGCGGATCGGGCCGTCCGTTTCGATGGCGGCGTGCCGGCTTCCGTCCAGGCGCAGCAGGTGGACGTGCTTGCCGCCGGCCGTGGCGATGAGCCGCCCACCATGCCCGTCCGGGACCAGGATGGCGTGCTCGATCGGCTGCTCCACGTCGGCGAGGGTCACCTTCGCAAGCTCCGGCACGTCGGGCAGCATGGCAGGCGAATCGGCCGGAGCGACGTCGGCGCGAATGGCTTCGGCTTCAGCGTGGCGCGCGTTGAGCCATGTGCGAAGCGACTCCACCGTTGCCTCGGCGGGCCGTGCGCCGGTGATGGTATACGCGCCTGCGGGGATGTCGATCAGAAGCATGCCTTCGGCCGTCCGGACGTTCGCTGTCTGGCCGTTCAGGGCAAGATCGGCCGCGGGCGCCGCGCGCAGCGAAAGCGTGCAGGCGTCCTCGGCCAGCACGGACACCGTTCCGGCCGCGAAGTCCCAGTCGACCGCGACCGGCGCGCCGGCGCTGAGCAGCACGTCGCCCGCCGCGACCTGAATCGCGCGGCGAGCATAAAGGTGATCGTCAGCAATGACCGCCAACTCGGCCTCGGTGCCCGCATAGTGCCCCGCGACCACCACGGCCGGTTGCGGCAGGCGCAGCGAGGCAACATTGTCGCCTGCGCGCAGGCATGCGAGTCTCTTCGCGTCGCCCGGCCCGCTGGAGCCGAGGACGGAGAAGAAGGTGAGCGTCCGTCCCTCCTGCGCCGCACCGGTCCACTCGAGCGTGAAGACTCTTCCCTGGCGCAGGGCGCGCACCGGGTCGGACGGGACGATTTCGTGCCACGGCTGGCCGGCGGCGCCGGGCCTGCGGCCGGCGACGATCGTACCACCGGCTTCATCCCACGTTCCACGCGGTACCTCCCACTGCGTTTGCACCTGGAAGTTCTCGCTGCTCTCACGCATCGTCAACTGGTCGACCACCAACGCGTACCGGCCGACGCGCTGGGCGAGCGTCCGCCGCCAGTTGCAGTAGGCGGCATCCGGCACTTCGCCCACACAGGCGGCCACGCCGCCGACCACGTGCCGGTCGCGCAGCGCGCCGTCCATTGCAACCCTCGGCTCGACCATGCCGTCCAGCCGGGTAAGCAACTGGTTGCGGTAGCCCTTCAGCAGCGTGTTGCCGCCGAGTCGCAGTTCGAGGATGGCGAAGCAGTGGTACGGGTTGCGCGAGGCGCCGTTATACCCGTCGATGAGAATGAAGTCGCCGGTCTCGTCCGGCGAGGAGCGGAAACTGCCGAACTGAAACGATTCCTCCAGCGGAAAGCCGGTGCCGCGCCGTTCCCACATCGGACCGGGCATCGGGTGGATGCTCCAGCGGCCGGTCATGTCCACCGGCAGTTCCGGCTGCAAATGATCTTCGGGCCAGAACGACTGTCCCACCCGCGGTACGGCGGTATCGATGCCCGTACGGCGGAGGTACTCGAGCCAGCGGCCATCCTGCGTCAGGTAGGCTGCGCGGTGCAGAAAGGTAATCGAAGCGGAATTGAGGTCCCAGTCGCCGGAGTTGCCGGTGGCGAGGATCTCCTGGCCGCGTAGCAACTCGTCCAGAACACCGCCTTCGATCGGCCCGCGCCAACCTTTTTTGAGCATGTACCGCAGAATCGGTGCATGGCCGGTGTTGTACCAGAAAAGGTTGTCCGACTCGCCGCCCACCCAAGCGTGTCTTTCGAGCGACGCGAAGGCCATGTGCGCGCCGAGCAGCCCCTGCTGCCAGACCGGATCGCCGTAATCCCGCGCAAAGTAGCGCGACAGGCAGTAGATCGCCATCGCCGACCACTGGCCGTGCCGGCTGCCCACCATGGCGGCCGGACTCTGCAGGGCGTATGGCGGCCTGCCCTCGTGCCACTCGTGGAGCAGGTGCCGCGCAAAGGCGTTCGTGATCCGAAGCCGGTCCTCGTCGCTGAAGAACGGGTCCTCCTCGATCAGGTCCCAGAAGAGGATCATCATGTGCGCGTTGTAATGATACGGGCCAGCCAGCGGGTCGTCCTTGTTCTCGATGCGCTCGCCATCGACGCGGGTGATGTCCCTTTTCGCCTGTTCGTCGGGAAAGGCGAGGCGAAGGAACTCGCGGGCGTGGTGCTGGTCGCCGGTCATGTAATAGGCGGCCATGTGCTTGGAGATCGAGTTCCAGCCGAAGTAGCCGATCGACCGGTAGCCCGCCGAGGCGTCCCAGTGGAAGATCTTCTCGGGCTCGTGCGGGAACTCGACGCCCGCGCCGAGTTCGATCTCGCGCATCCAGCCGATGGTCAGCGTACCCTGCCGGCCGCCGGCTTCGGCCAGCTTCGCAATGAAGGCATCGGCGGCCGCCGCCACGCCAGCGTCGTCGCTGCCTCCGATGAAAACGATATTATGCCCGCCGCCGAATGGATTATGCAGCGTGCGCACCTCGTGACCACCGGGACCGGGGTAGCGCAGGTCCAGCAGCGTGTGAAAGCGGTTGTAAAGCTCCTCAATCATCGCGTTGGTGGAACGGTTGCCCAGCACGATGAAGCTACCGGCCAGGCGCTCGCCGTCGGCGGGAATGGCGGTCATGTCGTCATTGTCGGCCACGATTGCGAGGCATGCGCCGGTAATGCGCTCGACGGCCGCGGCGATTTGCGCAGCCTGCGCGGCATAACGCTCGGGCGCGACGATCGGGGTCACCGCCTGCCCGTCGCGAACCAGGTCGGTCTCGACGTGCAGGTCCTTGAGAGTCGCATATACCGGCGGAACGAGGGGCGGGACAGGAGGGGGAGAAGAAGAAGCCGGCGCGACGTCGCTCGTCAGGCTGATCGGGTTGGCAGCATCGGGAGCGAACCCCACCGGCCGGTTGCCTTCTTCCAAGCGGGATGAGGCCAGCATGGTGCCTCGCCTCGCGGTCGCGTTTTCCACGCAAAAACTGTATTGCCCGCTGAGCAATTGCGTGGACAGGCCGACCGCGGCCCGGTGATCATCCTTCGCCAGCGACAGCCTCCACCCTTCAGGCATCCCGTCGGCCCGCACTTTCCCCTCCAAATCGCCGTTGGGGACCAGATTCACGGCTTGCTCCGCCCGTCCGGAACCGGTGCCGATTGCCGCCAACAGAAAGAGGAACCAAACGTGTTTCATGTTGGAAAGTACCCACACACCTTTGTCGGAGATGCTCGGAAGCGGATGCCTTCTTCGGTATGGGTCACCCTGCACCAGTGGTGAATCGTTTGGCCATATGGTATGTATTTGCAGTATTCTCACACAGTTGCGGAAGACTGTCAACAGACTGTAGAGTCTGCTGTAATGTATCTATTGTGCCGCTATGAAACAAGTTACGACAAACTCGGTTGACTGCTCTTTACAACGCCTTCAAGAGTGTATTCAATAGATGCTGAGCGTTTGCCCGAAACCGGGACCGGTACCTTACGTCGTCTTGAAGTACCCGCCGAAAGACACAACATCCGGCAATCCAGTCCCTCTCTCCGGGCAGATTCTCCGGCAGGGTTCCCCCGTCGCGGCCCAGCCCCCTTCGATCTTCGTTGTTTGAAACCCGGAGGACGCACGATGGCTGTCCGGATCATCGGACCTTCCTTGTTGGCCGACGACCAGAGGGTTTGTCCCGGGTGCGGTATTGCGACCGTCTTTCCTGCCGAGAATGCCGTGGTCACTCTGCCGGGCATCCACGCAACCCAGCGGCTCGACTTCCTCGATTGGCTCAATAAGGAGCGATCTGCAGCGGGGCTCACCAGACTATCCCGTGATGAGGCGGAGGCGATCTCCCTCTCAGCGGTCGACGTGGTCTGGGAGGAGCGCCTGCTGCTGATTCGCCCCGATGGCAGCCGGATGGACGCCGCGCTGGCGGCAGACGACCTCTTGCAACGGGTTGTGCCGAAGTGGCAGATCCGCTTCCTCAACACGCAGGACGACCGCGTCTGGACGGCGCTGAAGCAGCGAGGCGAATGCTGGCGAACCGCCCCGAAACCAACCTCGATAGCCGATATGCAGCGACTGGTAATCCGGTCGCGCAAGGCGATCGGCCACGGAGCCATCTACTATTACAGCAGGGCGACCGGCAGTCATCTGCTCACCTGCGACGAGTTCGCCCAACTCGACGCACTCGACGACGACGCATTGCGGGATCAGTTCCTGGAAATCGTCAGCTACACGCACGAGAGGAACCGTCTTGGGCATTGCGAGGTCGTCTTCTTTGGCGCCGGCAGCGAGCTTCTCAGCGACATGCAGTTGGACGATCTCCTCTCGATCCCGGCAACCCAGCTTCGTGGATGCTATCGGCGCGTGCGCAATCTGTTCCACTGTTGCGTCGCCCCGGAACTCTGCCGGAATGATCCCGCCGACACGATCTGGCTGACAAGGGTTTACCGGGCGTTGACCGAGCCCCCGGAGACTCCGGAGCCGGAAGAGGTGCGGCTCGAGCTTAGCGGCGAGTTCCACAGGCACGTCGAATGGCTCCCGGGTGGGCGTTTTGAAGACGGCCGCCTGCTCTGGGACTCGGTATTCGAACACGCGCCCCTCGGGCCGGCGGCACCCGAATACGACACCCGTGTCAAGGATTTCGTGCTGAACCTGTTCCGGGAGTGGGGTGATCTGGAGTACGTCAACATCGGACGGGTCGTCGAGCCGCTGGCGCGACGCCCGAAAATCGGCGCGCGCCGCGGAGTCTACGTGGCCGAGATCAAGCGGCAGACGGCCGACCGCGAAGAAGTGAAAATTATCCGGCTGCAGAAATGGGCCGTGCATGACCGGCTCAATGAGAGGCGAGACTTGCTGCAGGCGATGCGCGAGTCGGACGAATACACCGAATATGTTCAGGACCGCTGGGTGGGATGTCGGCATCTTGGAATGCACCTGCCGGAATGCCTCATTACCAGCAGGCTTGTCGAGACCTGCCAGAACGAAACCCTCGACTATCATGATACCCGAATCTGGGTGGACTACTTCATTCGGGACTATGTTCGGGGAATCGCGACGGACAAGATTGCCCCGTCGCGATTCGCCGATGAGGAGTTTGCGATCCGCTTCGCTTGCCTGCTGGGCCAGGCGGCAGCAGTAAACATGGTCGTTGGCCGATGCGATCCCTCCGGCCGGGTGCTGTTTGACGACGGCGATGAAATTCTGGTCGAAGATGCCAATCACTTGCCGGCCCGTTTGATGGTTGCCGACCACACGGGAGCGTTCGCCGATTATCGGTCGCCCGTGTCGACTTGGGCGGGCGCTTATGCCCAGCCCATCCTTCGCCGGGCCAAGAATGTCGATAACGCCAGCCGCTTTGCCGTGGCGTATCTGGATGCGTGTACTGACGCCTTCATCCGGGTTCAAGAAGACTACCGCCGGCATCGCAGCGCATTCGATCGCCTGTTCGAACACCGCCCGCGCCAGCAATCCGGGAGCTTCGGCAATCGGTGGGACGGGGTGCTGCACCGCCTGCACCATAGCCCGGCTGATGAACTCAAAGCCGCCCTGCGCCGGGCGCTGGATCCCGCTTTCTGCTCACCGGCTGTACAAACTGAGTGAATCCGCAAGACGTCGGGAACCGTGACGGTCGAGTTTTCAATCGAGGACATGGTATCCGTCCCCCTCGGCGAGCGGCTAAAATGGATTTCCCGTAGCGGCGTCTCTCCGAGACGCCGAAATCCGAGTCTCGGAGAGACTCGGCTACAGGGTCGTCGGTAAGCTTGTTTTTGCCGCTTGCTCTTAAACCTGGAGAAAGACAGATGCACGACAACACAACACGGCGAGGTTTCTTGGGAAAGTCGGCCGCAGTCGGCGGCTCTCTGGTGCTCGCGACGCTTCGCGGCACGGGGCAGCCCGCCCGGGCGGCGGAGCAACCTGCAGGCAGCCCAAGACCGGCCGAAGCGGGGACCTCCACCAGACCCAACGTCAACGCGCCGGTGGCCGTCGTCACGGAAGCCGTTTCGGCCGACGTGAATCCCCGCGCCGGGACCTGGGGGTACATTGCTGAGATTCTCGGGCGCGCAGGTGTGTTCTTTGACCAGTTGTCTCCTTCCCAACTGCCGCTCTTGGCGAACTCAGCCGGCAAGATCGTTCTCTTGGCGGGAAACCTGCAACTCACCTCCGACCAGCGTTCGCTGCTGGCCGGCTTCGTCGAGAAGGGCGGCACGCTGATCGGCGTCGGCGGCACTTCGGGGTTGGAGGCAGTATTTGGCGTCGGCGGCACAAGCCCCTTGGCAGAGGGCTGGATTGAGGTGAGCGCGGCGGATCATCCTCTGACCGCCGGCTTGCGCAGCTCGTTGCACGTGTTTGGCGGATGTGTGGCGAAGCCGGCGTCTGCCGTCTCGCTCGCCCAGTTGGTGGGTGGCGTGAAACGCGCCGCCCGCGGCAGCGCTATCCTGGAGAACCGGTTCGGTCAAGGCCGGGCCATCCTGCTGACTCCGGACCTGATCTTCTCAGTCGTCCACATCCAACAGGGGATACCCGTACTCCAGGATGGCAAGCCGGCGCCGGACGGTTCCGCCCCGCTGGACGACGGCATTCTGAAAGCCGAAGACGGCCTGGTCCTCGACTGGCAGCGCGACCGCTCGCCGCTGGGACCGGACGATGGACCGGTCTTCCTGGAACCCGTCGCCGACGAATTGCGGGAGATCATTCTGCGGAGTATCTTCTATGCTGCCCGGGAGCAGGACATTGCCATGCCGGTGCTCTGGTACTGGCCGCGCGGGCTGAAGGCTGTCGGGCACATATCGCACGACAGCGACGGCAACGATCCCGAGCGGGCCGCAGCACTGCTGGAGGTGATGAACCGCTGCAAAGTCCAATCAACCTGGTGCATCATGTATCCCGGTTACCCGGGTGAATTCTACGATGCCTTGAAAAAGGATGATTTCGAGATCGCCCTGCACTACGACGCCCACTCCGGCGGCGAGCGCACGTCCTGGTCGAAGGACAACCTGGCCTTTCAGCACAAGTGGCTGCTCGAAGCGGCCGGACTGAAGCACATTGCCTCCAATAAGAACCACTACACCCGCTGGGAGAACCGCCTCGACTTCTTCCGCTGGTGCGAATCGATGGGTATCCGGTCCGACCAGACGCGCGGGCCGAGCAAGAAGGGAACGATCGGCTTCCCGCTGGGCGGCTCGCAGCCCTTCTTCCCGCTGGACGATCAGGCCGAGCGGCCGCGGCTGCTGGACGTGCTCGAAGTCAACATGCTCACGCAGGACCTGGTTATCGTCTGCCCGGCGGAATACGGGCGGCAACTGCTCGATTCGGCGGCGCGGCACCACGGCGTTGCGCATTTCCTCTTTCATCCCGCCCACATTCTCAAGCCCGGCGTGGCGGACGCACTTTGCGACCTCGTCGAGTACGGCAGGTCGCAGGGGCTTCAATGGTGGACGAGCGAGCAGATCGACATTTGGGAGCGGCGTCGCCGGGGCCTCGAAGCCCGCTTCGCCCCGAACGGCGTCCTCACACTGCGCGCCGCGGAACCGCTCAGCGAGGCGACGTTGCTGGTGCTCCGCCCGCGCGAGGAACCCCGCCCGGTTCGCGTGGACGGCCGGCCGGTCGAAACCGCCCCCTGGAGCCTGTACGGCTTCGATTTCCAGGCCGTCACTGCGGATCTTGCAGGTGAGGTTGTTGTGCAAATCGGATGAAGCGGCGTGATATCCGGCCTCCGTTCTCGCCAATTGTGCAAGACGAGTCGTTCTGCTACGTTATGACTGGACGACCCGGGCCCCCAAGACAAGGGGTCGATCCTTTTCGACCTTAGCACCCGCTCATGCAAGGAGATCCCAACATGTTCCGCTTGGCTTTGTTTGTCTTGGCCGTCGCCGGACTCGCCGGACCTGTCCCCGCCGACGACGCCTACTACTATCTGCCACTGGACAAGGTCGAGTTGACCGAGGGCAGTCTGCCCAAAGACGCCGACACACCGGACGCGATCTACTACTGGCAGCGGCGCGATGTTATGCAGGCGTATGTCGCCCTGGACGGCCCGGGTGAGGCGTATGTGCGGTATCAGACTCCGGCGCCATGGGACCGGGGCTCCGCCGAAGCGGACCGCGAACATCTGGCCGTCCGCGCCCCGGAAGGCCGCGACGTGACCGGGCGGCTCTATCTCCCCAGTCGCGATCTGTCTGCCTTCGCGATCGTGAAGTTCAGGATCCCCGCCTCGGCGGCCGACAAGAACGCCCAGCGAAGCTTCCTGCAACTGAAGGCCGAACACTACGAGCAGCTTGTCAGCCGCGATATCCCCGGCGGCGCATGGTTCCGATACCAACTCCGCCAAACGCAAAAGGCCCTGGGCAAACCGACGACTGAAGAAGGAGACGCACCCCGTCCGGCCGCGCCCACGTGGAACCGTTTCGACAATGTCGATACCACTTTCGAGCTGTTCACCGGCGGGCGAGCGGTGAGTGAAAACCTTCAGCTCGACCGGGGTCTGCTCCCCGGCAGAGCAGACCAGGAGACCGTCCCCGTCGATTCTATCGAGGGAATCACCGTTCGGGAGATCGACTGGAAGCCGCTGATTGAAGGCAAGAAGCCCGGGCTCGACCCGCTGGCTGCCAAGGTCCCATTCGACCAGCACGTCGTATTCTTCCCGACCTTCCGGGCAGCCTTGGCAATGTCAGACGAGACCAAGGAGGTTGGCGACCTGGTATTCCAAATGGCCCAGCCGCGCTCAACCGACGCCCAGGTCTTTCCCCGCTACCAGAAGCAACTGTGCCTGACCATCAGCGGGTTAGCGCGGCTGCTTGGACCACACGTGGCGCAGAGCGTCGTTTTGACCGGTTCCGATCCCTACTTCCCCACCGGAACTGACGTGGCCGTCCTCTTTGAGACCCCGAACCCCGCCATGCTCCAGCAACTCGTTCTGGCGCAGGTCAGCATGAAGGCCCAGGCCCACAAGGATGCAAAGCCGGCAAACGGCGAAGTAGCCGGCGTGCAGTACCAGGGCTTTCGCTCGCCGAACCGGAGTGTGTGTTCCTATGTGGCGAGGTTGGGCGACGTCGTCGTGGTTACCAACTCGCTGCACCTACTTCAGCGCCTGGCTGCGGTAGACAGGGGCGAGGTGCAGTCGATTGCGTCGCTTGATGAATACGTTTTCTTCCGCAGCCGGTACGTGTTGGGTGGGAACGACGTAGAAGCTTCGCCTGCGGCAGCGCCGCAAGAAACCGCATTCCTGTTCTTAAGCGATGCCACGATTCGGCGGTGGTGCGGGCCGAAGTGGCGGATCGCTGCAAGCCGGCGCACTCGCGACGCCGCCGTCATGGCCGACCTCCAGGCGAGCCAACTCGACCGACTCGTCGATGGCGGAGTCCGGCCCGGCCCCATCTACACGGACCTCCCCATCGCCCAGCAAGGCGAACTGCAGCTTACGCCGGAAGGCGTCGTCTCCTCGGCCCTGGGCACGCTCGACTTCATGACGCCCATCGCCGAAGTCTCCATGGACCGCGTTACCAAGGCCGAGGCCGAGGCGTACGAGCGATGGCGCCGCGGCTATCAGAGCAACTGGCAATGGGCGTTCGACCCAATCGGCCTGCGCATGGAAATCGACAAAGGGCGGATCGGCGCCGACCTGACCGTGATGCCGCTCATCGCCGGAACGGAGTACCGCGATCTGATCAGTATCTCGCGGGGAGCAACGTTCCGTCCCGACGCGGCCGACCTCCACGACGCCCTGGGGCATCTTACCCTGGCAATCAATAGGGACTCCCAACCGATGCGCAGCGCGGCCAGCTACGCCCAGATGATGGCCCAGGGCGTCGGTGTTGAGCCGCTTGCCTGGCTGGGGAACCATGTCTCCGTGTACCTGGACGACGACCCCATTTGGGATGAGTTGGCCGAAGTCGAGCCGGACGAGCGGAACAAGTTCCTGGAACAGAACTTCTGGCGCCTGCCCGTCGCGTTCCGGGCCGACGTATCGAGCGGACTGAAGCTCACGGTGTTTCTCACGGCCTTCCGGGCGTTCGTAGACCAGACCGCCCCGGGCATGGCTGCCTGGGAATCGCTGACCTACAAGGAGCAACCGTACGTCAAGGTCACGCCCACGGAGCGGGCACGGCGCGAAACAGAGGAAATGGAGAAACTGGCCATCTACTACATGGCTTCCGGCGAATCGCTCCTGGTGACCCTGAGCGAACCGCTCTTGAAGCGGGCGATCGACCGCCAGCTCGCCCGCAACGAGGCCAAGGGCAAGGGCGAGGAACCGCCCGCCCCGCATCGCTTGTGGCTGGGCGAAAGCGTCGGGCTGCAGGCCCAGCGAAAGCTGCTGGACGTGGTAGCCGCCTTGTCGCGGCGCGAGTACCAGGAGATGATGCAGCGCCGTGCGTGGAGCAACCTGCCCGTGCTGAACGAGTGGAAACGCCGCTACCCGGATCAGGACCCTGCAAAACTGCACGCCAGGTTCTGGCAGACGGAATTGATCTGCCCGGGCGACGGAAGTTACGCATGGAACGACCGGTGGCAGACCATGGAATCCACCGTGTACGGGCACCCGGCCGAACCGAAGGAAGGCCCGGCAGCCCCGCCGCTGCTGGGGCAACTCCGGCACGGCAACTTCGGACTGTCGTTTGAAGAGCAGGGCCTGCGGGCGCGCGTGATGCTGGAACGGTGAACACGAATTGCCTGTTCCCCTGCACAGTCTTTGTCAAGCTTCAGTTGCGGGGTTGCCTGCCAACGTGGCGTAACCTTCCAGGTTGCGATGCCGGGCCCGAATGCCTTAGCCGGGATTATTCATATACGTAGGGTGGGTCAAGGTCGCGTGGGTCAGTGGTGGGTCTGCACAAGCCGCAGCCAATCTAATTCACAGCCCGCGACCTAGAAGCACACCGGAAGCAGCGACCGATGCCCCACCAAAGAAGCGGCTTGTTTGACCCACCCTACCTGTCGTGAATAATCCCCGTTAGCAAGCAGGATGCTTACCCCACGTTGGAAGTCTGACAAAGCACTTGTGGTCTTCCGGACAAGTCGTGGCCGCCGGGCCTCAGCCAAAGCGAGCGCCAGTAGGCTTCGTCGGTTGCGAAGACGTCCAGCGGCCCGGCCGAATCGAACGCGGCCGGAAGGACGCCGAACCGCACCATTTCACGGACGTACTGCCGGTTCGGCCGGAAGCCCGGCGTGCCGTAGCGGGGCCTGGCGTCGAGTTCCTCCCTGCCGCGTTCGATGGCTGCCAGGAGTTGCCGGTAGTCGGGGTCCTCGGTATCGGCGAAGACGGCCCCGCAGCTTTCGTATCCGCCTGCCGATGCCGCCAGCGGACCGAGCAGCAGCGGGTGGAGACGAAGGCGATGCCGCCGTCGGGCAAGTAGGTGGGCTCGAAATCGTCGTAGGGCCCGTCGGTAATCTGCCGCAAGCCGCTGCCGTCGAGTTGGATCTCGTAGAGGTGGTAGTGATGCGAGCCCGCCCTGAGGTAGGCGAAAACCGCCTTGGTGCCGTCGTAGTGGACCTGCGGGTTGCGCACGGCGCCGCCTCCGGCGTTCAAGAGGACGGTCGTCCCGCCGGTGGCGAGATCGAGCTTCACGAGCCGCCCGCCGTCGTAACCCCCGTTGCCGGAGAAGGCCAACCGCGTTGCGTTGTCGCAGTGATAGCCGATATTGGCGTACCAGTGCGGGTCTTCGCCGAAGTAGACCACCTGCGTTTCTTCGCCGAAATACGCAACGGCATTTGCCCCATAGAAGCCGCCACCGCCATAGGGCCGGCGAACGGCGAAGAGCACTTCTTCCACGCCGGCAAGCAACGCCTGCCGGTCTTCACCGCCGATTGCATCGGCTGCTTCGCCCCAGCCAATGCCTGCGGCGAAGACGACCAGTACACATCGCAGACTTCTCATCCGTCCGCCCCTCCCATGCGCCTCGCGTCAACCGCCGCGCGGCGACCAGTATCTTCCTCGGCACCGTGTCCGCAGGCACCACCCCTGCCTGCCCGACCGGAAGCAACGACTGATGGCCGGAAGACGGCCCCATCCTTCGCAGTGCACGGGTACTGCACGTCCGGCCCGACCGCCGCCGGACCACCCGCACGGCGAGTCCCGGCCCCCGCCCCATTCCCGATCTTATCGCACCTGCGGCCCGCAGTCCAGCGTGGCCCTCACCGGCGCGCCGGCCCCCGCGTCGGGGAGACGGAGAGAATTCCACGCAAAGGCGCGAAGAGGGGGAAGGGAATCGAGGGAAGCGACACGTATTCTGGATATGAATCTTACAGAGGGGCAGCCTTCCTTCTTGTGCGGAGGCCGGAAGACGGGGAAGTCCACGTATCTACCGGCGCGGTTCCATTCCCGTAACGGGAACGATCATCCATTGAGGTTCCCGGATCAGGGGACATGAACAGGTCTTCTCTTTGCGTCTTCGCGGCTTCGCGCCTTTGCGTTAAGAGTGCCCGCCGTTGTGTTGGGCAGACGGAGAGACATTAACGCAAAGACGCAAAGCCGCAAAGGCGCAAAGAAGGGGGGGAAGGGAAGCGATAAGTCGTGGCCTGCACCTGGAAAATTGAAGCGCCGCCCCGGAGCGGCGCAAGGGTGTAGCCCGGGTGAAGCAGCGAGGCGGCGCTGTCGCCGTCTCGCTGCGCAACCCGTGGTGACGACGCCCCAAATCAGGCGGTCGGTCGCAAGACCTGCCACTCGGCTTCTCTTCGTACCCTCCCCCGGCGGGCCCTTGCACGGCAACACCGGCCGCCGCTAGAACCGCAACTCTGCCACCTACAAATGATAGGAAGACACTTCCTGTACACAAGTTTGAGTGAGACGATGACGAGATGAGCAGAGGCAAAGCGATCACCTTGGCCGTGTTCACAGCCTGGCCCATTCTGTAAATGGTACTCAACCGGGGGTTGATCCCCGACCATTATCGGTCGCCCCCGCTATCGGAAGTCGCTGGAGGCTCATGTTCGGAACTGATCGGCAATGGTTGTCTGCCGCTCCATGAGTTCTCCATCCGTGTCCGACCATCGTAACTCTGAATGCTTCAACTCCCCGAAGGCCGTGAGAAGCCGACCGAGACGATTGATGGCCGCCGGCTCCGCACGAATGGAGAACGAGCAGGAACCATCATCCGGTGATGGTCGGTTGTTGTTCAGGGTAAGCTGCAACGCGCAATGTCCGGCAGAATCCAAAGTGCCCGTAACTCGTTGCGGGTCAAGACCCTGCCAGCCCTCAGCACTCGCGGTTCCCGCTGCCCGCGTCCTATCTGATCTGCCTATCACGCCGAGCCGCCCGACCCCTTGGAGATGGGTGCGATTCGAGGGCGGGGGGGTGCCTGGTCGTCGTCGCGCGAGAAACGAGCCGGGGCCACGGGAGTGACCGGTTCTAAGGCTGGAGAGGCTGACCCGGATCATTCCCGTAGCGGGAACGATCGTCCAGTGAGGTTCCCGGATCAGGGGACATGAACAGGTTTTCTCTTTGCGTCTTCGCGTCTTTGCGTTAAGAGTGCCCGCCGTTGTGTTGGGCAGACGGACAGACATTCGAGACCTGCCACTCGGCTTCTCCTGGTCCGTAGGATGGGCTTCAGCCCGTCGCTTTCCCTGTTTGTCCGAGGGATTGTGGTCTTGTTCTTGACGGACTGAAGTCCATCCTACAACCTGCCGCATCTTCACGGTCGCGGCCAGCCTCTGCGTTCCAGCCGATGTTGTTCGGGTCGCGGAGCGAAAGCTGGTTGGCGCCCGCGTCGAACGTGGCGGTGGTGGCGCTGCCCAGTGCATCGACCGTTTCAGCCGTACAATCCCACGGCCAAACACTGAGGCTTGCCAAGAACAAGGGTACCGGACAGCTATTCTTGCCGGCTGTAGACAATCCGTGGCCCTTGGCCGCTTCCACACGTGCCGGAAGCTCTTGCCGCACCCTCCCCCGGCGGGCCCTTGCACGGCAACACCGGCCGCCGCTAGAATAACTGCCTGTCGGGCGATGCCAGGACGCCTCGGTGTGTCGGACTGAGGCAGGTTGGGGCGATCCGCTTCCGAACTCATGACACGCCCTCCTGATGCACTCACGGAATGACTGACCGGGGAGCAGATGCCTGCCACACAAATCCTCTTGGGGACTGCGAAACAGCATCTTGATCAAATCGGTATCTTCTAAAAACGGCGTATCTGCGATCTCTCCCCATGTGCGATGCGGTACAAATCGAACGCATTCGGCAGAAGCATCCTTCGAAAGCAGTACCCATCCAATGCTTGCCTTCATCAGATTTCATCTTCCCTAGCGCTCGTCAGCGTGGCTCGGATAACCGCAGTTGCTCCAGCGATTCCGGGTCGCCCACCACATACAGCACGGACTTGGCCCTCGATATTCCGACATACATGACCGCCACCTCCGCTGCAGACTCTCCGTCGAGCCACAGAAAGATGACGTCGCGCTCAAGGCCTTTGAAGCGTCTGACTGTATCCATCAGAACACTTTGCTCCTGGAAATGCTCCTCCCTGGACCACTTGGCCGGTCGTGGCAGCGTCTCGCTACTTAGCAGATCGTAGTACTGTTCCTTGGGATGGCCGGCCACGAGAACTGCGATCTCAGATGGCGGAACGGCTTCGTCATGGATGAGTTCCGTAACCTTCCGCGCTATCTTCTGGGCCTGCGTCCGGGGATTGGATGCTGCGAGTGCCACTGGATCCACACCAGCGATTCCAGAATCGTCTGCTGGCGCCCCGTCATAGTACCGATAGGCGAAATCGTGTACGGGCTTCGAATTTCGACAGTTCTTGGTGAGTGGGTAGGTTTCGGACTCAGGGATCGGGAAGGATGATACGCGGGAGTACAGCCGTTGATTCTCGTCGTAGAAGACATACAGCCACGAGTCTTCCGAGCTCTTGAGTGCCATTTCTACCGGAAGCCAGAACTCCTCGCCGAAGTCCTGGCCTTCATCGATCACGACTGCGTCGAAGCGCAGCTCATCGCCGAGGCCTTCGATGGCATAGAAGGCGGCCAAGGGGAGTTGGATGTCAAAGTAGTCGTCGGCAGGCACTTCCGCTTGGACCCGTACCATGGGATCAGACCGTCCCGCTTCCACAGACCGGCGGCAGCAGTGTTGGCAGAACTGATGGAATGTGCTGGCGAAGACCTTCCCCGCCGGAGCGAACTGTCGATTCAACACGGCTCCCAACGGCTTGTTGTAGCACAGCAGGAGCACTCTTGCTCCCGCGTTCGCCAGCATACGTGCTTTCTCCAGAGCCAGGATCGTCTTCCCTGTGCCTGCGGCGCCCACTATTCCTGCGCGCCTACGTCGTCCTAGCGTCCGCAGTACTGATGCCTGTTCCGCAGTAAGCCTGAGGCGCACGGCGTTATCATCCTCAAGGACATCGCGCAGCAGTGGACGCACATGGACAGCATGACAGAGGGCCTGCTCAACAACGCGAAGACCATCGAGTCCAAGAGGCATGCAGTCGTCGCCCTCCCAGTAGCCGTACACTTGGCTCAGCCACACGGCCACGTCTTGGAGTGCACGGCTGCCACCAACTATTTCATGGGGGCATTCGGGCAACGCGATGCCCTCAACTCGGTCAACGTCCGGCAGGAGAATTGCATGCCCAAGCGCGATTCTGCGGCGAAGGACATTCCATTCACGATGCATCTGTAACTGACCAAGGAAGGCGTACTTTTGGCTTCTCGCCTGTGCCACAGGGTCCTTGATTCCGTGAGTATTCCCAAGGCGGTCAACCGATTGCCATCCCGTTTCTGGGCTGTATGCCACGCCGCCCCCCTTGACCTCTACCGTCAACAAGCCATGGCTTGCGCTGAAAATGACAAAGTCAGCCTCACCGTCCCCGTGACTCCCGTCCCTGCGCGTCGCCACGTAGGACCTCCCATGGATGATGAGGAAATCATCACTGAGATCATCTCGCAGTCGACAGTAAACCTTTGCCTCCGCCTGTGACGGCAGGTTACGGAGCTGTGAATCAGTCAAAACGGGGTAGATCTTTGCCACTACGACTCCTTCGCCTGAATGCCTACGTCGGCGAGCCGTTTCCGATGCTGATTGCCATCGCTGTCTCGGTAGATGACGAGCGGAAATCGCCCGGCTTCCAACGTGCTCTCAACGGTCCCTACGAACTCGCCATCGAGTAGTACCTTGTCCCCGGGAGAGGGTATCGACAGTGAGACTCCAGCAGCGGCGGCTGTCTCTGCTGCCTCCCGCCAACCGCCGTCAAAGATGAACCGGTCAACCAGCGCGCTAGGGTCGTGGATCTCGTGGATTCTTGGATTCTGAGAGAAGACATCCTCCACGACGTAGAGCCAGTGGTCTCTCTGTTCATTCTCTCTACCATAGAAGAACTGCGTCGGTGTCAGTGCGACACCTCGCTCGCCCCAGGCCGCCTCAGTCCCCTTGACTTCGATGTAACGCGTTGCGCCATCACGCTCCGAAACGACATCGTATCCGGCGTTCGAATGTGCCATGGGTCGAGCCTCGCACCCCTTCCGGCGTTCGTGCTCCAGCACAATCTGGACTGCGGCATCCGCGATGCGTAGTCGCCTGTCCTTGGGTGCCCCCGATTGGGCATCCCTATCGTCAGTACCCGACCGAGAGACGTACGAGACCAGACGGCGCTGTTTTGTCTGCTGCCGTTGTCTACTCCCTGTCCCTCTCCTTAGCGCAGCGTCCCCCTGGTCGGCCTCCTGGTCGATATGCCCTGAGCCCGCCTTGCCCCCTGGCGTGGCCTGCCTTGGCGAGGTGCTTCCTCCACCCGCCGGCGGCGTCTGGCCATGGGGGGGTGCCACAGGCGACGTATCGGTGCTGTCCGCGGAGCGCCTACGGGGCGTAGCCGTAGACGTTACACGTGGTGCTGCCTGGTCGGCTGACGGGGATTCAGTGTCCGCCCCATCAACCGTGGCTTTATCTTGGAGATCGGCATCTTCGAGCTCTTGCTCTTCCGTTTCGGCGTCGGTAGCCCCCGGAGAAGCGGCGGCTACCTCGCCCGGTTCGTCCGCCATGTCATCATCAGGGAACTCCTGTGGCGCGACCTCATCCTCTCGGCTGTGGTCCTCATCAGTTTCAAACGCGTATTGGCGGATCTTGAGATCATCCAAGACTACAGATATTTCCGTTGGCGCACACTTCAGCATGTGGACGAGAGGAGCCGAGTGGCGAAGTGCTTGTATTCCGAGCGCTCGGCTGAGAAGCCCGGCAAGGTCGTCACAGAAGTACCGCCGCCGGCTCTCGGCGAGCATGGCTTGCAGCGTCTCATGGTCCCAGTAGATGTCCGCCTCCGCATCCCCCAGGAGCTGTTCAGAACCATCGATGCGCAGGAAGAGGGACGTCTTGATCGCCTTTACGCAGCAAACGTGAATGTCACGCAGATGGATCAGCGATGCATCGGCCGCTTCGTGTCCTTCGTGACGCAGAAGACGGCGCAGCCCGAACCTGAACTCGTCGGACTGCAACAGGGCCTCAAGCCGCAAGCACTCCTGGGACTCCGCTTCTCGACTGCTCTCGACCGGGCACGCTGTCAGTCTCTGCTCAATGGATTTATCCAAGCTCGGAACGCAGAGTACACGATCAATGTGCCAGACGGTCTCCAACGGGGTTGCGAGTATAGGAATTTCCCAAGAGTCGAGCATGGGTTCGAACCATGGGGCGTCGGCAAGGAATACACTGCCGGAAGGCTCCATGGCCCCGCTTCGTGTGGGGAGCAGCACCTCGTCGTCGACGTCACCCGTCTGCTCCAATTCCTCGACTGTCCTCCTAACGACTTCGCGAATGACACCCGCTACCTCGTACTGTGCGGGAGACTTGCCGCTATCCGCGATCTCTTCGAGCACCAACTTCCAGTCCTCAGTCGTCGGTGACTCCCGTCGCCCCAGGGCTGCGTAGCCGCGCTCTATTGCGTCTTCACTCGCACGGATCGTCCTGCGCCATGGTTCCATATATCGCACGTTGACGGAAAAGACGTGAGCCGGACGCCAGAACTGCTTCCGTTCCTGATCCCAGATGCATGGAATGTCAGAGAACTCGGCCGCTAAGTCCGGCACAGCATTGTCGCCCGAGACATCGATGACTTCGTCCGTGTCATCTGCCTCCCGAGGTGACTCGCCACCGAAGAACCGATAGATCTGACCGAGGGCACGGACAAGAATCGCAGTTTTCGGCGCCGACTCGTCATCAGCACACGCTACAAGAACTTGTTGGAAGTGTGCCACAACCTGTTCGACCGAAGGTTTCACGGGGAATCCGATCGCTTGGCGGCAACGTTTATCGGGCTCCGGCCGCAACGTGGTGATCGCAGCCTGGCTTGCGACGAGCTGTCCGACACGAGGAAAGAAGACGTCCTGCGGACATGCGTAAGCCTCCTTCGGCAGTCTGAAGCACAAGAGGTCACCGGCTTCCTGTCGCAAGGGCACCCATGCAACATTGGAAAGATCGTCAATGGCTTCCTCAAGGTGAGCCGAGAGCTCCTGTCCATCCTCAAGTGCCGCGTCAACGCGCCGTTTGATCTCGTGATAGACTGCGTGCATCCTCGCTACGTTGTCCTTGCTGGCTTCGCATCCCGCGAGGTGTTTCACGTACGCAACCACGTCATCGAGCTGCGGTTCCGTTGGCATATCGAGCTGCCGAAAGAACTCCAGCCACCGATCATGGTTTCTCGCATAGGTCCGCTGCATGTCGGGAAAGGCCGCCTGGTCCCCCAGAACAGCCTTGGCCAGCTCGCTGCCCGGCTGGTAGACGTTCTTCGGTGCTCGCAGCTCGCCGTCCTCACATACGACAATGGGAGACCCTCGCACTTCCTCGAAGAGGCCACTGGCGACCCCAGAGTCTTCATCCTCGCTTTGAGCTCGGCTCAGCTCATCCCTCAGCCATGCGGATGCTTCGGTTCGTGCATGCTCATCCAAGCTCTCGAAATCCGGCAGAAGCGCCTCTCTGATCAGCCGTGACCGGGACAGTTCCGGGACTTCCAGGGCGACATACAGGTTTCGCCACCGTTGGTTCGGCCCATCGTCAAGAAGGGTTACTTCGAGGTCGACTGCGGGGAACGTGAATCCCTGTGATATGTACGTGTCTCCCGAGAGATCGACGAGTTTTCCATCGGACGTCGGAAACAGCTTCAGACCCATCAGCTTCTGCCGACTGTCAGCCAACTTCGCAAGGGCGGCGACCGAGTCATCCAGGCTCAAGTACGTGAGGATGGCGCGCTGGACATCCGACACAGCATCGTACTCCGCCAGCGTTTCGCCGCACTCGTCCGACAGCGTGTCAACGAGGTCACGTGGCGTCACTGGCCAGATCCACCCCTCCTTAGCGGAGAAGGTCTGGAGTAAGCCGAACAACTCCTGGCTGATCCCTGACACAAGGGGCACTGACAGGTCGGTTAGCGCACGCTTCAGGTCCTGCGCGCCCTTGAATAAGAGCGGCGTTGAGCTATCACCCATCGTACGCAATGTCCGTGACTGGTCAGGGATCAATGGAATCTCGTCGAGATCAGATGCCAGGCCATCCAGATCACTCGCAAGCAGCCGGCCGAAAACCGAGCGGAGCCATCCGTCCGTTAACGGACCTGATCTCGCCCTGCTCAGCTTAGGTGTGTCGTCGCCCGTGACTGCGGCCACATATCCCCCCAGTTCGTGCATGAATCGATCAGCGTCCATCGTGAGGAGGTTTGCCTCTTCCGCCTCGGTTAGGCCGACGTCAACAACCACACCTGGATCGACGAACCAATTGGGATGCTCGGCGAAGACGTCGAAGTCCAACGCGTGTTGTGACAGATACAGCGGCGCGTCGGTCAGTCCGATGGTGCGTAAGTACCCGCGGCAATCAATCGCCAAAGGCAGTCCTCGAATCCCTTCTTCTGGATCGTCCTTCAGGCAAAATCGCAGCAGTTGGACCACGTAGTCACGTGACCTCAGACATCCTCTGGGTGCTGACTTGATCGGGCAGTCAACATCGTCCTCTACCTGCAGCTCGATCCTCAGGTCGTACGGAGTTAGCTCTGGGACGTCGATCCCGTTGGCCGTGAAACCGTCGCGCACATGGGATGGAAGCGATGGCGATGGTATGGGCAGACACCTCTCTGAGACAAGTGCCTCCCGAACCGAAATGAGATCGAGCGGCAGAGACCGCGTGTCTGCGAGCGATCTCCACTTCATTTCATCGGCAACTCGGATGGTTGCCACTGCTGCCGCGCCCTCGTATAGCGCAGCCGTCAGCCAACCCTCCCAGCCGGCATCCTCAACTACAGACTTCGGGAAGACCCGGTAGTAGGTAGATGCAGCCTCCTCTGTGAAGTCGCTCCTGAGTTCGGCCAGGAGCTGAATGTACGCTTGCGCCGCCGACGTTCGCAACAGATCGCGGTTCCATTCGAACCTGACCCGCGCCGACCCCTGCGTCGCGGAGTCGAGGAACATGTTCTGGCGAGAATCCTCAAGGTCGAAGTACCCATTCAGCTGAATGGGAAGCCGCGTGGACATCGGTGTCGGCAGGAAGCAGAAAACGCGCCCTTTGGTCTCTGCGTTGGCATCGAGAGGGTACGCCGCACCCGCGTAGGGGAGCGCCTTTTCGTTATTCTCGATCATCTTGCGGCACGTGCCCAGGATTTGAAGGTCCTCATCAACGAAGAACCCGTCGACAACACGCCACTTTTCGATGTGCTCGCCCTTCCGGGTTCTCACGCTGTACTCATGCCAGCAACTCGAAAACACATCGCCTTGTTCTGTCAGTCTTTCAAGCAGTTGCTCTGGGTCGGGTGCGCGTAGCAGGTTGTTGACCTCCGCCCGAGACTCGGCGATCTCGGCAGAGTTCCTGGCCTCCATGCATAGGATCTCTTCTATGGCGCCGCCGCGATCTCGCCGCTGAATAGCCACACGCCTGACATGCTTGAGGAACAGCAGCATTGCGGAGCCCATCTTCTGCAGTTCCTGCACGGCCTGGAGGGCATCTTCTAGTGTGTAGGGGTCTTTCTTGATGTGACTCGTTCTGGCCTGTTCGGGGCCTCGGAACGGCAACCGAAACACAACGCCATCGAACTTGCCGCCGTCACCTGTGAACTGCTCTAGCGAGTCAAGCAGAGGCCACCCTTCTATTGTCAGCTCGTCTGCGGCGAAGCACCGACCGGGACTCTCTACGGAAGCGTTCGGCACCGTATGGAAGTGGGGGTCAAAGAAATGGAGTGAACCCCGGGTGAAGAAGCATGGCACGTCGGTGACGTTGTAGCAGGCATTGAAGCCCAGTCCGAACCGCCCTGTCTTCCCGATAGATTCGGATTTCCCGCTCTCACCAATGCGCTGGATGCCGTCAAGGTCTGAGTCGCTGAATGGTCTGCTATTGTAGACCAGTAGTGCTGGCGACGTATGGAGCCAACGCATTGTCTCCGGCAAGCCGGCTGTATCGTACGCCTGCTCATCGATGACAAAGACGATCTCGTCGGCTTCGGCATCGTCTGCGTTCTGGATGAACTCTTTGAGCACCCCCAAACCTTTGGGATAACTCCGGACAAGATTGTGGAGTCGCGTTGTAAGTGGCTCGTGCTGCCCGAAGCTTCGTCCGATTGGCATAGCTGACCTCTATCCAAGCATCCGCGTGAACAGTTTGGGCAGGTACTCGGCCCCGCCGTAGTGGAGGAAGAGGATGCTGCGGTCCTCCAGGTCTTCCTGGGACAGATCAGGGATAAGGGAAAGGGATAGGAAGACTGACTTCCCACAGGCTTGGGCTTGAGTCTGAGCAAGGGAGTTCCGGTTGTCAAGGGGTTG
This sequence comes from Thermoguttaceae bacterium, assembly GCA_034005525.1. Taxonomy (GTDB): domain Bacteria; phylum Planctomycetota; class Planctomycetia; order Pirellulales; family Thermoguttaceae; genus PWXP01. Next base: position 4,904 of record JAVEUP010000050.1, on the reverse strand, counting down.
CAGGCAGAGTCGCCCCGCCGACGCTAGACTCGCCCCGCACTAGCTGTCACCGTGCTGTCATCGGGTCGATGGGCCCAAACGAGCACTCAGGATGGGGGATTCTACAAGCTCCCGCCTGGCGAGCCGATCAGCTTAGTCGCACAGGACGAACCGCTATGTGGCCTCACTTGTCAAAACGAAATACGCTCCTTGTCCCGTCTATCTTCCCTCCTTCTTGACTCACCTTCATGATCCGTCCTGAGTCACGAACTGCATAGTTGGCTACCTGTCTCGGTCACATCGACCGGTGCCGTGGAACTGCGGCACGCGGCAACGGCATGGAGCACGAGGAGCCGCGAGGATGTGGGACTGAGCAGAATGGCTCGCATGTCGCAGGCCCTTGCTGCCCCGGCGTCCGCTGCGTCCGTACACGGTCTGGCTCGCACACTCGCGGATCGCTCGGCAGGACGACTAAAGACTCCAGCCCCCTGGTCGCCACTCTTAACCGGGATTATTCACGTAGGGTGGGCCGAGGCCGCGCAAGTCCTTGGTGGGACTGCGCAAGCCATGCCCGGCCGATTGACACGCCGCGCGCTGGACCCACGTCGGTCTGAGCGCCCGAAGTCCCACCAAGATCATGGCTTGCTTGTCGCCACCCTACATCCTGATGAATAATCCCGGTTAAGTCGCCCCAGCGCTCTACTGCTCCTGCCGGCCGACGATCTGCGACAACCGCGGGACGAGCAGGTCGGCGATGATCTGATGGCCGCGGGCGTTCGGATGGAGGCCGTCGGGAAAGTAGTCCAGCTTGTTGCCGTCCTGCTGGAATGTATCGTAAACGTCGATCAGTTCAACCTGCTTCTCGGCGGCAACGTCGCGCATGGTTTGGGCGTAGTCCTTCACCAGGAAATTGATGCCGTGCTCTTGGTACGGCTTTAGGTCCGCTCCCCAGTACCGTTCGGTCATCGGTGGACACGTCATCAGCACGACTGTTATCCGTGCCGCCTGGAGGCGGTCTACCATCGCGCCGAGCGCCGCCTTGAACTCGTCCCGTGCAACTCGCGGCGTTTCAGCAAACCCGTTTGTCTCCGGACGGTAGAACCCAGCTTCATTCCCGCCAAACATGATGGTGACGAGGTCCGGCTTGCGGTCCAGCACGTCCTCGTCCAGCCGCTTGCCCGCCAGCGTGGCCACGTCGCCGTTCACGCCGGCGTTGATCACCTCGACCGGCCTCCCGAGCCTCTCGGTCAATTCCGTCCGGGAAACCTCCCGGAACGTCTCCGCTTCGGTCACGCCGGCTCCGTTGGTAATGGAATCGCCAAACATCACAATACGCACCGCCTCGTTCATGGATTCCATCTCCCGGTTAAGCTGCACGGCCTTGCCAATGATCGTCTCCTCGATTCCCGGCGCGTAGGCCGGCGCTTCGTAGCCGCCCTCGGCCAGTACTCGCTCGCTGGGGATGTAGCCGAAGTAGCCGTTGGAGTACCCGGCCACCCAGACAATCGCGGGCGGGCGACCCAGCTCGCGCTTCAATCGCAGCGAGTAGTCGACCACGACCTCGCTGGCCAGGGCGATCAGAGTGACGTCGTCGCCCAATCGCATCACCTGCACCGGGTAACGCCTCGCTTCCCTCGCCTCGTCGGCCCAAGGCAGATCGACGTACTCCAGGGCGCACCGGATGGACCCGTGCAGCGGCCGCGGATGCGCGAACAGCGCCGCCTCAACGGCCGTGGCCAGACTCCGGCCGTGCTTCTCCGCCAATTCGACCGTCGAACGCGGGTAAGGGTTCTGATCGGCGCTGCAACCCATCACGAACATGGCGGTTATGCCCGGATGGTCTGCCTGGAGGTACTCCTGGGCGAAGCCGGCGTAGTCGCCGCAGAACTGGAAGAATTGCAGCGTCGTGTTGTGGCAGGCGTAGCCGAAAAGCACGGCCCGCTGGTTCCCCTCAGCGTCGGCGACACACAGCACGGGCACGTCGTGGTCGACCGGACCATAAGGGTTGGGGGCCTTCCGGGCGTTGACGTCGTCCTCGGGCAGTTCATAGTTGCGGCGGCGGTTCATGGCAAAACCGGCTCGTGCCTGGCCGTAGCTGAGCCGCGCGGGCTGCAAATCGGCCAAAGCCTCGCCCACCAGCTTCACCAGCGCCTCTTGCAGGAACTGGTGATAGTTGCTCGCCTCTTCCTCACGCCCGGCACGTTCGCGGTACTCGGGTCCGCAGTGCGTGTGCGACGCGTTCAGCAGCAAGCACGCCGGGGGCAGCCCGTATTGCTCTTCCACTTGCTTCTCGACGGCCTCGCGTATGGTCGTCAGTACGCCGATGAGGTCCAGGGTAACGATCACCGCCCGCCGGCCGCCTTCGTCCTCCAGTGCCAGGGCCTTGGCATACAGGTCTTGCAGCGTGCCCTCGGCCGGCTTCTTCCGCGCGGCATAGCCGGCCATCCACATCAGCGTGTCGGGCGTGATCTTGGTCACGGCGACGCCCGCACGCCAGTCCAGCAGCGGTGAGGATCCGGTCTTCTTACCTTCGGCGCCCGCTGCGGGGACCTCGGCCGCAGCCGCAGGCTTCGCCGGTTCCGGCCCCGGAGGTACCTGTTCGCTTGCCCAGAGCGGGAGGGCGTGAACGATCAGCAACATACAGAACGACCAGCGGGCAAGTGGAGCAATCATGGCTGATTCCAGGGTTTGAGGGTCGGAAACAAGTCGTTGAGTAACCGTTCACACTCGTACCGCCGTGCCTTGCGCAGTGGCCATCAGCAGCGATTTGCCTTTGCTGCCGATGCTCTCGAAGTCCAGCCGAAGTGCAATCACGGCGGTGGCGCCCATCGTCTCGGCCCGTTGGCGCAACTCGCCGAGCACCTCCCGGTACATGTCGTCAATGACCTCCTGATAGGAGGCCGATCGTCCACCAAAGATATCGCGGAAGCTGGTGAAGAAGTCGCGGACGATATTGACTGCGCGGACATTTCTGGCCACGACAGGGCCGAGGTACTCCTGAATCTCCACGCCATCGAGAAGCGGCGCCGTCACCATCAGGAACTTGTCGAACCCTTTCTTCTCAGCCATCGCACGATCTCCCGGATCCGTGTAAGGCGCGCGGCAAGACACCTGCCGTCACGTTGGTGCTGCCGGCTTCATGTGTCGGCGTGCGGCCAACCATCGTGAGCGCAGTTCCCATTATAGTCACCATGAACATGGTACCAATGAGCAGTATCCGTTCACAGGAGACAGTCGCAGTCTTCGCGGCACAAGGGTAGTTGGCTCTTCCGTTTCTAGGTGCAGACAACCCTTATTTCAGGGACGGCACAGCGGCCTGTGCCTACTACATTGCCACGGCCTGCACCTAGAAACGGAAGAGCCGGGTAGTTTGCCAATCGGCCAACGGGCCCGCCGCAAGAGCGGAACTTCAGGGACTCTTGGGCCGCACTCCCGACCGCCGGAAGATATCCTAAGTTCAGGATTCGGCAAGATTTAAGTCGAGTGGGCGATACAGGGCTCGAACCTGTGACCCCTAGCTTGTCGAGACAAAATGTGTATCTTGTGAAATCCATAAAGTGTTTGGCCACAAGCACTTACGAGACTTACTTGCAAAGCATTTTTCCCGAGAATCGTCCCGAGGCTTTGCAAACGGCTTTGCAAAATGATAGGATACGGGGGTTGGTAGTCCCGCAGCCCCTCACCCGTCTACTGTATCTCACAACGTTGCCATGCCAGTCCTCGAATTGATGTCCTGGAGCGCCAAGCGTTGGCATAAGCAGTACCGAGGCAAGCATTATACAGTAAGCCCTCGCCAGCTTGGAACCCCAGCTACACGAGCGGCCTCTCGTGTAGCTGCGAACGAGTGGTGGGAGCAGACGAAGGACGAAATCGATTCACTGCCACCTGAGGTTCGGCATCCCCAGGAACTCATCGAACACTACGATTACAGCCGGGAGAATCACCGCCTCTTCGCCAAGTGGCAACGCACACATGGGCAACTACACCTTGCCGAGAAGTCGGAAAGCCACCTTGAGTGGCTAGACTCGGCTTTGCAGTCGGAGCACCCGCCCTATCCGCTCTCGAAGTGGCAGGAAGACCCGCTTTGGCAGGAAAGACGTGATCCTGAAGGTGATCTCGTTTGGATGGACCGATTCAACTACCTGCGGCGTGAAGAAGCCGGTACAGGAAACATCCCCACCGAGAACACCATTCGGGGGCACATCGACTCCTTTCTCAAGTTGCTGGAAGTCCAGCAGACTCAAGGACGCATCACCCTCGGGACATACCAAACCTGTTTCCATCGCCTACAAGTTTTCCGCAAATGGGTTTCACCTGACAACGCACTTGACAACCTGAACGAGTCGATGATCCAGGATTTCTTCGTGTGGCTTGCGACTGAGTGTACCGAAGGCAGGATGGCGTCTGAGACGGCGGTGGCAGTCCAGAGGAATGTTCGCCGTTTTGTTCGCTCTCGCTGGGAGTTGCGTCTTATCGATTTGCCGCGCAATCTCAACAGTAGAAACCTGACCATCGGCAATAGCGTCCAAGCGATCGAGACGCTCACCGTCGCACAAGTGAAGGAATACTTGGCGGCCTCTTCCGGGCGGTTGAAACTCTTCGTGTTGCTCATGCTGAACTGTGGAATGTACTCGTCCGATATCGGTGGAATGACGAAGCGTGAGGTCGATCTGCGGGCTGGGACGATAACACGCAAAAGAACAAAGACCCGAAACCGATCCGAGAAGGTACCGACTGTTACCTACCGTTTGTGGGACGAGACTCTAACTCTGCTCCGCACGCACGAGTCGAGCGATTCTGTTCTGTGCTTGCTGAACGAAAAAGGCGGACCGCTGTGGATAGAACGTCGGCAAGAAGAGGGCAAGTACACCCGCAACGACACGGTGAAGAACCTGTGGTTTCGCTTCCAGGCTCACACCCTTAAA
>JAVEUP010000238.1:0-10737 GCA_034005525.1 Thermoguttaceae bacterium | reverse complement strand
ATCTGACCAGCGCCGCCACGTGCTCAACCACATGCTGTTCGGGTTCGACTTCGACGCCACCATGCTGCGCATCGCGTCGATGAACCTCATCCTGCACGGGCTGGAAAACCCGAACATCCACTACTGCGACACGCTGTCGAACGGCATGCCCGACCGGTTCCCCGAAATGGCCGAGAACCACTTCGACGTCATCCTGGCCAACCCGCCGTTCAAGGGCTCGCTCGACTTCAGCGACGTCCACACCTCGCTCACCGGCAAGGTGAAGACGAAGAAGACGGAACTGCTGTTCCTGGTGCTCATGCTGCGCATGCTCAAGACGGGCGGGCGTTGCGCGGTGATCGTGCCCGACGGCGTACTGTTCGGCTCCTCCGGCGCCCACAAGGCCCTGCGGCAGCTACTGGTCGACGGCAACCAGCTTGAGGGCGTGGTGTCGTTGCCCGCCGGCGTGTTCAAGCCCTACGCAGGCGTTTCGACCGCCGTACTGATATTCGCCAAGGGCGGGCGTACCGACAACGTCTTCTACTACGACGTCCAGCGCGACGGCTACAGCCTCGACGATAAACGCACCCGGCTGCCCGAGCGAGACAAGGAAGACCGCCCGAACGACGACCTGCCCGACGTGGTGGAGCAGTGGCGACGTTGGGCCGGCGGGAAGAAGTCGGCACTGAAGCACTTTGCCGACCGTACCGCCCGCGCCTTCTACGTCCCCCGCGACGAGATCGCCGCAGCCGGTTACGACCTGTCCATCGGGCGCTACAAGGAGCACGTGTACGAAGAACCCGAGCACGACCCGCCCAAGACGATCCTCAAGCGGCTGAAGAAGATGGAGGCGGAAATCGCCAAGGACCTCGAAGCGTTGGAGGCGATGCTCCAGTGAACACGCTCTTCCAGCCACGCTTTTCGATCACCAACGCCATCACGTCGGGGCTCACGCTCATCGAGCGCGCTCGCGGCTTCCTCGAAGCCGCCACGCTTTCCGACGAGTGGCTCGTCCAGATGGGCCGCCGGGCTCTCGTGCTCGAAGCGCATCATACCACGCACATCGAGGGCACCCACCTCACGTTGGACCAGGCCGAGCGGCTGCTTGAAGGCCAGACCGTCGCCGACGTCGATCCCGACGACGCCCGCGAGTTGCTCAACTATCGCGACGCCTTCGAGCTGGTTTCCGACTACGTTGCCAGCGGCTCGCCGATTACCGAGGGCCTGATCCGCGAAATCCACAAGCGGCTGGTCCAGGGCGTTCGCGGCGGCAGCGGTTCGCCCGGCGAATACCGCGGCGTCCAGAACTACGTGGTCAATTCAGCAACCGGCCGAGCCGTCTACACGCCACCGCCGCCGGGCGACGTGCCCGCGCTGATGCGCCGGCTGGTCGAGTGGCTTGCCCAGCCCTCGGACATCCATCCCGTGCTGACCAGCGGCATTGCCCAGTTCCAACTGGTCCACGTCCACCCGTTCGTCGATGGCAACGGCCGCGCGTCGCGGCTGCTTTCGACGCTGTGTCTGTATCGGGCGGGCTACGATTTCAAGCGGCTCTTCACCATCAGCGAATACTACGACCGCGATCGCGAGGCTTTTTATCGGGCGATCCAAGGCGTGCGCGACGCCGGCATGGACCTGACCGGCTGGCTCGAATTCTACGTCGAGGGACTTTCTACCCAACTCGCCGAGGTGCAGGCCCGGGGCCGCCGAGCGATCCAAAAGGACGTCCTGGTCCGCGAGCATCGCCTCAACTCTCGTCAGGCGGCCATATTGGCCCAACTGATGGAAGCGCCCTCGGTGACGATCCGCGACCTCGAACGGCACTTCCCGACGGTCAGCCGCCGCACGCTCCAGCGCGACTTGGGCGACCTGGAAGCCAAAAGCCTCGTCACCCACGCGGGCGAAACCAACCGACTCAACTACATCCTACGTCAGGACTTATAAACTTGCGACAAACTTGCGACACAACTTGCGACATCAGGACCGGCACGGCCGTCTTCATGCCCGAGCAGTACCCGGCGAAGACGATCCTCGAGCGGCTGAAAACGGAGGCGGAAATCGCTAGGGACCTTGAAGAACTGGAAGACCGCGAATTGCGACGTTATCGCCAGTTTTACCCGGCCCATCCCCAGATTCGGGACTCACTGACTCCCGAATTCCCACGAGAACATCGGGAAGTTGAACACCTACGTCAGTTGGTACGACCGCAACGTCCGCGCGGAAGCCGACAGCCCGCCCGTCGGCATCCTCCTTTGCACGGAGAAGGACCACGCACTGCTCGAATACGCCCTGGCCGGGATGGACTGTTCGTAGGCGTGCCCCTTGTAGGGGCCGATGCTCGAGTTGTCGGCGTAAACGCGAATGGTTAAAGCCGAGTCGGAACAAGGGTGAATGACGGGGACAGCAATGGTCGAGAGTGTTACAATTGCCGATGTGGCGCAAGTTAATCCGCGCTGTCCAAGGTCCATCGCGTCCGATACGTCTCGGCGTGTGTCGTTTGTGCCTATGGCGGCTGTGTCGGAAGACGGCTACATTGCCGAGGAGCAGGAACGGCAGCTTGGGGATGTCGTGAAAGGGTACACGTACTTCGAGCGTGGTGATGTCCTGATCGCAAAGATCACCCCATGCGTGCAGAATGGTAAGGCCGCTCATGCTACTGAGTTGAAGCACGACATCGGCTTTGGCACCACCGAGTTTCATGTCTTGCGGCCAGGCCCGCGAGTGGACGGCCGATACCTGTTCTACATCATATGGAATCCGGCGTTTCGCCACCTAGCCGAGCAGAATATGACCGGCTCCGCCGGCCAGAAGCGAGTGCCCGCGGATTTCGTCAAACGCTTCCCAATCCCCCTCCCCCCGCTTCCCGAGCAGAAGCGGATTGCGGCGATCCTGGATCAAGCGGATGGCATTCGGCGCAAACGATCCCAAATGATTGATGCGACTACCAGCCTCGTTTGTGCAATCTTTTGTGACCTCTTCGGAGACCCTGGTTCAAATCCGAAAGAATGGCCGATCGTTTGTATGGGCGACGTCGTTGTGGAGTCGCAATACGGGACATCCTCCTCGCTTGAGGTTGACCAACGCGGCTACCCTGTGCTGAGGATGAACAACATAACCTATGGCGGTGAATGGGATCTCGCCGATCTGAAGTGGCTCGACTTCACAGATGACGAGTTGCCGAAGTACACGGTTAGGCAGGGCGACCTGCTTTTCAACCGAACCAATAGCCCTGAGCTAGTTGGCAAGACGGCCATCTGGTCTAATGATGAAGTGTTCGCGTTTGCGGGTTATCTCATCCGCTTTCGTTTCGATCATCGCCGCGTCTTGCCGGAATTCATCTCGGCCTACTTGAACAGCGGCTTCGGCAAGAGCCTCTTGTTCCGGAGTGCTGTTCCATCGAACAACATGTCAAATATTAGCGCGTCGACATTTCGGCGGTTGCCACTCATGCTTCCATGCTTGCGGTCGCAGCAGGAGTTTGTCGACAGCACTCAACAAGTCCGGGCGGCTGTAGACCGGCAGCGCCGCGCCGCCACGGAATCCTGTTCATTGTATCAATCCCTAGCCCGCCAAGCGTTTCAAGGACAGCGTTGACTGCTCATCACGCGAGACATAGGCAGCTTACCCACACAAGGAACGGACCACATGTCAATCATAATTGCTCAGCTTGGCGACATGCACTTCCGCCATGACGATGACCCGGGTTTCGTGAGGGCTCCACAAATTGGGGCAGCAATTGCGGCAGAAGCAAGCGACGACGTCGCTACGATTGTTCTTGCAATTTGCGGGGACGCGGCACATTCGGGTCTGCCCGCCCAATTTCGTCTGGCGGTACGCTTTATTGAGAGCATTGAGAGTGCTATCCGGTCGCGTAACGCCAATATATCCGTCCAGCGGGTTGTCATCCCGGGCAACCACGATTGCGACTTCAGCGGGGATCAAGCGGCGCGTGATCTCGTGCTTCGGTCGTTAACGGAAACGGCCATCCCGCCTGGATCGATTCAAGGCATCATACTCCAACCCTTGAGCGCGTTTTTCGCGTTTTCGCAAGACGTTGCCGGTATTGCACAAGGAATCACTCGCGTGTCACCGTTTTATAATGCCGTTGATGTGAGGGATGGGGCAGCCACCATCCGCATTCATTTGCTTAATACCGCGTGGATGTCTTCGCTCCACGAGCTGCCCGGCTCCTTGCTCTTCCCGATCGGGGCCATTCAGCCTCCCAGCAAACCTGCGGAGTGTTCGGTCGCGATCTTGCATCATCCGACCCGTTGGTTTGCCCAGCCACAGGCAATGCGTCCCCTTCGCGACCGGGTTGGCGAACTCGCTTCGATTGTTTTGGTGAACCACGAGCATGTTGCGGGAGCCAGCGAGCACAGAGAGCTATTCGGCTTTGACGGAGAGGCATCGAAGGTACTGTATATTTCTGGTGGCGTCATTCAGGAGGCAGACACTCCCCTGCTGTGCAGCTTCAATTTGCTACGGCTGTCTGTTTCCGACAACACGCTCGACCTATCACGATACGAGCATAAAGAGGCTGTTCCAGGGCCTTACTTCGCTCGTGAGGCCACCGAGGCACTTCCGCTCTCATCCAATGAGCGTAATCGTGGGGCGTCGGGCTATTCTCTCTCTGAAGGGATGGCTGCATTTCTCGAAGATCCCGGTGCTCCTGTCAGTCATCCGCGCCGCGACCCTCGGCTTCCCGTTCGCCTATCCGACATATTTCTCTATCCGGATCTGTGGGAACTCGATGCCCAACATGAGGGAAGCGGGCAAAAGCAGATCCGAAGCCCGAACGTTGCTGAGGAAGTCCTGAAACCAGGTAAGGTACTTATCACTGGTGGGGAGAAGAGCGGTCGGACATCGCTCATGAAGCGGCTGTTCCAGGAAGCCTTTCAGCACGGCAAGACCCCACTGCTGCTTAATGGCGGAGAGTTACCAAAGAACCCCAAGCGACTGCGCGAAGTGTTGCGCAACGCTGTCAAAGAACAGTTTTCAAACCTCAGCGCCGATGCGTTTGAGCAACTCCCACAAGATGAACGCGTTGTCCTGATAGATGATATACATCGCATGCCACCCTCGACGTCTCTTCGTGAATCCCTGCTAAGTGGATTGGAGGAACGCTTCTCCACCGTTGTTGTCTGCGGCGATGACCTTATAAAACTCGACGAACTGAAGGGCAGGGACGGCCGGAACTCCGGCCTTTGGGAATACCGCCACCTCATTCTTCTTGGGTTTGGAGAGTACCTGCGCGAACAATTCGTGCGACAATGGCTTATGCTTGCTGGTGACACTGTACCAGACGAGTGGGAATTGGAATCTGAGGTGGATCGCTTCTGTGGTGTTCTCAACGCGGTGATCCGGAAGCAACTTCTTCCCGCGTATCCACTGTTCCTAATCGTGGTGCTTCAACAAGCAGATATTTCCAATGCGAGTGTTCAGGGTGGATCGTTTGGTCATCTGTTCGAAGGTGTCATCACAGCAATTCTGAGCAAGTCACGATTCGGTCGGATAAGCATTGGGGACAAATACCATTATCTTGCCGCATTTGCGAAATGGCTTTATGATGGCCGCAGTATGGTAGTGTCCGTAGATGCCATGGAGGCGTGGCACGACAGGTATTGGGACGAGATTGAGCTTTGCATAGATTTTCGGAAGCTACTGGACGATTTCACATCTCTCGCGGTGCTTTCGGTAAATGGCACTGAGGTGCGTTTTAAGTACGCATATTTCTTTTGCTTCTTCGTGGCATACTATTTGAATCAGAGTGTGCATGAGAACGCAACGCGGCAAGTGATCGGCGATCTGTGCAAGCAGTTGCATCACCGGGTGTCGGCGGATATCGTCCTGTTTCTCGCCCATCTTACGGGCGACCCGATTGTCTTGAACGAGATGATGAGAACGTGCGAAGGCCTGTTTAGGGACGTTGTGCCGGCGTCCCTGGACAATGATGTCGAGGCGTTGAATCGCCTGGGGCAGACCATCGAAGCTGTCGCAATTCCGGACTCACCAGACGAGAACCGGCGTCAACTGAGGCTTCGGCATGACGAGTTGATTGCAGAAAGACTAGCCGCAGTTAGAGCGGGCAATGATGTGGAACCGCCTGAGCCCGACGACGAGTCTGTACAGCGCCTCTTCGACATACATGCGGCGTACAAGACAATTCAGATTCTCGGACAGGCGCTTCGGAATATGGCCGGCTCCGCGAGTAGAGAAACAAAGGAAGAGGTGCTTGACAGGGTAGTTGGCCTCGCCCGGAGGGTTCTTGCGTCATACTTTGAACTGTTTGCAGAGGCGTCGCTTCCGGCACTTATTGAGGACGTAGCCATGGCCCATAAGGAGGAGCAGCCAACTCTGACGCAATCTGATATTCACAACGAGGTGTGCCGGCATTTGCTGGGCCTTTCGCAGTTTGTGTGCTTCGCGGTTGTCAAGCACACCACGTTCTGTGTCGCTTCAGAGAACCTTGCACCAACTATCCATAGGGTTCTCGATGAGGGGCAGGATGTGGCATCACAGGTATTCGGATTGTCTTTTGATTTGGAAAGGCCTGGTCGCTTCCCAAAGAATGCGGCGGTGAAGCTCTATCGACAGCTGAACAAGAATGACTTCGTTGCGGGCGTGGTTCGCACGCTTGTGGCCTACCATATGTATATGTACGTCGTGCCGTACAATGACCGACAGTCAGTGTGCCAACAGATGTCCATCAAGCTCCTCCCGGCTGTCATGGATTCCTCCCGCAAACGATTGACAAAATGAGTGCATGAGGACGACGTTACAGCCTTGACCCACTGTTCGTTAAGTACCAGAATCGACATGATTTCCAGCATAGCCATCGAGAACTTCAAGGGCATCGCCGACAAGGTCGTTGTTCCTATCCGGCCGATCACGCTGTTGTTCGGGCCGAACAGCGCGGGCAAGAGCACGATCATGCACGCAGTCCACTATGCGCGCGAGGTGCTTGAGCGCCATAACCTCGATGCCGACCGCACCATCGCAGGCGGCGACTGCGTGAACCTGGGCGGGTTCCGCGAACTGGTCCATCGCAAGGACAAGGAACGCCAAATCCGCCTGCGGTTCGACCTCGACCTCAGCCGCGTCGCATGGCACGAGGAGTTCCCGGTCGACGAGTTTGTCTATCATGGCAGCGTCGGAACCGGCGCGATCGACCTCTCCGCCCTCGGGCTGGACGTCATGTCGGGTTGGGTCGAAATGACCATCGGTTTCGACGATCCCGAGGGAGATGCGGACCCGGTTGTCCTGGAATACTCGGTCGGGCTTGATGGCCGGCAGTTGGCATCGCTGGACTACTGGCCCGACTACGGGAAGCCCGACCGGATCAGTCGAGGCGCGCTGTTGACGTTGAATCCGTACCATCCGGCGCTTGGAGCCGGCGAGACCGGCGCCGATTCGGTAGGGCCTGTCGATTTCTATTTTCCCCAGTTTTGCGACCTTGCCATGGCCGTATACTTCGACCCCGATGCGGAGCCGGCGAGCGACGCGGAAACACAGGGGCTCGCCGCCGGACAATCGCCACCCGACGCGGTCGTATCGGTGCTCAAGTCGCCCGGCGATTTCGAGCCCGGAACAATCCAGCGGGGCGAGAAGACAGTCGAAGGCAACACGATCAGAACTTGGGTGGGCAAGTGCCGAGATACGGGGAAGCTAGCGATCTGTGCCGTGTCCTATCCACGCGTTCCCGGCCTGGACGATGCCGAGGCCAAACGCACGTTGGCCGCCATCCTTTCGCTGGCCGACAGGCCTTTCGCCGATGTCATGTGTTCGGGCATGACCGATGCAATGCCGACACTCGATCGGCCGCTGCGGCTTCAGTTTGGCCCGATGCGTTTTGGCGAAGACGAGTCTGACGACGACTCCACGGAAGACCGCGCCGACGAGGTGCGTTTTCTCGAGCAGTTGCTTTCCCGCCTGATTGTTGGCCCCGGGCGGTTTCTGCGCGACCAACTGGCCGGTTTCCGCTACGTCGGGCCCATTCGCGCCATCCCCCCGCCAGACCACGTGCCGCCGCGGTATCCGGACGATTCACGTTGGGCCTCGGGCCTGGCCGCATGGGACTTGTTCATGGCGCCGGGGAGCGAGGGAGTGGCGGAGGGCGTAAGCGAATGGCTTTGGGACGATGACCGCTTGGGCACCGGCTGCCGGCTTGTGGTCAAGCGCGGACGCGAGATCGAGCGGTACCTCCAGGAGCGCATGTTGCGGGCGGAATGGGAGGAGGGCGAGCCGTCGGACCTGCTTAAGGATATTCTCGCGGAACTGGAAACCATGCCCGAGCGGCGAAGGGTGTACGTGCGGGACATGGAAAAGGGCGTCGATCTTTCGCCGTCGGCCGTGGGGTTGGGCATTGTCCAGGTGGTGCCCGTCCTGGCGGCCGTTCTGGCGCCCGGGGCCGACGTGGTTCAGGTCGAGCAGCCCGAACTGCACCTGCACCCCACGCAGCAGGCGGTCCTGGGCGACCTCATGATCGAGGGCGCCCTGGCCGAGCCGCGCAAGGTGCTGCTGGTGGAAACGCACAGCGAGCACCTCATCCTGCGCATCCTGCGCCGCATTCGCCAAACGCACCAGGGCCGGCCGCACAACGAGCGGGCAGTCCGGCCGGGCGACGTGATTGCGCTGTACGTGGAGTCGAAGGACGGCCAGACCAGCGCGTTTGAGATCGGCATTGGCGAAGACGGCGAATTCTTGCAGCCCTGGCCCGACAAGTTCTTCGAGCAGGACTACGAAGAGAGGTTCGCCTGATGCTCACCGAATACGCGCTCACCCCGCACCTATTCGATGACGAGCACAACGCCGGCGACGGCGAATGGCTCGAACGGCTGCGGCGCTTCGGCGCAAGGCTGCTGCCGCGTGCCCCGGGTGGCGTGTGCAACACGGTCGTTTCCAACTTGTGCGATGGGAGCTGGTACGCCTACGCTTTCGACTTGATTATCCAAGACCTCGAACGCCGGCAACGACGCGATAGGTCGCGCAGTTTGCCCGCACTCGACTTACTCAGAAGCTTACGGCAGCCGTTGAAGGATCGTTTGGTAGTGCGGCCTTTCGTCCCTCCGGCCGATGCGCTGCCGGAAACCGAAGATGAGTGGGCCGGTGAAGCGGAAACCTCGGCGATGCGGCTCGACCTGCCTATCCATCGGCTGGTGGGAAGCGGTCGCCTGACTGCCGGAACCGGGCGTTACCGGTTGGACGAAACCCACGACGAGGCGTTTTGGAAATCCATATTCTCGTCCCCGACAATCCCAGCCGACCTCGACAAGCAACTTGCCGCGCTGCGGCCATTCTGCTGCTTCTACTCGTTCATCGCGTTTTCCAGCCCTCACCTCGCAGCAGAGCGAAGCGGCGGCGACCTGCCTTTTGCAATGAGGCTTGCCAAGGCAGCCCTTGCCCGTCACCACGATTTCCAACCGCCCCGGCGGATTGACCTGCACACAGCGGGCACGACCGACAGTGCTGAAAGACGCGACCAACAGGCCAAGGCCATCCTGGAACGGGCCCGTGCCGAGTTGGGGCGGGGCGCTGACATCGTGCGAGTGTTCCTCTGGCAAACGGTCAAGGAACGCCGGTTGCTTGTCGGTCATGCAAATGAAGACGGCAATTCCCTGCGGGCTACTTGGGGCATCGCCATGACGCACGTCGCCCGGCCGGGTATCGACGATCCCAAACGCGACGAACACACGTTCACGTTGCAGGACCGGTCTGCGACATCGCGACTCTACAGCAGTCTCTACGGCACAACCGCCCCCGGTCTTTACCCCGACAGCCCGTGGATGGATGTGTGATCGCAATTGATAGGCAGATGGCCGGCACACGTCATGCCCACGAAACAACGTCCTCCGAAGCCTTTTCCCCATCGCTGTCCCGAGTGCGGCGCTACGGCCGTCTACCCTGAGACGACGGACTACAAGACCGCCTTCAAGCACGAAGGCCGTTTGCACGAGTTTGTGGCGCCGAACATCACGCTAAACAAATGCCGCGACTGCGGCGGGATCATCCTGCCGAACACCGCGCTCGACCAGATTGTCGAGGCTTTCCGAAGCCACGCGAAGCTGCTGACGGTCGAAAGGATACGAGGAGAATCGATGTCTCATCGAACGAATCCCGGTATTTGATTGGCGGGGGATGACACTTTGCCCCACAATCCAATTCGCCTACAATAGCGTGGGACTGGACGTTCACGGGGCGGCGCAGGCAGTTTTCTCCGCTACATGCAAAGGGGACAGTCCCATTTTCGCGGCGGAAACTGTGGGTCGTTGGGCAAGACCGCCCTTTGTGCCGCGAAAATTGGGACAGTCCCCCTGTGAACGGTTACGACGGGACGAATTGATCGCGGATCCGTCGATCGGTCTTAAGCACGACACGGTGTGGCAGCGGATCGAGGATCGCAATGGATGAGTTTGATGCCCCAGCGCACCCGCATCCTGACCCTTCTCGCTCTGGTGGCCGGTATCGGCGTCCTGCTGGTGGCGGTCCGGGCGTTGTTGTTCGAACGCGAGCGGCCGGGGCACCTGCGGGCGGCGTTCGACGCCGAGTTCCATACGCGGCCGGACGGGTACCCGGGCCTTGCCGGGCACTACGGGCTGCAGTTTCCGGAAACGCCGCGGCAGATGGACTCGGGGCTGATGTACCGGGCGGTGGCCGATGGCGCGGTCGACGTGATCAACGGTTTCGCCACGGACGGGCGGATTCCCGCGTACGATCTGATGGTGCTGGAGGATGACGAGGGGTTCTTTCCGGCCTACGATG
>JAVEUP010000237.1:0-10758 GCA_034005525.1 Thermoguttaceae bacterium | reverse complement strand
CCGGATGGCGGCTCGTGTCCAGGCCCGCCACCTTGGCAGCCTCCTTGCCTTCGGCTGAGAAGGCGCTCGGATTACTCCCCATCACCCGCTGGTACTCGGCTTGCGTCACCTCGTAAAGCCCCAGGTAGAACGGCCGCGTGATTCGGACTCGATGCCGGGGCGCTTCGGAGGGAAGCCGGTCGATATACCATTGCGCGTCCTGTCGCTCTTTGGCCTCTTTCAGGAGTTGCGCGACCTCTTCCTCCGTCGAACCCATCATGAACTCGCCCGGCGGGATGAGCACGAACTTCATGCCGATGGAGTTTTCGATTTCCAGCGGTTTGCCGAGGTGCGCGGCCCAGGCCTCTTGGTGTTTGCGGGCTGTGGCGGCGTCGAACGGAGCGACGGCGGCACGCGCTTTCCACTCGATCCGCACCGCGACCTGCTCGCCGGGGGTTACGTCGACCGTGTCGGGTACGACCCCGTAGTGCTGGTAACCGCGGGCGAGGCTCAGGTGATAGGTGCCGGGCGGCAGCGCGATCTGCCCCTGCTTGTTGAGAACCAGTTCCCTGAGCGTGGTGCCCTGCTCGTACCGGGCAACCACCTGCACCTGGTCCAGCGGGCCTTCAAACGCCAGCGTGCCGCGGCCGCCGGGTGCGGTGGCGGGCTTCGAGGGCCGAAGCGCTACGGCCAACAGCGCGGCCAACACGGCCACAACCATCACCAGCCCGCCTACCACCAGATACGGCCGCAACGAACGCAGGGCAGAAACCGCCGGTGCAAGGCCGACCCCGGCAACGGTCGATAGGCCAGCGCCGGGGCTTGAATGCCCGCCGGCCCCGGCCGTGCTCGACACCCCCGCAGCGCGGGTCACCCCCGTGCCGGTGCTCTGCGCGGCCACCTCGTGCAGGAAGGCCTTCAGGGCGCTGTCGCTATGCCCTTCTTCGGCTGCTTCCGGCACACAGCAGGCCGAAAGCTCGTCAATCACCTCGGCCATCGAGGGCTGCCGGTCCTCGGGCCGCTTGGCTACCATGCGCCGGTACACGGCGTCAAGCTGCGGCGAGACGTCGTCGCGCCCCTCGCGGAGCGACGGGATGGGCGCCTCGCGGTGCGCCATGAGCACCTGCACCGGCGTGGCGCCCGTGTAGGGCCGCTTGCCGGTTACCAGACGGTAGAGCGTGCAGCCAAGTGCGTAGATGTCGGCCCGATGGTCCACGTTGTGCGTGTCGACCGCCTGTTCCGGCGCCATGTAGTCGCACGTGCCCATCATCTGGCTGGAGCCGGTCAGCCGATCGTCTTCGGGCTCGTCGTCGCCGCCCGCCGCGTCGTCCAGCCGGGCCAGGCCCATGTCGAGGATTTTTACTATTGCCTTCTGCCCGCCACGTCCGGTTGCCCTGCCGGACGACGAGGGCGACTGCAACAGTAGGTTGGCCGGCTTGATATCGCGGTGGACGATGCCGTTTTCGTGCGCGAATTGCAGTCCTCGGGCCGCCTGCATGACGTAGTCGACCGCTTGGGCCACCGGCAGCGGCCCATGCCGTTTGACGATCTGCCCCAGGTCGTACCCCTCGACGTACTCCATTACCAGACAGTGCCGGCCGGCGTGCTCGCGGGCGTCGTGCGCGACAACGATGTTCGGGTGAATGAGCTTGGCCGCCGCGCGGACCTCGCGATGGAACCGCTTGACCGCGTCGGGAGAATCGACCAGTTTGGGCGCGAGCACCTTCACGGCCACCATGCGGCCCATGCTTCGGTGTTCGGCCTTCAAGACCTCGCCCATGCCGCCGGCGCCAAGCCGGTCGAGCACCGTGTACTCGTCGAACGCCAACATGCCCGTTTCGCCCCGGCAAAGCTGTTCGGCCTGGTAGGGCGTGAGCCGGCCGGCCCGGACCAGTCGCAGGGCCAGTGCGCAGCCGTCGGCGGGTTCTCCTTCAGACGACTGCGCAGGCGGCAGGCTTTCCAGCACGGCGGCCGCCTGCTCGGCCGTCATCAACCCGCTTTCGGCAAGGTTGTCCAGAAACCGCTCCCGCGTAATCGGCCGCAGGTCGAGGCCCGCGCCGGCGGGCAAGGCGGTTGTCTCGGCGAGTACCTTAGCGCCGGCCGCGAGGGCCAAGTCGGCCTGCCGCAGCAATTCGACCAGCCGCTCGGCCTTGACCGGGAACCGCCGGCAATAATCCTCGTGCGAGGGCTTGTCGCCATGCCGATGCCGGACGTCGTACTCGGCCACGATCAGCTCGTCGGGCAGATCGTCGAGCGGGCCGAGGGTCGGATAGGCGCGGCAGTAGTCTTCGAGCTTCGGCCGGCTGGACAACAGCACACCCGTACCGACATCCGTCCGCTCCGACGCCATTCTCGAGGAGAGCGTCTCGGCCGGCGGGCCTTTCCAGCGCCAGGCCAGATCGCACTTGACCAGTTCCAGGAGCACCTGGCGGAGCCCAGCCGGGTTCGCGGTGAGCGTTTCGTCGCCCAGGAACTCTTCGATCCGCGGCCGATGGCCGGTCTGCCACGCCGCGTCGAACCGTTCGGCAAGCTGTTCGAGTTGCCTGGCCAGTGTGCCCGACGATACCCCGGCATTTCCATTGGGATCATTCGGCATGGTCGACAGTTCCCTGGAACCTTTGGAATGTGCCTATCGGCCCTGATGCGCCACCACGCTCACGGCCGCCTATGACAGACAGCAGACGACCAGACCTCGGAGTGGCAGGACACCTACTCTTGAGTCTGGTCAGAATGCCCAGCTTTGTCAACCACCCATGCCTCGTTCATCCACAACCTCCACCGCCCATGGCAACGGCAAGGCCCGGGCCGCCGGCAACGGCAGCAACGGCCATAACGGTAACCGCGCTCACGGCAACGGCGGGGGCGGCAACGGTGTGCACAGCGCGAGCATCAAACAACTGGAGTACATCCAGCAGCTTGCCCGCCAGATCAAGGGGCTGGGCGTCCGGCGGCTGGAAACACTGACCGAACGTATGTTTGGCAAGCCGATTGCCGGGCTTACCGGTCTCGACGCCTCGGGGCTGATCGACATGTTGAAGGGCGTCAAGTCGGGCGAGATCAACCTCGACAACGCGCTTCATGGAGCGGCAACATGAGCAGCAGCCTGCTAGCACTCGACCAGCCGCAAGAGCGCAACCGCGGCGTCTGGGACTACATTTCCCCATCGAGGTTGAACCTTTGGTTGCGGTGCCCCCTTTCGTGGCGACTGCGTTACCTGGATGGCATCCGAACACCGCCTTCGCCCGCGTTGTTCGTCGGGAAGTGCTGTCACCGTGGGCTTGAAGACCATTACCGCCATCGGATGCTCGGCATCACGCTTCCGCCTGATGAAGTGATTACTCGCATGGACGCCGGTTGGGACCAGGCGGTTGCCGATGAGCAGATGGACTTCGACTCGACCACGCAGGAAACCACCCTGCGTCAGCAGGTAGCCCATCTAGTCAAAGCATACCTCGCCCAGGTCCCGCCCGACGAACCGCGGCCCCTGGCTGTCGAAGCCACGATGGAGGTGCCGCTCGTCGACCCGTTCACGGGCGAGGATTTGGGCATCCCCTTGCTGGGCATCGTGGACCTGGTGCTCGATGACCCCGATGGCCCCGTCATTCGGGACTTCAAAACGTCCAGCCGTTCGGCACCGCCGTTTGAAGTGACGCACGAGGTGCGGTTGACCAGCTACAGCTACCTGTTTCGCCGTAGCACCGGCATTGAAGAGGTAGGGTTGGAGATTCACAGCCTGATCAAGACCAAGACGCCCAAGATCGAGGGCCACCGCTATCCGGCCCGCACGGACGGGCATTTCCGCCGGCTGTTCGGTGTCCTCCGCGAGTACCTCGACGCCCTGGACGCCGGACGGTTCAATTACCGGCCCGGCTGGGGCTATGCAATGTGCGACGTTCGCGAGTCGCACTGCCGGCAGTGGGCCGGCTGACGGCCTGCCGGGCCGCGTCATCAACCAACACACCATGCAAGGGAGTCAATCTTGGAACCACTGCTCATCATCACAATCTGCGCCGCAATCGCCTTTTGGGCGTTCTGGCACGGCAAACACCTCGGCTCGCGCAAGGCGTTCGGCATCGGCCGTGCCCGTGGCCGGCGCCAGGCATCCGGACGCCATTGCCGGTAGGCCGAAGCGGGGATGACCGTCGACGCGAAGCTTCCGCGTGCGACTTCGATACGGCAACGCCACTCAAGATAAAGTGTAGCCGGGCGCCCCACGGGGCGTCCGGCTGCGATTCTCTTTCTTAGCTATTGGAGCTTCCTGGTGCTCTACCCTCTCTTCCCGATGCTTTCGGAAGCACGAACTTCGGTGACCGGCGATCCCGCGCGTCGAACGCCGAGCCGGCCGATTGGCCCTCAACTTGTCCACTACGGGAACCGGCGAGGTTTGAACCGCTGATGAACGCTAATGAACCCTAATACAGCCCCTTCTTGCCGTCTCTTCTCTGGCGGTGCTTCTTCGTCCGCCGCCTTCCATTAGCGTTGATTAGCGTTCATCAGTGGTTGGTGATCTTCTCGATCATTCTGAGGGGGCTAGATCGTACTCGTAGTGGACGGTGCACGTCGCGGCCTGGCAACGCCAGCTTAATACCTACTCCCGGCCTGACCCCAAGACACGCTGACCCCAAGGCACGCCGCCACGGTCGGTATTCGCCGGCGTCTCCTTCCCGCTTGGAGACCGCTTTGTTTCCTGCTCAAGTATGTTATCGATTTGGAGCGTCTCGATCGTCTTGAGTGCAGGAAGGAACGTCGGAAGACCACGAAGCGCATCAAGCGTATTTGGATTGACGTCGACGTCATCGATCCCAAGATACTCTAACCGCTCGGCCTTCCGCAGAGCCGAAATGGTCATCACCATGGCCTGCGGAAACTCCCGCCTGAGAGAATCCTCCAGCCGGGCAACCTCGCAGCCAAGAAGCAGGTCGGCCTTGTTCAGGACGATTACGTCGGCCTCTTCAAGTTGCTTCCGGTAAATGTAGATCACGTTCTTCGGGAACCGATGGCCGTCACCTTTGCCAAGGGCGTCCTGCAATCGTGTTGCATCCACGAGGACTGAAAACGGGGCCGCCTCATACCGGTCTGCAAGAAGCTGCTTCATCGGCTGGAGGACGGTTGCGGAAAGATCGGTGCAACTTCCGACCGGTTCACCGATCAGCACGTCAGGTGCATCCGCTTCCACCAGTCGATCCATGGCTCCCACGAGATCGTCAAAGTGGCAGCAAAAGCAACCGCCACTCACCTCCTGAATGGGCAGCCCAGGTCGGGCGAGTGTCGCCGTATCGACGAGGTTCGCTGCCTGATCGTTCGTGACGATGCCGACACGCTTGCCCTGGGCAGCCAGCTTTTCCGTGGCCGCTTGAATGAGGGTCGTCTTTCCAGCCCCCAGGAAGCCGCCTACGAGGATCACCGGAATCTTGGGCATGGATGTTTTCTCCGTGTTTTGGTCTTTGGCTAGTGGACACCCTTGTCGAGGCTATTGAAGTCCTTGAAGGGATTTGTAACCGGCTGATCGGG
Source organism: Thermoguttaceae bacterium (assembly GCA_034005525.1). GTDB lineage: Bacteria > Planctomycetota > Planctomycetia > Pirellulales > Thermoguttaceae > PWXP01. The sequence continues at coordinate 5,268 of JAVEUP010000237.1, read as the reverse complement.
AGTGTATTGATGGACCGTCATCCACGAGAACTCTCGCTTCTCTTTGTTCGCCGGGTCCGGTTCCGGCAGGGGCTCGCCATCGGCCTCGACATACGCCGTGCGAACCACGGCGACACGCCTGCTGGCTGGCGGCTCCAACTCGTAGTCGCTCCCCTTCGTCTGGAGAAACCATGAGTTCTCCCGGAAGCCCCTTGTCAACCGACCCATCGCCGCCTTGACGAGTTGATCCTTACGTGTATCGCTCAGGTCGGCATCCTTACGAATAGCGGCGATCAGCTTTTGGGTTTCCGACACATCGAAACTGACCCAGCCATAAGGTGGGAGAAACGCCTCCATCTTGCAGTGCGATGGGGAATTCTTGGGAAACGCAGCAAGGCCATAAGTCATGCGGGTTGGGTAGCCGAGCACCCGGCCCATCGAGGCGCAGAATCCGTGGTAGTCGCTGCAATGCCCACAACGTTTCGTGAAGGCGTGAACGGAACTCGCCTGCAAGGATGCATCTACGTGGTCATACTTAAAATCCTGAATGACCCAGTTCATCACTTCCGAAAAGTCGTGCAGCGGATTGCCCCGTTGAGGGAGGATCTGGTTCAGCAGTTTTGCAAATCGGTCATCCACGACCACAGCCTGGGTTTCGCCGCTCCGGTAACGGCCAAAAGAATCCGGCCAATCGGTCACCTGCACAACTTTCTCTGCATCGACGTTCCAGCGAAGCTCCCAGACCTTGATCTTAAAGCGGTGGCGAATGATCTGGGCCCCGTGGCGCTCGTGGAACTCGAAGAAGGCGAACTTGTTTCCGAACACCTTTTCCGTGCCGATCCTGGGAGCAACCTTCATCGGAAAGGTGCTGAGTCGCCCTTCCGATACCTCCTGGCCGAAATCTGTTTGCGGCAGAGGAAGCCACACCTTGAGCACCTTGGCATGGTATGGCGGGGTAACAATGACGGAGAAATCGACATCGTAGGAGATCGGGTTCGACTTTTCCGCCGTGTAGGGCATGTCCGGGTCGAGTTCCGCAGACAAGGTGGAATTCAATGGCAGTGCGAGAGCCAGTGCAACGCAGAACGAAATCAGCTTCATGGATTACAACTCCTGGCCTGTGGCGTCTGTTGAACAATGGCGTAACAACCGGGTGTAGAAAATGGCTCCCAAGACGGCACCGACAATGGGAGCCAAAATATAGACGGTGATAAAACCAAGGCCCCGAGGCCCCGGAAGTGCAATACTTCCCCACCCAGCGAAATAGGCGAACAACCGGGGACCGAAATCCCTCGCCGGATTGAAGCATGCCTGGGTGAGCGGGGCGATGAACGAAATGAGCCCCGCCACGGTGAGCCCGATGAACACGGGTGCTAAGCCCGTTGGGGGTGCGCCACGATTGCGGTCGTCCGTGACGGCGAAGGCGATGGTGACTGCCGGATTGATGTGTGCTCCGCTGATGGCACCGACCATGTAGATGGCAAGCATGATCGACACGCCCCACACGATGGCGACTTGCCAAATGCCGTTCTGAGCCCCCATGAGGACGGCGGTATGCACGGCCCCGCAACCAAAGAGAACCAGAACGGACGTGCCAACGCACTCGGCAAGGCACATCTTTGCCACGGTCGGGTTGGCCGCCTCGGTCACGCTTGAAATCGTGTTGGGCTGAACCTCGGTCACTGTGGCGGTCGCTGCCATCGCTGGTTCCATCAGTAGGTGAGTTTCGGGGCGGCCTTCACTGCTGCGCCGACTTTCGGGCCGCCCGCAGCAAGTCGGTGATGCTCTTCCGATAATCTTCCAGCGTCTTAACCCACGCTCGCAGGCACCGACGACCGGCTGGAGTGATCTGGTAGCACTTTTTCGCAGGACCGCTCTCAGAAAGATCCCATGATCCGACGACAAGTTCCTTTTGTTCCATCGACTTCAGGAAGCGGTAGACGCCCGACACATCGGGCTTCTGCCCTGCGAAGCTCGGCATTTCCCCAAGACGCTCGGCCACCAGATACCCATGCAGCGGTCCTTCGGCCAACACGACCAGGATCGCCGGTTGGATCAGCCGGTCGAGCGTGCCGCCCGTGCAGGGGCACTCAGCGAGATCCAGCATTTGATACCCTCCAGTATCGGAGATCATCCAATAGTATTCCGCTAAGGTTAGTCAGTGGAAGTATGGCTGTCAAGAGGCAGCAGGGAAGTTTCGAGAAAAAGCCATTTCCTGGGCCGCCAAGATGTGGGAGTTGCCGAACGCCTTCAGCCCCAGCATGGTCATTGGCGGTCGCTTGGGCCGACTCAGAGCCGAGATTGTCTGGGTGTGCCGCCACCTCTCTCCCCAGCCGGTCGAGGCCCCTGCCGGTGATCGTTGACTGACGGAGGGGAAACAGTAGCATGGACGTGGGAGGGGCGTCCCATGCGACCCTCGAAGATTCTCTTGGTCGATGCGGCCATCACCTTGATCCTGGGTATTTTCGTGGCTACCTTGCCAAAAAGAACCGTGGAAGGCCGCAGATGCTAACCGTGCTCTGGGACAACGACGGCGTGCTCGTGGACACCGAGGGCATGTACTTCCAGGCTTGCCAGGAAGTCCTCGGGAGCATCGGCATCGACCTGACGCTCGATCAGTTCAGGGACATCTCGTTGCGCCGTGGCGAAAGCACATTCGTCTTGGCCGCCGAACAGGGCATCGATGCCGATACGGTGTCCCGACTGCGAAAGGAGCGGGACCGCATCTACGCCGAACTGCTGGCGTCACAGTGCCCCGTGATCGATGGCGTTGAAGAAGTGCTTCGATCTCTTCATGGTCGGGTCCGCATGGGTGTCGTGACCAGCGCCCGTCGCCAACACTTCGAGGCGGCCCATGCCAAGAGCGAAGTGATCCAGTACATGGACTTCGTACTGACTCGGGAGGACTACACGCACTCCAAGCCGCACCCCGAGCCTTACCTGACGGCGATGGAGTGGCACGGGCTTCGGCCCGACCAGTGCATCGTGGTCGAGGATTCCGAGCGAGGATTGGCGGCTGCCACAGCCGCAGGCTTGGACTGCATCATTGTGCTGAGCGAGTGGACCATCGGCGGCGACTTCAGTAAGGCTGTGGCCGTGGTCGAGGACATAACTGGAGTCCCAGAAGAAGTCCTGAGAAGAGCAGGCTCGTAGGAGTCCAAGAGAAGAAGGTGGTCAACAGACACCGCAGCCAACTCGGGCAGGAGTCCCGTTGTATCTTTGTTCCGCCCAGTTTCCGACGTTGTTCAAGATGCATCATTGCCCAGGACGATGGCAGTCGCTCACCTCACCCCCCTGTAATTGATGGCCTCGCAGAGGTGGGAAGGCTCGATCTGCTCTCGTCCATCGAGGTTCGCAATAGTCCGAGCCACAAGAAGAACACGTTGCCGAACGGCGGCGTCAATCCCCAGTTCGGCAACGGCTGCCTTCAGTAAGTTGCCGCCAATTGTGTCCAGGTCAAGGCTTTGGTAATCGGCCTTGGCTTCGATCTGTTTCCGCATGTCAGCCAGGGTGGTCCCTGACGTTCGCATCTCACGCTCCAGAGGGCGCACCATTTCCACGGTGATGTCAGCGGATGGAAGCCGGCGAAGATGACGCTCAACCTGACGCACCGTGCATCCGCACGGTGCGTCTCGAAGAGTTCGATTCCCACAAGGGCAAGGCCACTCCTCAAAGGTCTCTGCCAGCCCAAGTTCCAGAGCCGCCGCCCTCAACATCGTTTTTCCGCAGTTCGGCGGGCCGACGAGCAGGAGCGAATGGCCACCAGCAGCCGCCACGACAAGCGCCCTCTTGGCAAGTTCATTATCATAGATGATGGTCAGAGCATCGTGGCCGTCGGTGGCAATCCTTGACCGACGTTCGATCTCGTTGAGAACCTGACGGTGAAGAGACGCCAAACGGGCGTCGGTGAGGGCAATGAGGTTCATGATGATGGTTTCCAGTTCATCAGGTGGTCAAACCAAAACCGCAGATCGGCTACGACAAGTTCGGGATCGAGTCCGCTTCCGAAATGGAAGTTCCATTTTCCCGAATAGGGGTTGCAGGAGCTACCGCAGGACGCCGTGAACGCTCGCCCCATCGCCACGTCATCGAACCGAGTCGCAACCCAGGTGTCGTAGACGCTCAGGTGGAGCATACCAGCGGGCGTGTCGAGGGCGTAATCGTAGAACGATCCAGGGCGGGCACCGAGGCGGGTGAAGAACTCGGTTACGACCTCGACAAAACGTTGTTGGCGCTTTGGCTTCCTGCGAACCATCACATAACGCTCCTGACAAGAAAGAACACGGCGACGGCGATGGCAAGAAAGAATCCACCGACCACTGCAAACCCTGGGGAAGTCCCCAGACCGATGCCGAGAAGGACGATGCACACTGCCACAAGGTGGAAAAACAGCCATCCCATGGCGATAAGGGCGACGATGACAATAATCGCGGTCAGAAGGGGGCCAGGTTTGTCGTCGTTCATAGCTCATCCTCATTGTCCAGGTCGGGGTCGTCTTCGTCCAAGTCATCATCCTCGTCATCGAGGAACTCAAACGAAGGACCGAAGAGGTTCACTTCGAGGACGCCGTGTTCGACCTCTTCGATCTCGAATCCTGACGCACGCGCACATCGCCGAAGTCGGTCACGACCTCCTCGATCTCAGGTTGCGATTGGTCTTCTGACGTTTTCTTTTCTTCACTCATAGCATTCTCCTGGTTAGAACGGTCCACCCATCGTCTTGCTCGACGATGCACTTACCCCCCCAAAGGAAACCACACAGCCTTTTGAGTCGGCTTGGATCGCTGAGCCACAACCGACCAGCCTCCATCTCAGGTGTCGGCTCGCAAAAGCCGAAGTAGAGGTCGAGGTACAACAACACGTCATCTGGGCAATCCGCGATGAGGTGGGCCATCACCGACCCAGCCTCAGCGGATAGGTCGTCGGGGACCACGACTCCCCAGACAGTCCATGCGGCAGAAGTTAAGGCCCGCCATGCTTCGACGGGCAGCACGAAGACATCGCTTCCAGGACGACGATGAAGCATCCCAGGGAATGGTACGGTCGCTGCTGCAACAAGGAATTGGCGACGATCCATCATGGTTCACCTCTCGGCCCTGGCCGTAGCGGCTGATCGAGCATCTTCATGTTCAGGACGCCGCCCCCCTGCGACCCGAAAAGGAACTGCCTTTTGTCTTTGACCAGCCGCATCCAGGGGACTGTCGTGGTGTCAGGCGTTGCTTCGACGACCTCGATCTTCTCGCCTTGTTCGTTGAACCGAACAGTGAACCGACGTGTTCCAGGGCAAAGC
>JAVEUP010000236.1:0-10798 GCA_034005525.1 Thermoguttaceae bacterium | reverse complement strand
GGCGTGGAACAAGAACGACTGGAGTATCGCGGGTGCCTGACTCTTCAGCAGAGCCGTCAACCTGCCGGTTACTTTCAAGAACTGGCGGCCCCCCCGGCCGCCCAGGCAATGGCACTCAATGCCGGCTTGTTCGATCAACGGCACGCAGGAGGCATCCTCCCGCGCCGGCCGGGGCCCGAGGCAGTAGACAACCGGTCGAAACCGCTCCCGGTCCACGCCCGCGACCAGACCGGCCATCTGCCGCTCCGCCCCACCCGGGTCCAGATCGGTAATACATAGAGCGATAGGAATGGGTTTCATTGCCGCCATTTTCGCCACACAGCGGCATATTGCCAGGGAGGGAGCCGGAGCCGCTACCCATGCCGCCGTATACCTGCCACCGCGGCATACTCCGCCGCCAGCGCAGTTCCGGCAGGGTCGAGCCCGAAAGCCGACTCGGCGCGGGCTCTGGCGGCCTGCCCCAGAGTAAGGCGCGCGTGGTCGTCGTCCAGCAGTCCGGCCATCGCCTCGGCTAACGCGGAGGCACTATCGTGTGCAACGAGGCGGGCTGAGTGGCTGTGCGGCGGAAATATCTCGTCCGTGCCGCCTACCGCAGTTGCCACCACCGCAACGCCTGACGCGGCGGCCTCCAGCAGCACGCGGCCGAGCGGCTCCTGGCGGGCTGGATGGACCAATAGTACAAGCTCATTAAGAAGACCGTGAATATCATCTCGCTCGCCAACCAGATGCAAGCGTCCCGCGAGCGGCCCCTGCCGTGCTGCACAGTGAAGGCGGGCCTCGAAATCAACCGACTCCTGCTTCTGCGAGTTGCGTTGGCCGACGATCAGATAGTGGGCGTCCGGGACGCGGTCGGCAAGGGCCGTCGCCGCTTGTATCAGAACGTCCTGTCCCTTCCGCAGGCAAATCTGCCCGATTGTACCGACCAGGCGAGCGTCGGGCGGGAGGCCCAACTCGCGATGCAGGTAGCCGGTTGGCGGCCGTGGCTGAAACCGGGCAAGATCGACGCCGTTGTAGATGACACGCGTTTTCCCGTCCTCGAGTCCGGCGGCCAGGTAGTACCGTCGCACGGCGTGAGAAACTGCCAGAAGCCGGTGGTGCCGGTTGAGGTCCTCGATCGCCTGGCGGCTCAGTCGTACGATGTCGCGCAGGTGGGCGATGCTCGGCACCCCGGCCTCCGCGGCCACGGGACCTGACAGCCGGCCCATGGCCAGGCTGTTGGCGTGCAGCACGTCGGGCCGGCATCGTCGGAGCAAGTGGTCGAGGTCGCCGCGAATGGCGGCCTGGGTGCGGCGTTCGCCCCCTGGCTCGAAGACGGAAAAGGGAATCTGCTCGATGCCGTTTTCCGCCAGGGCATCGGCCAGCGATCCGGCAGGCGGTGCGGCAGCCATCATGCGGAACCCAGCCGCACGGACTGCGTCGAGGGTGGACAGCATCGACCGCTCTCCGCCGCACAGCGTTGGGTATTCGCAAAGTAGACAGATGGTCGCCATCGGCCCCGTGCCTCCTGGAATCGGCCTCTGCTGTTCCTTAAGCGAACTGCAGAAGCCATCTTACCGACGACCTTGTAGCCGAGTCTCTCCGAGACTCGGATTTCGGCGTCTCGGAGAGACGCCGCTACGGAAAATCGGTTCTCGCCGCCCGCCGTTACAGAAGACCGTAGGCCGCCAGGGTTTCGCGCAGTCGGGCCTCCTGCTCGGAACTGAGCGGGGTCATCGGGAGTCGTAACTCGCCGGTATCGCGGCCGAGCAGCTTCATGGCTGCCTTGATGGGGATGGGGTTGGTCGCCAGCGAGAGCATGTCGCGGCACAGCGGAAACAGCTTATGGTGCCAGCGGCGGGCCTCGGCAAGATCGCCCGCCTCGAAGGCTCGGAGCATGGAGGCCAGGTCGCCCGGCACAATGTTCCCCACGACCGAGATGACGCCCCGACCTCCAATGGCAAGCAGGGGCAGCGTCAGGCTGTCGTCACCGCTAAGCAGGGTAAGATCGGTGAAAGCGAGAATCTGTGATGCCTGATCCATCGAGCCGGTCGCCTCTTTGACCATGGTGATGTTGGGCAATTCGGCCAAGCGGATGATCGTTTCCGGCTCGATGTTTTTGCCAGTCCTTCCTGGGATATTATAGATGCATATCGGTAGGTCGACGGCCTCGGTGAGCGTCCGGTAATGCACGTACATGCCTTCTTGCGTCGGCTTGTTGTAGTAGGGAGCGACCACCAGTGCAGCATCTGCACCGGCACGCGCGGCGAAGCGAGTTAGCCGGAGCGCTTCCGAAGTGCTGTTGCTGCCTGTGCCGGGCATCACCTTGATCCGGCCTGCCGCAGCCTCAACGACGGCGGCGATAATTCGTTCGTGTTCTTCGTGGGAGACCGTCGGCGACTCGCCGGTGGTACCCACCGGACAGAGGCATGTAGTGCCAGCCTCGACCTGAAGATCGACCAGACGGGCGAGGGCCTCGAAATCGACGTCTCCGTTGCGGAAGGGCGTGATCATGGCCACAGAAAGGCCGGCAAACGATTCGCTGCGTGTGCTCATGGCGGTCCAAGGGTTTTGGGGGCGAAGTGTGGTAGTATAGCCAACCGTCATTCGTTTGCCAAGAAGCGGCGCTAACCATCACAATCCGCCCACCCGGCGGTCCCGCTTCGGCGGGCAACGCCGTCACAACTGGTGCATACGTCGCAAGTGGACAAAGTTTCTAAAGTCGCAGGCCGGGACAGGGCGAAGAAAATGATCGGAAGGCTTTTTCCGTTGGGGGCTCGACCAGAGCACATCCTAGCGGAAAGGGCTGCAGGGGGGGAACCTGCCTTTGAAGGCCTTGCCTTGGCGGCCAGCCGATGTCTCTCCTCGGTTGGCGGTCCGCGAGTCTCTCTCTCCTTTCCGCCTGAAGTTCGCCGGAGAAGATCTGGGAGTGCCAACAGTCCGAAATAGTGAGGTTAGACCGCAGCTTAGCTATTTTACGGATTTTCGCTGGCTTCCGGATACTCAGGATGACGATGTGATTAGTACGGCGCGGATCAGAAGGAGCTGAACCACAGCCACTATGGAAAGCGAATTGCGGAGAGGCCCCGACCCAGATGCGAGTGGATTCCGGCAGCATGTGTTGCTGGTTCGAGGGAACGAAACGGGTTCCACGAGTATGGGGCGAGAGAGCGTCTCGAGCTGGGACACCACCCGGCCGGGACTTTGATAAACCAACGTGAGATTAACGGAGAGCCTGCGATGAAGGTCTTCACAACGGGTCAGGTCGCCAAGATCTGCAAGGTGGCCCCGCGCACCGTAAGTAAGTGGTTCGATTCGGGCCGCCTCAAGGGATACCGCATCCCGGGTTCCCAAGACCGCCGCATTCCCAGGGACTACCTGATCAGGTTCCTCAAGGAACACGGAATGCCATTGGGCGACCTCGAGGATGAAGCCATGGCCAAGGTCCTGATTGTTGCTCAGGACCAGGTATTGATCGAGAACCTCAAGCGGGAATTGCCGCTTGAGCGATCCTTCAAGGTGGCCGTGGCAGCCAGCGGCTTCGATGCCGGCATTCAAGCCGAGAGTTTCCATCCGGACTGTATTATTGTCGACTTCTCGATCGGTCGCACGGAGGCACTGCAAATTTGCCAGAACCTCCGCCGCAATACCGAGTTCGCTGAAGTCACGCTCATTGCTTTGTTACCCGACGATGGAAGCTCTACGAGTTTTGACCGCTCGAGCATCAACGAGACATTCAAAAAGCCGTTCGACGCCGCGCTCTTGGCTGAGCGCCTGCGTACACTGATCGGCGCCAAAAAAGAGCTCGTCTAGGACCTCCCCTGGCGCAAGCCAGTTTCGGTCCCGGAAGCTGCATAGACTCCATTCGCCGTCCCATTCAACCCGTCGCGGACAGACCCCCGCGACGGATAATTTCTTTCTTGCTCTTCCGTTTCTAGGTGCAGGCTACGGCAATGTAGCAGGCACACGCCGCTGTGCCGTCCCTGAAATAGAGGTCTCTGCACGTAGAAACGGAAGAACCTTTTTTCTTGCCTCGTCCTTCGCCGTTCCGCGGAAACCGGCTCCCTCGGCAGTCGGATTCTCCCGCCACAGAATCGGGGATTGCCGTCACCGGCCCGGGTTGTTGACGCGCCGGTGCGTGGTACAATACGGGGCAATTATTACGTGGGCGCCGCCGCGTTTGCCCGCCATTACGATTCTGGGAACCCCAACCAGGAGGCCGTCCGATGGAACAAGTCGCTTCTGATTCGCCCGAGGTTGTCCGTCCGCCATGGTGGAAGTCGATCGGCCCGGCCCTGATTACCGCATGCGTGGTGTTTGGGCCGGGCAGCCTCATCATCAGCGCCAACGTGGGCGCCACGTACGGCTACGACCTGCTCTGGCTGCTCGCACTGACCGGCTTGCTTATGGGTGCCTTCATGACCATGTCGGCCCGGGCCGGCGTCACCGCGGGCGCGACGCACTTCGACACCCTCCGAAGCGAGATCGGGCGACCGTACGCCGCGCTTTGCGGGATCGTATTGTGCCTGGTTTGCGCCGCGTTCCAGTTCTCCAATAACCTTGCCGTGGCCCTGGTCGCCGGCGCCTTTGTGCCCGAGGAGTATAGCTATGTCGCCAGGTTCGCGGCAATGGCGGGCCTCAATGTGATATTGATCGTCTTCCTGTTCGGGGCGCATCAGGTCTACAAGGCCGTTGAACGGATCATGAAGTTCATGGTGGGCATCGTGCTGCTCTCCTTCCTGTTCAACCTGGTGCTGGCCAGGCCCAATCTGCTTGCCGTGCTGAAAGGGTTGGTGCCCACAATTCCTGAAAAACTCTCCTTGGGCATTCCGCAGATTGTTGAGGGCACGATTACCGACCCGCTTGTGTTGATCGCCTCGCTGGTGGGCACCACGTTCTCTGTGGCCGGGGCGTTCTTCCAAGGCAACCTGGTTCGCGAGAAAGGCTGGACAGCCATCGATTATGATCGCGGCATAGGCGACTCCATCGCCGGCGTGTGTGTGCTCACGTTCATAAGCATGATGATTATGGTTACCGCGGGCACGGTTATCCTTGGCGAACCCGCCGACGACATAGCCGTCCTGGCCCTTACGCTACGGCCGCTCCTGGGAACGACCGCCTTCGTCATCTTTTGCATCGGCCTGATTCCCATCGCCTTGAACCCGTTCCTGATCAATGCCATGATCGGTGGCACAGCGTTGGCCGACGGTCTCGGATTTCCGGGACGGCTGAGTGATTTCTGGCCGCGAATGTGTACCGTCGGTGTGCTCCTGATCGGCTTCGCCGTAGCCGCCCTCGGCCTATGGTTTGCCATTCCCCCAGTCAACCTGATGATCTTCGGCCAGGCAATGACGGTGATTGGCAATCCCTTGCTGGCAGCCACCATTCTCTGGCTGGCCAACCGGAAAAGCATCATGGGGGAACGCCGGAACCGCGTTGCCTCAAACATTCTGGGCGTGATCGGCCTGACGGTGGTCTGCCTCCTGACGTTGCGGATGCTCTGGTTCCTGTACCTGAGGATCTCGCTGTTGATGGCCGGCTAGCCTGATCGTGGAGTCTGCCCGATGGGCTGCAAGAATTGGGACAGTCCCCCGGGAACGGTCGCGGTGTGCGGCATGTTTCTCTGGCAGGCTCGCAAAGTACCCCGAAGAGGCTGAGTTCGCCCGACCCGGGGCAACGTCCCGCCTTGCTGTACACAAGTCGTAGCCGCCACCGGCCGGCTTGCCCGGCCTGGCGCGGTGGTCAGTCGGCTAAGACGGCGACCGGCTTTCTATCTCCCCTGCACGCCGCCGCCTCCGGCGGCGGCGTGCAGGGGAGATTGCTCGGGTGAACCGTGCCCCCTTAGCTCACGGACCACGGCTTCATGCGGGGCGAGCCCGCAGGTGGCCCTTTGCCGTCTCCAAATGTGTCGGAAGATCTTGCCGCACACCGCGGCCCCTTGCATCGCACCGCTAACTCGGATACGATAGTTAACATGGGATTTGCGGCCGCTTGCAGCCGTTATGCGGGAGGGGGGTAAGAACCTTCTTCCGCCGGGGGAATGCTTCGTTCATTTACCCGCACTGCTAAAGAGCCAGCGCCTGGGGCCCGTAGCCCCAAGCGAAACAACTGAAAACCGCAAAGCCGCGACCGCCACACCAGGCGCCTGTCGCGGTTTCTTTTTGCCATGTCGTTGAGGACTTACAGCCAGCCATGACCCATCATCCGACGTCATCCTCGCACGACGGTGCGGGGCTTTCCACCCAAGCGGTTCACGCAGGCGAGGCCCGGCAGAAGCCGGGAAACGCCATCACCGATGCCATCTTCTGCGCGGCAACCTACACCTTCGGCGATACCCAAGCGGTCATCGATTTCGTCGAGCACAAGCTCCCCCGTGAGGAGTATGCCCGTTACGGCAACCCAACCCAGAAGGTCGCTGAGGCCAAGCTGGCCGCCCTGGAGGGCGGGGAGGCGGCCGTGCTGTATTCGTCGGGCATGTCGGCGGTAGCGGGCCTTTTGCTGGCGAAGCTCCGCGCCGGCGACGAGGTCGTCCTGTTCGACGAGTGCTACCACCGCACCAGGCAATTCTGTACGGAATGCCTGGGCAAGTTCGGCTGCGTTACCCACAAGATACCCGCCTGCGACTACGACGCCATGGAGGCCGCCATCAATGAGCGGACCCGGTTGCTGATCAGCGAGTCGCCCACCAACCCGCACCTCAGCGTGGTCGACCTTCAGCGCTTCGTCGCTCTGGGACGCAAATACGGCATCGAGACGATGGTCGACGCGACGCTGGCCACTCCGATGAACGTCCGCCCGCTCGAGCATGGCGTCGATTACGTGCTCCACTCGGTTACAAAATACCTGGCCGGCCACAACGACATGATGGGTGGCGTGGTGATCGGCTCAGCGGAGAAGATCCAGCCGCTGCGCGATTTGCGCGGCGTGATGGGCAATCTGGCAGGCCCGCACGATGCGTACTTGCTGCTGCGGGGTCTGAAGACGTTCGAACTGCGCATGCAACGGCACAACGAAAACGGCATGGCCGTCGCGGCGTTTCTCGAGTCGCATCCGCGGGTAGAGAAGGTCTACTATCCCGGCCTGCCCAGCCACCGCGATTACGACGTTGCCCGCAGGTACATGCGCGGTTTCGGCGGGCTCATTACCTTCCTGGTCAAAGACGCCGACGCGGAAGCGACTGCCCGCGTGGTCGACACGGTGCGTCTGCCGCGGATCGGCCCCAGCCTGGGCGGAGTCGAGTCGCTCATCGAGCAGCCGATTGTCATGAGCTACCATGGCCACACGCCCCAGCAGCGGCAGGCCGTCGGCATTCCCGACAACATGATCCGCCTTGCATGCGGCATCGAGAACCCCGACGACCTGATTGCCGACCTGGGACAGGCGCTGGAGGTGGAACAATAGACCGGGAAGAGTGCGAGACTCTCGCACACGCTCGGCGCGGAAGCCGATTCGGCTCCGGCGGGTTGCCACGGAAGCGATCAGCACGTATTATTCGATACGAACGTGCTGCTGGACGTGCTTGCCGAGCGCGAGCCCTTCTATGACGATTCCGCGGCGATCTGGACAATGGCCGAAGTGGGCAAAGTTGGCGGATGCGTTTCCGTGTTGGGTCATGGTACCGATGCCTCCTTGCTCTCGCGGTAGTCCATGCGAACCTTGGCCACGCGGCGCAGGTCCTTGTCGGTGACGAACAGATGGTCCCCGGCGGCGGCCAGGCAGTAGATCAGGCGGAAGCCCAAGCCGGCGGCGTCGCCGTCGGGGCCGGGAACCGTCTCGGCGTTGCCCCAGCGGCCGATGCGCGCGATCATGTTTCCCGCCGTATCGAGCACCTTGATCATGTGCAGGTCAACGTCGGCCACGAAGAGCCGGTCGGCGGCATCGATGGCAAGGTGCGTATCCGGCCAGTCGCAGTAGCAGCCGCCGGCGTTGGTGCAGGATACGCCGCGATGTGCCCACAGTTCGGCCTCGGTGTCCCGCGAGCCGCCGCCCGCGTCAAGCTTGACCACGTGGCCAAAGCCCGACTGCGTGCGGATGGGCCGCTGGCCCCGCTTGGGCAGTGGGGCCTGCTCCAGGGTCTTGTGGCCGATGGCGGCCTGGAAATCGTGAACTACGGTGGTCCACGGGACCAAGGGCAATTCCACAGCGTACAAGTTGCCCGCCGAGTCCATGGTCACGCCGCCGCCCGTGTTGAACAGGCGGCAGTACGCCGTGTCGGCAATGGTGCCGTCAGGTGCATACTTGCGGATGACGCCGGCATGGTGATTCTTCGGCGTCGGCGTTGCTTTGTGCCACGGCTGGCCCTTGTCCGCGTCGCGAACGTACAGATTGCCCTGGGCATCCATTCCGGCCAGCAGCCCGCCGTAGGTCTTGGCCCAAGGGTAATATGCGTCGGGGCGGCGGGAGAACACGCGATCGCGCTCGGCCAATTCCTCCTGCGTGTACACCGGTTCGAGGCGGAACGGCAGCCGCTCAAGCGTTTTCAGATCGAAGGCCAAGAAGCCGGCTTCTTCAACCCGCTCCGGACTGTAGCCACCGTGCTCGCCCAGCGAGTAGGAGACCAGCAGCCGCCCATTCCGTTGGTCGACAAGCATCGAGATAGGCGCTCCGGCCAGCGGCACTTCAAGCCATTCGTCGCGCGAGGCGTCGATGCGTATGAGGCTCTCCCGGTCGCGGTCGTGAACGTACAGAACGCCGTCAGCGCCGGTCGCTATGTTGCGCGGGTATCGGAGATGGCGCGTTTGCACGCCGCCGACGCCGCACACCTCGCCCGCCCGGTCACCCAGGTCGGTCACTCGGCTTAGCGATGCGGGGCCATGCCCCATGCCGGCCCAAATCATGACGGGATCGGCCGCACGATCGACCGCCAGGTGCCGGGCCCCACCGTCGAGTGCGACAGTCCAGACCACCTTCGGCTGCGTCGGATCATCGGCACATTTCAACAGATACGCCTCGCCGGGTTCGTCGCGGAAGGTTGCCAGCAGGTAGAAGCCGTCCTTCTCCCACGCGATTCCGCGAAGGTCCTGGAACCGGCGATGGGCGCCCTCCATTCTTACGCCGTCGATCTCGCCCAGGAACCGGCCGCTGGCTTCATACACTTTCACTCGCCTTGGCCAGCCGTCGGCCACGAGAATGCGGCCGGCGGAATCCACAGTCAAGTCCACGATGCTCAGGAAATGCCGGTCGCTGTCATCGGCAGGATTCGGCGCCTCGCGCCCGGTGATCCGCTCGGGCAAAACAGTAGTATTCGCAACCGTTTGCGTCGTGCCCAAGTATGCGCTCTTTTCCTTCCGGCGCTCCTTGCCGTTGTACTCGAAATCAGCCTGAAGCCTGCCCGTCTTCAGATTCACCTTCCGGATGGTCCCCGGCGCCTTCGGATCGTTCAGCGACTCGCGCGTGGGCGGATACGTGCCGGTGCATCGGTCGGCGGTGGAGGTAACGATGTAACCAAAACCCTTGCCGTCGATGGCAAACGGGCCCATCGACCACATCAGCGGCATCATCTCCAGGAACCAGAACCGGTCCGTGTGCGTGGTGAAGATGCGGAACAAGTCGCCACCGACCGACCATCGCGGGAATCCGGTGGTCGACTCAGCGAAGTAAACCGTACCGTCGCCGCCGATGCGCATGGGGTAGGGAATCCGCCAGTCGGAACTGTAGGGGGCGAACGAGGGCCACGAGCGCGGCCGGTGCGGAACCGCCGCTCCGTCAAACTGTGCCACAAACGGCCAAACCTCGTCGATCTGCTTTCCCAGCGCGGCTAGGGTCTCCGGATTGGACGGGTAAGGCATATCGATGTATTGCCCTTCCCTGTCGAAACGCTGAATGGTCCGGTCAGTCTTTCGCCCCGTACCGACTTGTACATATATGCGCCCCTGCGGATCGGTCTCCAGCCAGACGATTTGCGAGAGCAGTTGTCCCGGATCGTAGCCCACAAAGCCGTCCAACCTCGGCGCAAGCCCCAGCGAAACCTGAACCTTGCATCCCTCCGGCGCCGGCCCGCCCTCGGCGTCCTTGCCGTCCCAGACGATCTCCTGCCGCAGAATGTCCTTCTGGAACGGTTCCGGCGCGTTCGGCCCCAGAACACCGCATCCGAGGGTCCGCACAACGTTGCCCTCGTCGTCAACCACCCGCACGAGCACGTCGTCGGGCTTGTCGAGCGTGAAGCGGATCTGCACGAGGTCGCCGTCGCGCTGAACGACCGGGCCTTCGACGAATCGCGCCGCCTGCCGCGGGTAAGTGTCGGAGGTCAACAGAATCCGCCGCCCCTCGAAGGCGACGTTCCCCCGCCGGTCGATCAGCGGCTCACGCGATTGGTGCAGCCACGGTTCGTTGGCCGCGGCGGTGTGGAGGTGTACTCCGGCAATAAACAGGAAGCACGCGAAGGCGCAGCATCTCATCAGATTGGCTCCTAAACTCGTGAAAACGAAATGAATCCCGACTCCGGGCCCCGGATATTGGTTCGTGAACGACTGTGGGTCGCTCAGCGCGCCATGATGCGGTACCGGTCTTCCGCAGATGATGTCCTATCTCAAACCGGAAATCTCCGCCTGCGGGCATTCATCGCCAACAGACCCAGCAAGCCGAACGCCAACAGGGCAAACGTTCCGGGTTCGGGAATGGCCATCAGGCCGGTGCCGGCGGCGTCGAGTTGGATGAAGTAATGGCCGCCTTCCCGGTTCAGTATGCCGAGGTCGAAGTCTAGCCCGTCGCTGTATTGCCAATGCCAAACGCCGTCGAGCGTCAGTTCGCCGCCGCCGGGGCCGAGTTCGTGAAGGTCGTAAAGCTGCTGCACCATGCCAAGGTCGTAACCCAGGCCCGGTTC
>JAVEUP010000419.1:0-2686 GCA_034005525.1 Thermoguttaceae bacterium | reverse complement strand
TCTTCTGCAATGCGAGCGCGGCGGCGGTCCCGACGCCTTGTCCCATCACCATGCAATGCGACTGAAGCCGCACGGACGCGTGCGCCTCGTGGGTCGACGACGCGCACCGCCCCACAACGGCCAGGTTGGGGATGTGCGAGTTCAAACACATGCCAAGGGGGATGTGGTAAGTCTCGCCAACCGGAGGCATGAGCGAGGCCGCCTGGTCGGTCCACGTAGTATATCCCGTGCCCTTGGGGTCGTGAATGTCGATCATCCAGAAGCCGTGGCCCACGGCGTCGGGCTGCTTAACGGCCTTGACGACCATTTCCCCGTCCAGGGTCTTCCGGCCCTGAATACGGCGCGACTCGCGAACGCCCAGGCCAAAACCCATCTGCTCCACCTCGGCCGCGGCGAAGCCGGGCATCTCACGCCTCCAGAAGTCGACCGTTTGGTATACTCGCCGGCGGGCCTCGATTGACAGCCGTGTCAGCTCGGCCTCATCCAGTGGGTTGCCGGCCGCGGGCGTCATGTTGTACGGATGATGGTTTCTTCCGGTTCGCAGGTAATGCAGTGCGGCGCCTTCATTGAACGGCGGGAACTTGCCGGCGTTGCGAAGGCGCCGCATGGCCTCATGCACCGCCACGGCCTTCTCCGGCGGCGCAGCGCGAACCGCAGCGGTATCGACGTTGCACAGGCAGAACATCATGGTCATCCCTTGTACGAGCCCGTCCGCGTCCCGCCCAGAATCGTAGGGGATGCCTGCATTCGCCGCCACGTCGCCGTCGCCCGTGGCGTCAATCACGATACGGCCGAGAACGGCCTTCCGGCCCGTTTTGGTATCGACCAGCACGCCGCGGACGCGGCCGTCGTCGACGATCGACTCGACGGCCGTAAGGTTGCAGAGCGTTTGCACCTTGTAGTGATCGAGCAAGTCGTGCAGGACCACCTTCATACCCTCGGGATCGAACCAGTGGGTTTCCGGCCGATTGGGAAAATGGCCCATTTGATGGACGAAGCTTCCGCCGCGCTCGATCACCTCCTGGACGAAGCCGAAAATGACCTGCCTGGTGCGGTCGCTGGTATGCCAGATATTGACCAATGCGTTGGTGGCCATCCCTCCCACGCTGGGCCATCGTTCCAACAGGACCACCTTGGCTCCATGCCGTGCGGCGCAACACGCCGCGGCCACGCCCGCGGTACCGCCGCCGCACACAACGACGTCGGCCTGGGCCAAGACGGGCAGTTTCCGCTGTGGCACGTCAATCCAGGGGCCGGCCGGCGCCGGTTGCGACGGCTCCGCGCCGCGCACGGCCGGTGCAAGCGCCGAGAGGCCCATCGCGCCTCCGGCCGCCATCAAGAACCTGCGACGCGACGGTGGTGAGTGGTAGTGAGGCATCGTTTAACCTCAAAGGCTTGCATGGTCGGGAGGCGACACTCAAAAACACCTTCGAACGCGGCGATGCAGCCAATCGGCGGCGCCTTGCCGGCAAGCCGCACACGGGCGCCCGCCGCCAACTCGCGATCATGGTGGCATCACCTGAGCTTACCCAGCCCGCCCCCCCTTACAGAACCAGTTGGTGGGCAGGCCCCCTGGCAAACGGCAACAGAAGCGGCGACATCGGGCAGAATGACGTCTCCCACGCAACCACGTGAGAAGAACGTAAGTCTTTTTCCACAAAGAAGTACCGGAGGTGGGACTTGAACCCACACGACCTTGCGGCCACTGGATTTTGAATCCGTCAAAAGAGGTATGTCGCTATTCGGTTGCTGTCCGAAAGCCTGACAGTGTAAGCACTTGCGGAAATGCCGTTACTGTCCGAATGCCGTGCGGTTGGCCGTTTCGGTCGGCCGCACAACATTTCCCGCAACAGGTTACGGACTGGCTTCTTGGAGCCGACAAGACGGAGTAGCATATCAGGCGGGGGCTAGCTCGACGGAGCGAAGCCCGGCATTCCCACCGGTTGCCCCCGCCCTTTCTCACTTTGGGAAGATCGAAGGGAAACGGTCACCATGCTGGAAGAACTCAACCGAGAGCGCCTTGCGGACGAACTTCACGAACTGCGTCTTACGCTGGCGGCGGCCGGCGAGCAAGACGGCGAGTTTACGCGAGAAGGCATCGCCCTGGGGCTGAAGCGTATCGCCGGACTGCTACCGGAGGACTGCGAACTTCTGGCGGATCGGTCGGCTGTGGATCGGGTCCGGAGGATCACGCACTTCTGCGAAGAACTGGCTGGTACCATCGAGGGCGAAGTCTCCGTCGACGTCCCTCTTCCGGACCTGGCACGCCGATGCTGGCAACTCTCCCGCGGACTGCGGGGGAGGCCGGCAGCCGACCAGGACCCGGAAGTGGCAGCCGGCGACGATGCTCCCAACGATGCTCCGGCCTCGCGGTGGATGCCTTTCGTAGAAATGCAGAATGCATTCGGGTTCCGTACCCGCAAGGCTTTCGGCGTGTGGGTCGAGGCGAACAAGATTCCATGCAGGCCGCGACCCAAGAAGGATGGGACGCCCAGCAAGAGACGTCGGGACGTGGACGTACTTGCGATTCTGCGGGCATTCAGAAGCGATATCGCGATAGCCAAGGACCCGGTTCGGCAAGCGCGCGTACAACGATGGCTCTCAAAACTGGAGGTAGACAAAGACCTTGAGCAGGCCGCGTCAGAGTTCCTGAATGCCAAATAGCGGCGGCTAATGCGCCCCGAAT
>JAVEUP010000418.1:0-2690 GCA_034005525.1 Thermoguttaceae bacterium | reverse complement strand
CCAATGCTCCGATCGGAATGGGTGTGCAGGTCGATGAACCCCGGCGCGACCATCAGGCCCGTACAGTCGATCACGCGGCCGACGCGGCCGACGTCAAACCTCCCCACGGCAACGATCTTGTCGCCGCGGATAGCCACGTCGCCCGCTTGGCCTTCGGCGCCCGTCCCGTCGAAGAGCATGCCGCCGCGCAGGAGCACGTCGGCCTCGACGGCCGGGCATGGCAGCGACCAGCCGAGCGTCGCACCCGAGAAACCCAAAACCAGCATGATGCGAAGGCTGGCAAACGGCCGGAGCAAGTAGGTCATTCGCGAAATCATTGGCAGTTCTCCTCTACTACTTATTCCCGAACAACGCCTCCAGGCAGATCTTCGACCAGGTTTCGAAGCCGGTCAGGTCGCTCAGCAGATCGGCAACGGGGCGGAAGCCGGCCCCGAGGATTTCGGGCTCGCGGGAATGGACGTCGGGCCGCTCGACGTCGAACAGGTGGACCACCCCGAGGTGGACGCGGCCCACTTCGGTCTCGTCGTCGTTGATCAGGCCGACGCAGCGGGCGGTATAGGGCGTGCGGATATCGACTTCTTCCTCCAGCTCGCGCCGCATGCCTTCCTCGTAGGGCGAACCGTTGCCCTCGGTATCGCCGGCGGCAATGTGCCCCCCAATGCCCACGCTGCGTTTGCGGTGCAAGCGGCCCTCGCCCTGCCCGGTGCCACGTGTGTACTCGAACACGGTCACCCGGCCGTCGGCGTCGGTATGGCGGAAGATGACGTACGGGATGAGTTGTTTGAAGCCCGGGTCGATCTCCACCTCGCCGCGCGGCCGGTAGCTGACGTTCTCGGGCTGAAACAGTGTGCCGAGATAATCCTGCACCTCGCCGCGGAAGCCCTGGAAGTACCCGAGCTTGTGGAACAGTTCGGTCGGCACGACCAGCACGCGTTCAGTGGTTGCTTCGGACACGCGATATTCCTTCGAACTTGTGCGTAATGGAATCCGGCCACAACCGGGCAAATCGGTTGCGCCTGAGGGCCTTGAATATGAGTATATGCCGTTGCGGCCGGCCGCGGAACCAGGGGACAATCCCATTTTCGTGGCGGACTGGTTGGCCGATCGGGCGAATCTACACCCATTGACCACCTTCGTTCCCCCTTGCTATACTCATTGACAATTCCTCTCAGGGGGATGATTCTCGCGTTTTTTTGTCTCAACGGAGAGCGGGCGTCGGGCCGGTCTGGTCCCGCCCATTCGTCAGGATAGGAGAGACGCTGCCATGCCAGATAGGTTCGATCCGTACCACCAGTGGCTGGGTATTCCGCCTGAAGACCAGCCGCCGAACCATTACCGGCTGCTGGGCGTCCCGCTGTTCGAGCCCGACCCGAACGTCATCGAAAACGCGGCCGACCAGCGTATGACCCATCTGCGTGTGTTCCAGGCCGGCAAGCACGGCAAACTCTCGCAGCAGTTGCTCAACGAGGTGGCCGCCGCGCGGGTGACGCTGCTGAATGCCGAGAGGAAGGCCGCCTACGACGCGCGGCTTCGCGAGGAACTCGCGTCGGAAGTGACGGGCGAAGGGTCCGAGAGCAAGGCGCCGGAGGCGGGTTGGCCGGGCATTGTGGAGCCGGGCGACGTACCTGCATCGCCCCTTGGCGCGCGGCACAAGGCCAAGCGGGCGGCGCCAACGCCTGCGGCGCTTTTGGGTGCCGCGGGCGCACTGGCTGTGGCGATACTGGGCGTGGCTCTATGGTGGGCCTTGGGCCGCGGCGAGCGGGACCCCGGAGCAGTTGCGAAGAGCGAGCCCCAGCCGTCCGCCGGCGCTGCCAAAGTACCGCCGCCGAAGCTTGGGGAGCCGACTCGCAGCGATGTTTTGCCGGCGAAGGCGCGGATCGAAGGCCGGCTTGCGGAGGCCGCTCAGGAGGAGGCGCCGGAGGGAGAGGACATTGGCGCGGCCCCGCCGCTGGCGGTCGCTCCGTTCGACAAGAAGACCGCCAAGCGGCATCAGCTCCTCTGGTCCCGCTACCTGGGCTTGCCAATCGAACACGATGTGGACCTCGGCAGCGGAGTGAAGCTGACCATGGTTCTGATCCCGCCGGGTGAGTTCATGATGGGTTCGTCAGACGCAGAACGGCAGAGGGCGCTCGAGGACGCCAAGGCCGTTAACGACAATTGGGCGATTCAGCGGATTCCAACGGAAGGGCCTCAGCATCGGGTGAAGATCACCCGGCCGTTCTACCTGGGCAAGTACGAGGTGACGCAGGCCCAGTGGCTGGCGGTGATGGGCAATAATCCGTCACAGTTCCAGGCCCCGGCCAATCCTGTGGAGCAGGTGAACTGGGAGGATGTGCAGTCTTTCCTGGCTAAGGTCAACGCCACAGGCACACGCCGTACGCCGTCCGCCCAAACGGGGCATGCTGCCAGAGACATGAAGTATGCCTTGCCAACGGAGGCACAATGGGAATACGCGTGCCGTGCCGGAACGACAACGACGTTCAGTTTCGGTGACGATGCAAGCCAGTTGGACGAGTATGCCTGGCACCGGTACAACTCGGGCAGGCAACCACAGCCCGTAGGCCGGCAGCGTCCGAACGCGTGGGGCCTATATGACATGCACGGTAATGTGTGGGAGTGGTGCGCAAACTGGTTTGATGAAGCCTACTATGCGAACTCCCCGACGGACGATCCACCGGGTCCCGGTACCG
>JAVEUP010000049.1:0-43684 GCA_034005525.1 Thermoguttaceae bacterium | reverse complement strand
CGTACTGTTGAGTTTCGGGTGTCATCATCCCGCCAATATAGCGGAACCCCGCCTGCGGCAACACCATATGCGACCGTTTACGAATCCCCGCGTTCCCCTGTGATGACCGACCAGCGACTCCCCCGCAACCACCGCATTCGACGGACGGCCGATTTCCAGCGGGCGTACCGGCGACGTTGCACGGCCGGCGACCAGACGCTTCTGGTCTTTGCTCACAGCAACGATCTGCCGCACGCACGGCTTGGATTGTCGGTTTCGCGCAAGGTTGGCAACGCCGTCCACCGCAACCGGTGGAAGCGCCTGCTACGAGAAGCGTTCCGGATGGAACGGCAGGCATTGCCCGCGGGTATCGACCTTGTTGTTATCCCCCGCCCAGACGCTGAACCCAGTCTGGCTGCTCTGCGGCGGTCGCTCAAGGTGCTCGCGCGCATCGCCGCGGGGAAGCTCGCACGCGCCAGGACGGGCGGAATGACGTCCCCGCGAGACACATCTTCCGCCCCAAACAAGGACCAGGGTCATGGCGACTAGGTGGCTCTACTGGCTGCGGAGAGTGCCCTCGCTCGTTCTGGTCGCACTCGTCCAGGCGTACCAGTTGTTCCTCAGCCCTTTGCTGGGCCGGCATTGCCGATTCGAGCCCACGTGCAGCCAGTATTTCATCGAGGCGGTACGCAAGTACGGCGCCGTGCGCGGCTCGTGGCGAGGTTTGCTCCGCATTCTGCGCTGCCACCCCTGGCATCCCGGCGGCTACGATCCGCCTTGAGCATCATGGCTCCCAATTGCGCGAGGAAACTGCCAGTGCCGCCAACAACCGCTCGACCATTTCGTCGTCGTGGCCCGCGGTCAGGCTGATGCGCAGGCATGATTCGCCCTCGGGCACCGTAGGTGGGCGCACCGCGGGTACGAAGATGCCCTGCTCCAGCAACTCAGTCGCCAGGGCAACCGCCCGGGCGGGATCGCCCACGATGACTGGAATGATCTGACTGGCTGACGAACCGACGTTCCATCCCAGTTCCACCAATCGACGGCGAAGCATGCCGGCCCGGGCAAGCAACTGTCGCCGCGGTTCGGGCTCGGTCCGCACGACGTCGAGTGCGGCGAGGGCGGCCGCCGCCACGGGCGCCGGCATGGCGGTCGAGAACACGTACGGACGCGCCCGGTTCACCAGCCACTGAATGAGAGATCGGCTGCCGGCCAAGAACCCCCCCGCACAGCCCAGAGCCTTGCTCAACGTGCCCACACGCGCGCTGACGAGATACTCCACCCCGGCTTCTTCGGCCACACCACGCCCCGACTGCCCGAAAATCCCCGTCGCGTGCGCTTCGTCGACCAGCAGCATGGCGCCGTGCCGCCGACACACGTCGGCCATTTCGGCCAGCGGTGCCAGGTCGCCGTCCATGCTGAAAAGGCTATCGGTCACTACCAGACGGCGGCGCGCCGTAGCGGCCCTCTCCAACAGAGTGTCCAGTTTGCCGACATCGTTGTGTGGAAAAATGCGGAAGTCGGCCCGGCTGAGCCGGCAGCCGTCGAGCAGGCTGGCGTGGCTCTTCCGGTCGGCCATCACGACGTCGCCGGGCCCGGCCAGGGCGGCAATCGTGCCTGAGTTCGCTGCGAAGCCGCTCGGGAACACCAACGCCGCCTCAGTTCCTTCGAACTCGGCCAGGGCTTCCTCCAGTCTAGCGTGGCCCATCGAATGGCCGCAGATCAGCGGGCTGGCGCCGCTGCCGACGCCCTCGTGGTGCGCAGCTTCCGCTGCGGCTTGGGCCAGCCGTGGATCGGCCGCCAGATTCAGGTAGTCGTTCGAGCCAAAGTTCACAATCCGTCGGCCATCCAGCAGAATGCTGGATCCCTGCGAACCTTCCCGGTCGACAAGCGTGCGTCGCAATGCCGAACGATCCAGGTTGGCCAGTGCGGCCTCAACCCACCCCAATTCGGGGTGCGTATTCTCATGCATGGACGGTTACCCTCATTGTTGCGGTTGGCCGCATGTGAAACAATTGTCACATACGCGTGGACTGTCTCGTGTTGTGGTTCGTCCGTTTCCAGGTGCAGGCCGCTGGGTTGGAGTCCCGCCTTCAGGCGGTTTTCTTCCGGACCGGCTGAAGCCGGGACTCCAGCGGGGCACCGTTTGCACCTAGAAACAGAAGCGCCCGTATTGTGCATCGCGAGGTGCAAGAACGTCAGCCCCCGCGGCAACCGTCACAAGGAACGGAATTCGATGAAGACGCCCGATGAGCGGCAGAACCAGTCGGGAAGATCGGTTCCCGAGATCGATTGGGCGGCCGAGTTGGCCAAGCACAATCGGTGGCTGCGTACGGTCATTGCCGCAAGGCTCGGGGAGCCGCAGGCCATTGACGAGGTCATGCAGGAAGTGGCCGTCGCGGCGGTGGAGCAGAAGGCGCCCCTCGAAGACCGGAAGAAGATCGCCCCGTGGTTGTACCGGCTGGCGGTGACCCAATCGTTGCTGTACCGCCGGAAGATGGGGCGCAAGCGAAAACTGACCGACCGTTACGCCCAGCGATTCCAACCGACTGAACACGATACCCGGCAAGAGGATCCGTTGGGCTGGCTGCTGGCCGAGGAACGCCGGTCGCAGATTCGGCAGGCCATTTCCCGATTACCCAAGCGAGATGCGGAAATCTTGTTGCTCAAATACACGCAGGACTGGAGCTATAAGGATTTGGCGGAGCATCTCGATATCTCGGAAAGTGCGGTTGAGGCGAGACTTCACCGTGCCAGGAAGCGGCTTCGCAGCCAGCTTGCCGCAGCAAACGTGATTGAGGTGAGTTGATGAACGCCCCGGAAACAAACAGTGGCCAGGTCGACGACCAGAGGTTCGACCGCCTGGTCGATGATGAGTTGCCCGCAGCGGAACGCCGTGAGTTCCTGACCAGCCTCGACAGTCAACCCGACGGCTGGCGGCGCTGCGCTTTGGCGTTCCTCCAGGCCCAGTGCTGGCGCAAGGAAATGGCGTCGTTCCTTGGCGAGGCCGATGCAACGCCGGCGCCGGCGGCCCTTGCCCCGGACGCGGAATCTAAGGCGATGCACCAACCGCGGCGCCCAACTCGAAGGCTGGCTGGCCGACTTGCTACCGCACTCGCCATGGCCGCCAGTTTCCTCATTGCCCTCTGGCTGGGTTGGCTCATCCAAGATGCGGCGGAAGTCGCTGGTGTGCCGACCCCGGGGCCGGAGCAACTGGCCCAGTCGGCGCCGGCGCCCCAAGTGCCCGATCCCGTCAATCCACGCATTCCAAGCCCGCAGCAACGCCCGATCGCGCCACGGGGTCCCTGGCAGATGGTCACCTTGTCGGCCAATGGCCCGGACGGTCAAGGCACCGAGACCATCGAGCTTCCGGCGTGTGAGCGACAGGTTCTGGACAGCCATTGGCCGGAAGGCCTCCCGTCGGCTTTGCCGCTCGAAGTGCTCGAATCACTTGAGCGATCAGGATATCGGGTTCGGCGGCATCGCGAACTTCTGCCCATCGAAATGCAGGACGGCAGGCGCCTGATCGTGCCGGTCGAAGAGGTGGACGTTCAATATGTTGGCCAACCGCCATTGTAAAGATACGCTGTAGCCGGTAACCGTTCACGGGGCGGCGCAGGCAGTTTTCTCCGCTCCAAGCGAAGGGGACAGTCCCCCTGTGAACGGTTATGGTTTTTCGCGAAACGCCGCGACCACCGGTCGCGGTTCGTCAGCACCCTTTCTATCAGGAGTTTGGCTATGTGGAAACGCGTTGTTGTTGTCATGCTGGCAGCGGTCTTCTTGGGCGCTGGCGCTGGGCTGGCCGAGGAGCAGGCCACCGACGCTCCGAAAAGCGATGCGGAGCCGCGGCGGGAGCGCGAGGATCGGTCGCGGGCACGACCGGGCCGACCGGACGACGCCCCGGAAGTGGTCGTCGAGTTGGGTGAATTCTGGCTCGGCGTTGAGTGCTACCCCGCGCCGCCACCGTTGGCCGAACAGCTTGGCATCTCGGACCACGGCGGGCTGGTCGTCGAGCAGGTAGTTCCCGAAAGCCCCGCGGAACGGGCCGGGCTGAAACGGAACGACGTGATTGTCCGCGCGGGTGAGGAGCCGGTATCGCGCATTCCGGAATTGGTTGCCGCGGTGAACCAGGCGGGAGAGGGAGAATTGAAGCTTGAGGTCATCCGCGGCGGCAAGCGGCGGGAGATTACGGCAACGCCGGCTCCGAGACCGCGCATGGACCGGCCGGGAGCCTTCAAGGAGTTTCCCGGGGACGAAGATCTCGACCGGCTCTGGCAATGGTTTGGCCGGATGGGTCCCGGCGAAGAGTGGCGACGTCCGTTCCGGCTCCACTTCTTCCATCCTGGGGCCATCCTGCCGCCCGGCGCCGAGTTGCATCCGCCGTTGCCGGAGAATCTGAGCGTTACCATCAGCAAGAAGGGCGAGGAACCCACCAAGATCGTCGTTACCCGGGACGACGACGTGTGGGAATTGACCGAGCAGGAGTTGGAAGATCTCCCCGACGACGTCCGGCCGCACGTCGAGCGAATGCTCGGTCGCTTTCCGCTTGGCGCCGCTGGTTTTCGCGTGCTGCCGCGCAGATCCGGCCAACCGGTTCAGCCCGAGCCGCGTCCCGGCCCGCCTGACACCCAGGATGAACCCGGGCCAGAGGCAGACCGCATGCAGCAGCATATGGAGCGGCAACTGGACGAGATGGGCCAGCGGTTGGAAGAAATGCGGCGTTCGTTGGACCGTTGGCGGGGCCATCGGGACTCCATGCCGCGGAAACCCGAACGACTCCGGCTTGAACGCCCTGCACGGGACAAGCCAAGTCCCGATGAAATATGACTGCCTGCTGTAGTGCGTCGCTACAGCACCCGATTGGGGCGGCCCCGCATGAACCCCGGGGTCGCCCCGCTTTCCTTCTTGCGGCTACTCGTCAAGAGGAACCAACCGGACGGTCCGGAAATGGATTTCTCCGCCCTCCGATTGCAGGCCGATGGTGCCGGGTTCGACGGTCAGGCCGCGGGCCTGATTCACTTTCTCACCGTTGATGACCAGGTTGAGTTTGTCGCCCTTAAGCGTGATGACGTACTTGTTCCACTCGCCGGCCGGTTTTTCGGCGTCCTTGATCTTCCGCACGCCCTTGAGCCGCCCGAGCACGTCGTGCTCGATGTCGACGAAGCGATCCTTGGCTCCGGCCACTTCAAACCCGTAGAACGCCCAGATATCGCCGGCATCGCCGTGCTTCAGTTGGGCCTCGACGCACTTGGCCAGGAAGGAGGGCGGGTCGCCGGTGACCCGCAGCAGCACGCCGCTGTTGCCGGGCTCTTCGCCGGCCCATCGCCATTCAACAATCAACCGGAAGTTCGTGTACTTCTCCTTCGTGTGCAGAAATCCGAACGGCTCGCCCTTGCACACGAGGATGCCGTCCTCGACGCTCCACACGTCTTCCATCTTCACGTCGGGCTCGACAAGATGGCATTGCCAACCGTCGAGGTTCTTCCCGTTGAACAGCTTGATCGGCCGAGGGCCCTTCTGCTCGTCGGCTGCGTCTGCAACAGCAGCAACAAGCACCAAACCGGCCAGAACCAACGATGCAATTCGAAACACGATGCAGTCTCCTCAATCCAGGGGTTGGAGTTGGACATTTCGAAATTCAATGGCGTCGCCTTCCGCGGTAAGGGCGATCTTGCCGGGTACCACGTCGCAGCCGGTTGCGCGGTTGACTTCGCGCCCGTTAATCGTCAGCGTGACCGTGCCGCCCTCGGCGCGGATCTCGTACTGGTTCCACTCGCCGGCCGGCCGCTCCAGGTCGGCAAGCTTCGCCACGTTGATTAACTTGCCGAATTGCGGATGCTCCAGGGCTTTCGTGCGTTCGGCCGGGCCCTCCAGTTGATATCCGTCGAGGCCCCAGAAATCGCCTGCGGCGCCGGTGTTGATCTGCGCCTCCAGGCTCTTGGGCCAAATGCGGTCGGGCCCGGTCGTGCGCAGCAACACGCCTCCGCGTCCCGGCTCAGCGCCCTGCGGCCAGCGCCACTGAAGCTTCAGGACGAAGTTCGCGTAGTCCCGCTCACTGATCAGGTACCCGAGGGGCTTCCCCTTGCAGTGCAATACGCCGTCGGCCTTCAGCGTCCAGACGTCGCCGGTCTTGCTGTCGGGCGCGTCGTGGAAGGAACGCCAACCGGCGAACTCGCCGTCGGCACCTTGCTCCGAAAGCAGTTGGACGAAGCCGGGCGACTCGGCCCGCGCGAATGCCACGGCAGTCAACCAGCCCAGTAAGGCGGCCAAAACGAGAATGGAGGCGTGAATTAGCTTGTCTCTCTGCACGGAGGGCCTCCATTGTGAGGAAACAGGTAACCTGGGTTCGGTTTGCACTCGACCGGCAAGGGAATACACAGTATAGATAGGGCAGGCCGTACGTGCAAGTCGCCGAGAAAGTTCCCAAGCGTGCCGGCCGATTCCCCGCGCGGTGGCGCTATGCTCAGTCCTGGCTTTGAACTGCTGTACGAATTCGGCCCATGTCTGGTGGTTTGCAAGCCCCCGGGGGTACTGACGCAGGCGCCGCCGGGCATCGACAGCCTTGAGGTTCGCGTCAAAGCGTTCCTTCAGCGGCGAGAAAACCTTCCCCGGTGGGGCTATCTGGGCGTGCCGCATCGGCTTGACCGGCCAGCCTCCGGGGCAATGGTCTTGGGCCGCACCCGCCGGGCGACCCAGCGGCTCAGCGAGCAGTTCTCCGGACGGCGTGTCGAAAAAATCTACTGGGCACTGGTCGAAGGACACATCGAGCCGTCGGATGGCGTTTGGGAAGATACCATGCGCAAGGTGCCCGGCGAGCCCCGGGCGGAACTTGTCCAACCGGAGTGCCCCGGCGCGCGGCCTGCCATCCTTCGGTACGGCACGGTGGGAATGACCGAATGGGGGTCTTGGCTGGAAATCGTGCTGGAGACGGGTCGCACGCACCAGATCCGCCTGCAGGCGGCGTCCCGGGGACATCCCATACTTGGCGATTTCCAATACGGTGCCAGCCTTCCGTTTGGCCCACATTGCGACGACCCGCGCGATCAGGCCATCGCCCTGCACGCCAGGCGCCTCGCCTTCCAGCACCCGAAGACCCGCGAGGCCATCTCCGTCGAAGCTCCGACCCCGCTATTCTGGCCGCAAGGAACGTGACCGTCGCCGGTCCCGGCGGCTCGAGATTACGGCGCTCCGCGCTTGACCGGCGATTTCGTCCCGGCTAGGATATCCGGCAGACACTATAAGAGCATGTCTGATACAGGATATAGTCCATGCATACCCTTGACTTGGTCGACTGCCCTTGCACGGGCGGCACTCTGGATCGGCTGATCCAGCCGGCCATCCTGCTGGTCCTCGAAGAAGGGCCGCTGCACGGCTATCGGATTGCCGAGCGCATCGCTAAGATCCCGGGCTTCGCGGGCCAGAAGCCCGACGTGTCCGGGGTGTACCGGTTCCTGAAGTCCATGGAGCGCAAAGGGTTGCTCAACGGCTCGTGGAACGTCTCGGAAAGCGGTCCGGCACGGAAAAGCTATCAGATCACGCCGGGCGGGCGGCAATGCCTGGCCGAGTGGACGAAGACGCTGGAGGAGTACCGGAAGAGCATTACCGCCCTACTGCGGGCAGCCCGCAGCACCATGCGGTAGCGGGCGCGACGCCGAGACCCTTTCACTCCGAGGCCGAACAGTGCCGTGGAACCCTGCCGCAAACGCCACCATATCGACGGAGGCTTATACATGGTTGACCACTCCCGCGGTAAAGCTTTCACGTTAATCGAACTGCTTGTCGTCATTGCGATTATCGGCGTATTGGTGTCTCTGCTGTTACCGGCGGTTCAGTCGGCGCGCGAAGCGGCGCGTCGGATCCAGTGCAGCAATATGCTCAAGCAACTGGCGCTGGCCTCGCACAACTACCATGAGTCGGTGCGGTGCTTCCCGCCGGGCATTCTGCTGTCGCAGTACGACGCCAAGAGTGGGCAGTACCGCGGAAACGGCTTGTTCGTGTTTCTCTTGCCCTATATCGAGCAGGGGAGCCTTGCCAGCCAATGGGATTATGGAAATCCGAACAGCAATTTCAGTGGTGGAGCCGGGGCGCGTTCCGCACAAGGACCCAACCTTATATGCCCCTCGGAACCGGCCGGCGAGAACCCGCTTCTGTATTCCACAAGGCTGACCGGTTCCTCCTCGGATCGCTATATCAAGGTGACCAGCTACGTGGGAAACGGGGGCACACGGTCCTATCATCCCGACTCGGGTTTTCTCCAGGCCGACGGCGTCTTTTTCGGCGCGGGACCGGGCTCACAGCCTCAACCGAACCAGAGGCCCGTGCGGATTGCCGATATCAGTGACGGCACGAGCAATACCTTCCTTTTTGGCGAGCGAAACCGGACGGACCGCAACTACGATACGTTTGCCGCGCAGGGCTGGGACTGGCCCTTCTACTACTATGGGAATTGGTGCGGGACAAGCGCCTCAGCGCTTGCCCATTTCACGGCCAGCAGCTACGCGCCGCTGAACTACACCTTGCCCTTCTCCTACGAGGGCCGTGCCGGCGCCAGCCCCCCGGCTGGCAGTGCAGCCGACTTCAAGCACTACATCGACCTGAGGGTGTGCGCCTTTGGCAGCAACCATCCCGGGGGCGCAGCCTTTGCCATGGCGGACGGTTCGGTCCGTTTTGTGTCTGAATCTATCCCCTTGATTACGCTGCGCGCCTTGAGTACCCGTGCGGGCGGTGAGGTGATTCTCAGCCCGTGACGACACTTTGGAACACAAGCCCTTGGAAGCGACGACGCAATCGCTCGAATCATATGAGAACGTCTACACGCCGACTCGGAGCCGTTCTGCTCTTATCGCTCTTGCCGTCCTGCGGCCGGGACGTCCCGCCGGCAATGATCCAGGGCACGGTGCGGATGCGCGGTCAGCCCTTGGACCGATGCCTGATCACGTTTCTGCCCGAGCCGGGAAGCGAAACTCCCGGACCGCATTCCACGGCTGTCACGGATCGCCAAGGCCACTACCGCCTGCATCTGGACGATCAACGCATGGGAGCATCGGTGGGCTGGCACCGGGTGCTGGTGCAGGATCTGACGGTCTCCACGGGTGTTCTGCGCCGCGACCACGGCGAGGTGGACCGGGAGACAGATGGAACCGCGCCTCCGCCGGCACGGCGTTCCCGCCTGCCGGCGCGGTACGCATCGCCGGCGACGACGCCATTGAAGTTCGAGGTGGTCGCCGGAACCCAAACCATTGACCTGGAGATCGGGCACTGATGCGTACGATACTATGGGGAGCGCGACGCGCTCTCATGCCGCTGGCCACGGCAGCCCTCGTGCTAGGCGCCTGGCAGGCGCTCGCGATGACCGTTACCGCAGTCCGCGGCGTCGACTTCCCTACGCCGTGGACAACGGGGGAATCGCTGTTGAGATTGCTCGGCGGGGTGGATCTTGCCGACCGTTCCATCTACCGCCACGTGTACGATAGTCTCGCCCGCTGGGCCGCCGGATTCGCAGTCGCGGCGATCGGCGGCATTCTGTTCGGCTTGCTGGCCGGTTGCCGCCGGGGCGTCGAGGAGTTGACCGTGCCGGTTGTACATATCCTCCAGCTCGTGCCCGGGCTGGCGTGGATTCCCGTAGCGCTGCTGCTGTTCGGCATCGGCGAGCAGGCGACCGTATTCATGATCGCCATCACTGCGTTTTCGCCGATTGCCATCAACGTACTGTCCGGCGTGAAACGCGTCGACGTCACGTACGTGCGGGCGGCACGTATGCTAGGGGCGACCGGAACGGAGTTGTTCACGCGGGTGATGATTCCCGGCGCGCTGCCAAGCATCCTCTCGGGCCTCCGGATAGGCATGGGCAACAGCTGGCGCGTCTTGGTAGCGGCCGAAATGGTGGTCGGCACCGGGACCGGCTTGGGATACGCGATCATCCAGGCACGCTGGACGTTGGATTACCAGGCCGCATTTGCGTGCGTGTTGATCATCTGCCTGATCGGGCTGGTCCTGGAACGCTACGTGTTTTCCGCGATCGAACGCATCACGGTCGACCGATGGGGGCTATCGCACCAGGCATGATTCGCTTCGAGAACATCTCGATGAGCTTCTCCCGCGCCAGGGCCGGGCGGCTCGACGTTCTTCGCGGAATCGACTTCCAGATTCAGGAAGGCGAACTTGTTTGCCTGCTCGGCCCCAGCGGTTGTGGCAAGTCGACCTTGTTGAACCTCGCGGCGGGATTCCTTGTGCCAGACTCCGGACGGGTTGTGTTTGGCGGCGCCCCTGTCAGCACGCCCGGGCCGGAGCGGGGAGTCATATTCCAGGAACCGACGCTCTTCCCCTGGCTGACGGTCTTCGGCAATGTCGCCTTCGGCCTGCGCGCCGCCGGGGTGAATCCCGGACAAGTGCAAGCGAAAGTCAAGGAAACACTCCGATTGGCGGGGATCGAAGGATTCGACGACCAATATCCGCATGCGCTCTCAGGGGGCATGCGGCAACGGGTGGCGCTGGCCCGGGTGCTTGTCTTGGATCCGAAAGCCCTGCTAATGGACGAGCCGTTCAGTTCTCTGGACGCCAATAGCCGCGAACGGCTTCAAGACGAGTTGCTCCGGATCTGGCAAGCTCACCGCCGAACGATCCTGTTTGTGACCCACAGCGTACAAGAGGCCGCCTACCTCGCGGACCGGATCGTGTTGATGGGCCCTCCACCCGCGGCGGTCCAGAGCGAGATCGTTGTCGACCTTCAGGGGCCGCGCGACCGCAATTCCCCGAAGCTCCGGCAGCTCGAAGACTCGCTCCGGAGCCAACTCGGCGCCTTGCCCTGCTGCCACGTGCCCCGAGAAGCAGACCGGAGTGAACGATGTCGATCAAAGTGACTGTAAGAAGCCTCTGGACGACGATTGCGTGCGTGCTGCTGGCCCTTGCTGCGGCGTTTGTCGTCCTCTGGTCGATCGTGGGGCGCAATGATGACCGTCCCATTCGGCTGGCTTATCAGAATCACATCGGGAGCGCTGTTTGCATTGTCGCCGTTGAAGAGCGGTTCTTCGAGCGGGAGGGAATCGCCGTCGAAGGGTTTCCTTTCAGCAGCGGCCCCGCGTGCGCCGAGGCGATCTACTCCGGGTCGGCCGACATTGGAACCATGGGCGACGCCACGGCCGTCATTACTGCATCGCGGGGCGGGCCCTACCGCATCCTCGCCAGCCACGGCCAAGGCGAGCATCGCCATCGGCTGGTCGCTGGTGAGAACGCTCCGATTCACTCTACATCCGACCTTGTGGGAAAAGCACTTGCCGTGAAGAAGGGGACGTCAGCGTACGGGGGCCTGCTCGTCTGGCTGGCGGCCAACAACGTTGAGCCGGCGTCGATTCGCATCCTGGACATGGGACCGTCCGAGATGCCCGACGCGCTGGCAGCCGGATCGATCGACGCTTTTGTCGCCAGCGAGCCGACGCCTTCCTTCAGTGAAGCCCGCGGGGCCAGGCAGGTGGCGACGCTCGGCGGTCTTGGTAATCAATACCCGATTCTCATCATGGCCAACACACGACTGCTGCAAGACCGGCCGGACGACGTCCGTGCTGCAATGCGGGCGTTCCAAAAGGCCGCTGAGTTCATTGAAGAGAACCCGGACGCAGCGGCACAAATCGTCGCCCGCGCCACGGGCCTACCCGAACACCTCGCCCAGCGCGTCATGGCACGCCACGTATACCGGATTTCGCTGGATGACGATATCGTGCGAAGCCTTCATGCAACGGCCCGGTTCCTGGAGGACGAGGGCATCTTGCAGGCAGTGCCCGATTTGCGCAAGGTTTGCGACGCTACCTACTTGCCGACGCCGTGAGTATTCGTGGCCTGAGCCCCCGCAGGGCCGGGGAATACCCGCAGTTACCGGGTATCCGACCCGCCTTTTACTGGGGGAGCGGGGACGTTACGCCGAGTATTTGTAGGAACTGTTGGCGACCTCACAGATTGTCAGCCCCGGGGGGCGAATAGTTCATTAGAGGGCAGGCGCGGTGGGGCAATTGCCGCAGCGGCCGGCCCGGAAAAGGGCTTACTTCGGTTCCCCGAATTGAGGAGGTTGATGCGATGAGAATGCGATTGATAGTTCCGATGCTTGGTATGGTGGGCCTGTTGGCAGCGGTACCCGTAACGGTTGCGGAGCACGTCGGAGATATCGACTCGCCGCTGCACGGGACACCGGTCGGCACCTATAACGACCCGTTTACGATCCGGTCGTCCACGGTGTTTGAGGGGGTTCAGCGGGGGCACGCCGATCTTCTGCGAGCGCAGGGAGAGGCGGCGAAACTTAACGCAGAAGCGGCGGTCACTTACGGCGAGGCCCAGCAGGATGCGTTGTACACGCGCAGGGCGGCTATCGAGACGTACTACGAACTCCGACAGCGGACGCGGGAACTGCGAGCGATGGAGCGCGGGCCGCGGCCCGACCCGGAGACCCTTGCTCGCTTTGCCCGGGAGGGGCGCCCCGATCGTCTCGGCCCCGGTGATCTTGATCCGCTGACCGGCCGTCTCAACTGGCCAGCCCTTCTGCTCGCCGAGCTTTTCGTCGACGCACGGACCGAAATCGATCTACTCTTCGATGAGCGGTCCTTTACTCAGAGCCTGAGGCCAGAGGAGTATCTCAAGGCCCGCAAACTGGCCGCGAAGATGCAGACGGAGTTGCGAAGTCGAATTAGAGCAATGCCGCCAAGTGAGTACATCCAGGCGAAGCGGTTTCTCGAGAGCGTGGTTTACGAAGCGGCTCAGCCTGTACAGCCGCCGACCTTCGCCGCGTACCGATAACGTGGATGATTCACGACGGGTAGGGTGGGTCAAACAAGCCGCTTCTTTGGCGGGTCGCCGGTCGTTGCTTCCGGCATTGCTTCCTGCTGTGAATCAGCTTGGCTGCGGCTTGTGGTGACCCGCCAATAGTATGCGCGACCTCGGGCCACGGCCAGAACGGAAACTCCGGCGAGCCGCCCCGGGCGGGGGGCGGCCTTCATTTTTCCGCGGCCAACCGTACAATTACTCCAGGCGATTGGTTGCCGAGACAACCTCGGGACCGGTTTCCCGGCGAGATTGCATGTGGTAGGAACGCCGTGAGCGTTCACGCGGAGCTGTCCCTTCGCAAGCGGAGGAATCCGTCCGCGCCATCGACCCGTAAACGGCAAATGTCACGGGAGGACGCGTGACGGAACGGCTTGAGCACTTGATGCGTTGCAGTCTCTTCGAGTCTGTACCGCCGGAACAGTTCGCACAGATTGCGGAAGTGTCCTTCATGCGAACACTTCCGCGCGGAACGCTCGTCTATGCCCCGCACGACTTGCCGGACGGCGTTCTGCTCCTGGCATCGGGTCGAATCGAAGTTCACACACTCACCCGTGACGGAAAACGGGCGATCCTGGACTTCATTGAGCCGGGTGAAGTCTTCGGAGAACTCGCCATTCTGGGAGGAGCAACTCGCGAGGAGTATGCTGAAGCTTACGAGGCAGCCGCCGCCGTCTCGATGCCGGTTGACGCTTTTCGCGAGCTGATGGCGGCGAACTCGCGCGTAAGCCTCGCCTTCACCGAACTGATCGCGATCCGAAGGCGTCGACTGGAACGGCGCCTCAAAAGCATTCTTTTTCACTCCACGCGCGAGCGTCTCATCCACGCCTTGCTGGAACTGGCAGAGCACTACGGCCAAACGATTTCGCGAGGCGAGGATCTCGGCATTCGACTTTCCCACCAGCAGTTGGCCGACCTGATCGGAAGCACTCGAGAGAGCGTCACACTCATCCTCGGAGAGCTTCAGGCTGAGAAGCGGCTGCATGTCGGTCGAAAGCGGATCGTTTTGACGAATCGCGAAGCCCTTGCCCACGGCGTGAATCTCCCGCCGTCCGGTCTGGTTCATGCCCTCGATCCCGCCAACGCGGGGTAACCTGCTTTCGGGGTTAAGCGTACCTCCTGCGGATCGCGAGTCTCCTCGGTGCCGGAAATCGCTGCACCGCTGTCCGCCAGCTTGGCTGCACGCACCGCTGTAGACACAGGCTCGTCGCCGTGGTAGCTTGGTGGTCGTGGAATAACCCTTGAAGCACTCCTTGGAATGGGTGCGGCTCCGCCGTCACTTACCTGAAAGGATCTGATCATGGACATCTCAAAGCTGCCTTCGGTATTGCCGGGAAAGACGCTTTTGCCGACTGGTCGTGCGAGTTGGCTGGCGCTTACGGTAACGCTAGCCATGGCCAACGCCGGAGCTTCGTCGGCAGGCGCATGGCCAACGTATCGCTGCGACAATGCCCGGAGTGGAGTGACGGAAGAACGCGTGACGCCGCCGTTGAAGCAGTGTTGGGTATTTCAACCACGGCATGCGCCGGAACCTGCTTGGGACGATCCGAACCCACGGCCGGTGAGCGGATGGCACGGGCACAGGGAAGCACGCCGATTCCACTTCGACGACACCTTCCACGTCGCGGTGTCGGGGGGTGCCGTCTACTTCGGCTCTTCCGCCGATGGAAGAATCGTTTCTCTCGATGCGCAAACGGGCAAGCCTCGGTGGAGCGTACCCACCGGGGGGCCGGTTCGGCTGGCGCCGGCCGTGTGGCAGGACTACGTCTATGCCGGATCCGACGATGGATTCGTTTACTGCCTCCGCACCAGTGACGGCAGCGAGAAGTGGAAGTTCCACGCGGCGCCAAGCCCGCGCAAAGTCTTAGGCAGTGGCAAGATGATTTCCCTCTGGCCGGTCCGCACCGGCGTGCTGGTGGATGATGGCATTGCATATTTCGGCGCGGGCATCTTCCCTGCTGAAGGCGTCTACATGTATGCCGTCGGCGCGCAGGACGGGAACCTTGTCTGGTGTAACGACGCGGGTGGCGCCGCGCCGCAGAGCCGCATTTCGCCACAGGGCTATCTGCTGGCCTCGAAAGAGCGTCTGTTCACACCCCGGGGCCGGCTGTCGCCCGCCGCATTCGACCGGCAAGACGGCCGGCTCCTGTACGAGATCTACATCGAGCATATCATCGGTGGTGCCAATACCATGCTTGTTGGCGATCAGTTGTTCACCGGCACGCAACAGATGATCGGCCACGATCAGGCATCGCCCCGTTCGCGGTCGTCGTGGTTCTGGGGCGAAGGGCTTGTGGTAACGCCTGCGGCATACTATTCGGCAACCGGGACCGAGCTGTTCGCGGTCAACCGCGAGAGTTACGGCGCCGCAAGTTTGCGACGCAAAGGTCTGCTCGACAAGAAACGCGACTTAAGCAGGCAACTCCAGCGGGCGCGGCGGGGGCCACAGGAGGAACTCCAGCGGCTTCAGGATGAGATGGCTGCTCTCGATGGCCAAATCAAGGACACTGAGGCCGACATAGCTGCAGGCGAGATGTGGCGGACGCCCTGCGACTGCAAGGAAATGCTCGTTCTGGCCGGGAACGTTCTCCTGGCCGGGGGAGACGGCAAGGTCGTTACCTTCGACGCGACCTCGGGCGACTTGCTCTGGACCGCGGAGGTGGATGGAAAGGCCCGCGGCCTGGCCGTTGCCGACGGGCGTCTGTTCGTCAGCACGAATACGGGCGCCATCTATTGCTTCGGCTCTGAGGACTCCGAATCGTTCGGCACGGTCGAAGAGCCCGTTGCCCCAGAGCCGTTTCCTGCCGACGAAACAGCTCCGATTCTCGAAGCCGCTGCCGAACATATCGTCAGTACGACGGGGATACGGCAAGGGTATTGCCTGGTGCTCGGTTGCGGCACAGGCCGCCTGGCTTTCGAGTTGGCAAAACGGACGGAACTGACGATCTGCTGTGTCGAGCCCGATCTGGAAAAGGTCCAGGCTGCCCGCCGCGCGCTCGATGCAGCGGGACTCTACGGCGCCCGCGTGCTTGTCGAGCACGCCGATCTTTCGGACGTGTCCTTCTCCGATTACTTCGCCAACCTCGTCGTTTCGGAGGACGCAATCGTTTCCGGCCGGATACCCGGCAGTGCGGAGGAAGCGTTCCGCATGCTCAAACCACTCG
This sequence comes from Thermoguttaceae bacterium, assembly GCA_034005525.1. GTDB lineage: Bacteria > Planctomycetota > Planctomycetia > Pirellulales > Thermoguttaceae > PWXP01. The sequence continues at coordinate 27,737 of JAVEUP010000049.1, read as the reverse complement.
GCGGCACCATCTGCATTGGCCAGCCTGCCGCCGCCGGCAAGGCGAAGCCGCTCCAGAAGAAGGCAATGGAGCAGTGGCTAGCCGAGGCGGGTATCGACGGTGGGCAAGTCGTCGAGGAGGATGGCGTGTGGCTCACGTTCACCCGCGGCCCGCTGCCGGGCGCGGGAAGTTGGACGCATCAGTATGCCGAGCCCGGCAACACGGCTTGCAGCGACGATCAACTCGTGCGCTGCCCGCTCGGAGTGTTGTGGTTCGGCGATCCCGGCCCCGAGAGAATGGCAGAGCGGCACCGCCGGGCCGCCGCCCCGCTGGCAATCGGCGGGCGCATGTTCATCCTGGGCGAAGGCGAGGGAAGCCTGATCGGCGAGGCCGAGAATAGCGTTATGGCCTACGACGCCTACAACGGGCTGAAGCTGTGGGAACGGAAGATCCGCGGCGCCTTGCGAGTAAGCGTAACCCACGACGCCGGCAACTCGGCCGTCAATGACGACAGCCTGTTTGTGGCGGTCGACAACACGTGCGTTCGCCTCGATGCCGCCACCGGCGAGACCAGGTTCACCTACACCGTGCCGCCGGCCGCCGACGGTCAGCCGCGACAATGGGGCCACGTGGCCGTCGTCGGCGACCTGCTCTACGGCTCGCGTACGGCCCAGGGCCGAATTGCCGACTGCGTCTTCGCGCTCGATTTGGCCGACGGGCAGCTCCGCTGGAAGCACGAGGGCCAAGGCATTGGCCAAGGAGCAATCGCCATCGGTGACGGACACTTGTTCTTCGCCACCAGCGACGTCAGTGAGCAGCAGCGTCAAGACGTGCTCGAGCAGCAGGCCATCGCCGCTCGCCGCATGAGCCCGGAAGAGCGCGCCGAAATCGGTCAGGCACTGAAGGACGCTTCCGTGCACCGGATTGTCGCTCTGGACGCGGTCACCGGTCAGACGCAGTGGGAGAAACCGGTCGAGGTCACGGGAGCTGTCGGCGGATCGTACTGGTGTTCGCTGGGCGCCATTTACCGGAACGACGTGTTGGTGCTCTTTGGCGTGTTCCTGGACGGTCACTACTGGAAGCAGTTTTTCGAAGGACAGTTTGAGTCCCGGCGCGTGGTCGCGCTGTCGGGCAAGGACGGGGAAATGCTGTGGCAGAAGCAGATCGGCTACCGCGTGCGGCCTGTCGTCGTCGGCGATACGCTGCACGCCGAGCCGTGGGCGTTCAACCTGCAGACCGGCGAGCAGCAGACGCGCGTCCATCCGGTCACGGGCCGGGAGGAAGTATGGCAGTTCGCCCGGCCCGGCCACCATTGCGGTTGCCCCGCCGCGTCGCCTCACACCATGCTGTTCCGCTCCTACACATTGGGATGGTACGACCTGGAGGGAGATTTCGGAACCCAGCACTTCGGCTCGCAGCGCCCGGGCTGTTGGATCAACTTCGTTCCCGCCAACGGCCTGCTCCTGGTGCCTGAGGCCAGTTCCGGCTGTCTGTGCCCGTTCCCCAACATGTGTACCGTCGTGTTCCAATCGAAGGAAGAGGATCGGCAGTGGGGGTGGTTCAGCCAGCCCGGTCCCATGACGCCGGTCCGACGTCTGGCGCTGAACCTGGGCGCCCCCGGCGATCGCAAGGATGGTTCCGGCTCCTTGTGGCTTGGGTATCCGCGGCCGAGCGGCTCGCTGATACTGCAGTTCGCCGTAGGGATCACGTTCTTTCCCGGTGGGGGCTACTTCAACCACGATCCGGCGCGGCTGAATGTTGAAGCCACGGACAATCCTTGGCTGTTCCGTTCGGGCGCACGGGGCTTGCGGCAGTGCGTGCTTCCCCTTGCAGAGCCGGGAACTGGAACCGCTCGGTACACCGTGCGGCTGGCGTTCGCCGAACCGGACCACGACACGGCAGGAAAGCGAGTTTTCGACATCAAGCTCCAAGGCAAGGTCGTGGCCGAAGGTTTCGACGTCTGCGAGCAGGCCGGTGGAAGGAATCGCGCGGTTATCAAAGAGTTCACGGGCATCGACGCGAGTGAGGAACTCACTATCGAGTTCGTTCCCAGGGCTGCCACACCTGAAGCCGACCAGTTGCCCATCCTGCAAGGGATCGAGGTCGAACGGTAGGCTAATCCTTTACGTTCAACTTGATTTCATCTGAGTTGGCCTTCAACTCCGGTGCGTACATGGCCCAGGCCTTCGTGGGCAAGGCGCTGAATTTGCCGGGTATCTCGGCGCGCATCCGGTAGCTGGTGCTGTGCTTGCCGCGGGCAAGGCGGCGGACGAACATGACGACTCGCTCGTCGCGGAACTCGACGTACGCGCCCAGCGGGTTGCCCGTGTAGCCGCTGCGCAGGTCGACCGGCTCGAACCCGGCGGGTTTCATGTCCTCGAATACGAGGTACTCGTAGTCATTCTTGCTCTCGATTACCAGTTCGACCTCGACCAGGTCGCCGCTTTGGAGAGTAGCCTGGTTGTCGAGTTTTTGCCGTTCATACTTCTCGACCTTCTGATCGACCACCTGCCCGCGCGAACCCGGCCCCTTGCGCGTGGCTTCGACGCGCACGAGCTTGTAGTACTCGCGCTGAACCTGAATTTCCAGGCCGGCCTTTGTGATAAAGTCCTCCAGGGTGAAGTTGGCAAGGTAGCCGTTGAAGTAGACCGGGCCGGCACCCTCGCGGCGCAGCTCCACGGCGAGCGGACCGGAGGGAATGTCCCCGGCTTCCAGGATGAAGCGGTCGTCGAACTGGAACAGGGTTTGCGGCGTAATCTCCACGGCCTTTTTTAGTTCGCCGCCCACGTATACCTGTACGGTCATTTCCGACTTGTCCTCGCCGCTGGCGCGCAGGAACTCGGCCATCGCCTCGATGCACAACGACGTGTCGCGCGTGGAGTTCCAATAGGTAGCGTGCTTCCGGTTGTTCAGCAGGTACTTGACCAGCCGGGAGGCGAGTTCACTGTCCGGGTTGGTGCGGCTGAGGAGTTTCAGGAAGTACGCGTGCGCCTCATATTCGCTGCCGTACCAGTGCCACCAGTAGCCGCCGGGCAGGTTCAGCCAGGCGGTCTGGTTCTCGTCGTCCTGCTGCACGTACTGGCCGATGTTCCGGCCGACCATTTCGAGCTTGGCCTGCTGGTTGCCCTGCTCGTGGAGGGCCACGCCGTACATGGCCAGGGCGTACACGGCCAGCCGCGTGCGGTCGCGGTAGAGAATCTCGTTCATCTCGGCGTCCACCATCTCCGCGTCGACGAGCACCATGTACACCAGCGCGTCCAGGTTGTCGGCGTAGTTCTTCCAGCGGAGCCCGGGCGGCTTGTTCGCGATCAGTGCGTTCTTGAGCAGTTGCACCTGCTCGGCCTGGTAGCGGCGGAGCCATTCGACGCCCTTCTCCAACATGCCGGGCACCAGGGCCACGTCGTTCTTCTGCGCCAACCGCAGGCCGCGCACCACGACGGCGGTCGTATGGGCGTCGCTCCGCTCACCGTGGCCGGAGAACCAACCCCAGCCGCCGTCGCCAAGCTGCATTTCCGTCAGCCGGGCAACGCCGTCCGTGACCATGCGGCGCACTTCATCCTGGTCGAACACCGGATTGCGGTCGTAGCGCTTCCATTGCTGCGCCCGGTCCGCGGAATCGCCCAACTCCTGCGCGTTGAGGTTCGCTCGTTTCGCGCGAACGTCCTCCAGGTCGAGCCCCATGTCAATGAGGACCTTCTGCGTGATCACCGTCGGCAGGAACCGGTTGAGCGTCTGCTCGGTGCAACCGTAGGGATAGTCGGCCAGGTAGGGCAAGGCATCGACCATGGCGCCGGCCAGCGTGGGCGAGTAGCGCACTTCAAGCCGCGATTGCTCGGGCCGCCGCTCTTCCGGAACGGTGAACGTCATTTCAGCCCGATCCTGGTCGGGACGGATCACCCCGCTGCTGGCCTCCATTTTCAGCATGCCGTGGATGAGGCTGGGAAGCTTCATTTCCATGGCATCGGATTCTTCGTCCGTCAGCGCGAACATGCGGACCGTGGCCTCACCCTCGTCGAGCACCTTCACCCGCCAGTCGATCCGCCTTTCGCCAGCGGGCTCGATGGCGACGGTTTGCGTCCATGCGCCCTTGTCGAGCAGTTCGAGTACGTCGCCGTCGAGTTCGAGCTTCACATCCACTCGCTTCTTCGCGGCGAGATAATTGTGAACATTGGCGGAAAGGACCACCTCGTCGCTCTGGACGAAGAATCGCGGCGACTGCAATCGCAGGATCAGGTCCTTGCGGGTTACGACGTCGGCAAAACCCTCGCCCACGCGCGTACCGTGCCCCATGCCCCACACCTTGATGCGCCAGGTGGTCAGGTTCTCGGGCATGTCCAACTCGACTTCGGCTGTGCCGTTCTTGGCGGTAGTGATCGCGCCGACCCACAGGGCGGTGTCGGCGAACTCGGTGCGCACGGTGGCTTCGGCCATGGGCGCAGCGCCGGCGTCTTCGGTGGGCGCAGCGTGTGCGGCCACTTCCATCTTCGCATCGGCCATGGGCGCCGCTGCGGCCTCGGGTCGGGCCATGGTGCGCATTTCCATAAGCGCGCCCGGTGGCGCCGCACCGAACGCCATTCCGCCTCTTCCCCCTCCTTCTCCGATTGCCTGCATCCGACCCGGTCGGCCGGATTTTGCTTCTCCTTTGGCCATTTCAAGCCCGTCCATCTCTTCCGCAACGGTCTCGCCGAAAACACCGATGTTGCCCATGACCTTGGCGCCTTCGCGCATCAGGTTGTGGAACCATTGAGCCAGGCTGCTTTCGGTGCTTGGGTGGTGGCTGCGGCGCCACTTCCAGAAGAACTCCTTGATTTCCGGGACATTGCTGCCGCCGGAGATATACTCGACCGATTTGTCGTATATGGTCACCACGGCTGAACCCACGAACGGCTCGCCGGTGAAGTCGGTCAGCGTAAGTTGCACCTTGGCCTTCTCGCCGGGCCGGTACGCCTCTTTCGACGGTTCGATTTCGACATTCAGCACGCGCTTCTCCGGCGGGACGGCAATCTCCTTCGTTTCGGTGTGGACGGCGGCGTCGGCCAGCGTAACCGCCTCGACGAAAAAGTTGGGCATGTCGCGCTTTGCCACTTCGATCTCATGGACGGTGCTCTTCCCGTCCAGCCGGATCACCGCGGGCTCAAGGTACACGCCGTTGGTCGGGCGAACGAAAAGCAGCACGGTGCCACCCGCCCGATCCGTGTTGACTTGCAGCTTCACCTTCTCGCCCGGGGCGTAGTCCTGCTTGTCGGGAATGAGTTCCAAATGGTTGAAGCGGAACTGGGCGCTGTCGAACCCTTCTCCCACGATGGTGAACAAGTACCCGCCCTCGATGGTGTGCTTGTTGGCGTCGGTCACCTTATAGGAGAGCCGGTACTGACCACCTTGGCTGGCGGTCAACTGTTGGCTGGCCTGGCCGTCGGCGCCGGTGGCAAGCTGCCAGTCCTGGACCGGCGTTTCTTTGGGCTTGCCGTTTTCGTAGCCGATGCGGTAGAGCGTGAGTTTGCCCTTGCCTTCCACCGGCTTGCCGTCGATGCGGCGGGCCTGGAAGTTCGCGCGGATGGTGTCTCCCACGCGGTAGTACCCCCGGTCGACCCACGAGTGGACCTTGAAGGCCTCGCGGGCGACGAGCACCTCGCCGACTCCCACGATCGTGCGGCGCGACTGGTCGGTCACCTCGGCGGTGATTTCGTAGCGATGGTTCTGATCGCCGTAAAGGGCCTTTGCAAGCGACGTATCGATGCTGACGCTCACCGTGCCGTCTTCGCCGATTTCAACCTCCCGCTCGGCTACGAGTTCCGGCGGCGCATGACGCTGCGGCCACCAGAAAGGCATCGGGCGAACGCAACCCCAACGCTGCCACCCGGGATACCAGTCGTAGTCGTAACCGAACCACCAGTAGCCGGGGCCGTAGAACCAATCCCAGGGCATCGGCGGGTACCAGGGCTGCGTGTGCGGAGTGCGTGTCACCTTGTACTTGACCTTGGCCGACGTAACCGGCGAGCCGAAGTAATAGTTCGCCTTGATGGTAGCCTCGATCAGCTCACCCAGCATGACAGGGTCGTCCGGCGCATCAATGGACACTTCGAACTCGGGCTTCTTGTATTCCTCGACGCGGAAGGAGCCGCCGCCGAAGTGCCGGTCCCCCTGGCGCACCGTCATGCCGTACTGGCCGAGCGTGGCGTCTTTGGGTAAATCCAACTCGCCCTCGAATCCGCCGTACTCGTCGGCCTTGTAGGTGTGCTCCAGCACCTTCTCCTGCCGGCCGTCGATAATTTCCACGGTAAACGACTGTCCGGCGAATTGCGAGACCTCGTCCTGGTCGTACTGCGCATGTTGCACCCAGAACTTGAAGTGGACCTTCTGCTCAGGCCGGTACACGGGCCGGTCAGTGACCGGAAACGCCTTGACGGCCCGGTAGTCGGGATCGTGGATGCGGGCGTACCACACGCCGCTGAAACCCAGATAGGCGAATCGGCCGTCGTTGGTCCGTGCCGTTGCGAGCCACTGAAAGTCACTCGGCGCTTGTCGCTCGTCGACCAGCAACTGCCCGTCGGCGTCGGTATGCTCGGCAAACTGCTTGGTAACCACTTGGAAGTCGCGAGGCGTGCGCCGGCCCGGCGGGGCCCGGTGATCCACACGCCATCCGAAGAACTCCACATTCGCCTTGGCAACCGGGGCCCCGGTTACGGCATCGGCAACATAGTGATAGCTCTTGCCTTCGAGCGGTTTGCGGATGATGGCCGTGTCGGCGACCCAGAGCACGATGTAGCCCGTGTTGCCGCCCTTCATGGTAGCTTCGAGCAGGTACGCGCCGGCTGTTCGCAGCGGCGTGGCGACGGTGACCCGCTTGTCGAAATGCGCTTGCCGGGGCTTGACGACCATCTTCCATTGCGCCACCTGTTCGCCGAGGTACTTCTCCTCATTCTGACGTACAAGCCGGTAGCCGATATCGCCGATGTTCGCCCGCTGGCCATCGATTTGGCCCGGTTTGCTCTTCAGGTAGTTCTTCACGTCGTCCAACAGCGTTTCGACCTTGATGGCGTGCGCCTTCAACTCGACGATATGCCCGTTGCGAAAACGGTACTCGACGGTAGCACCCTGGCCTGCGGGCTGTGTGGTGACCGGCTCGAATTGGCCCCAGTTGTCGACGATCTGGCTGAGCCGATCGCGGTAATGCTCGAGGCTTTCCGAGGCGGGATATTCCTCAATTACGCGGCGCCAGGTTTCGGCCGCCTTGGGATATTGCCGACGATTCTCGAAGATTTGGGCAAGTTGCCGCAGGGCCGCTTCGCCGTGGCCGGTCTGCGGCTGGTCGGCGATTTGCCGATAGATCTTGATGAAGTTGAACTCGTCCGGCAGGGCAAAACGCTTCACACCCGTGGCAAGCCGGGCAATGGTCTCGTTTTCATCCAGGGTGTGCATTGCCCAGGTGCCGCTTTCGGCCTCCCGGCTGTCGTCGGCGGCCCCTCGCCCGAAACGCCAGCCGAAGTCGGCCATCGTCTGTACGCCGAACTGGTTGAGCAGGAAATCGGCAAAGTGGCTGCGCACGCCGTTGGCTTGCTGGGGGTTGAACTCGATCGTTTGTTCGAGACACCATCGCCACCGCTGGCCGTCGGTTCTGGCCTCGTCAAGCGACTTGGGTACACGGTGCAATACGGGATTGCCGCGCCTGTCGACCGGCGCGCCCATGGTCTGGCCGTAATACCCCCAACCCTCGTCGTAGTCCGGCAATGCGCTCAGGTCGGTCAAATACTGCAACCGCCACGACTCACTGAACCCGCGGCTGTTCAGCAGCACCCTCGCCATGGCCAGCAGGTAGCTTCCTACGGAGGCATGATCGTCGTCCTCGCGGGCCAGGGGCCATGCCTGGTTCATCAGTTGCAGGGCGCGCACGCGGTCGCGTTCAACGGAGTTGACCGGCGTGCCGCCTTGATTGCCGCGCTTCGGGCCGCGCGAGAACTCGCCTGCAACAATGAACCCCTGATGTTGGACGTTCATGTAGTGTTCCGCGACGGCCCAGAGCACTCGCCATTGTTTGACGTGGGCGGCAACAACGGCCTCGTAGAAGGCGTCGACCTCGTCGAGCCGGTTCAGTCGCTGGAGGCATTGGGTGGCCTGCCCCACGTCGGAGCCCACCTGCCGGGGATCGCTCTTGGGATCCGTTGCCAGTTTGTAAAACACCTGATAGGCGTCGTTGAAGTTGCCGTCATTCATGGTCTTCTGCGCGAGTTGCCGCGATTGTTGTTCGGTAGCCAGGGCTCCTACAGCCACGCCCGCGGCACAGCCGACGATTGCCAATAGAGAGAGCGAACGAAGAAGGGGAAAGCAGCGCATGGTCGAATCTCCTGTTTCTGAACACCGTCCGGAAGTCTTCCGGCGGGACGCCCGGTTCCATTCAGGCCGGAGGAGGTTGCGGCACGGATTCTGGATAAGAGCCGCAAAAAACTTCACACCCCCAGTTTGCGTATGGCACTGCGCCGGGCGCAACGCCAACTTGGACGATCACTGCCCGGCGGTAGTTCCCAGCACAGAGAATACACTGTGCCGCCGGCCGTATCCAGCCCAGTCATCCCCCGAGAACGGGCAGATATTCGAACCACGGCGATGCTTGGGTGGCAATACCCCGGGGCGTCCGATCCGAATCCCTTGCAGCCCAACCCAATGTCACGAATAATAGAATTCGTCGGACCTTTGCGCCAGTTCTCCCGCTGCTGACAGTGTTTCGGGAAACCCAGCCTGCTTGCCGAGGAGTGCCGTGACCGAAATCTTCGATCCATACCGTCAGTGGCTAGGCATCGATGAGCCAGACCGCCCTTTGGACCACTACCGGCTGCTTGGCCTAGCGGTATTTGAAGGTGATCCCGAGAAGATTGCCCACGCAGCCGACATTGCCATGGCGAAGGTCCGAAAGATCCGCCCTGGTCCGCGTGCCGCCGAGTGGGGGCGACTGCTCGACCAGCTTGGCGCGGCAAAAGTGTGCCTGTTGGACCCAAGCAGCAAAGCGGCTTACGATGCAAGTTTGCGTAGCGGCGCCCCGGGTACCAAGACTACTTCGCAGCCACCGTCTGCGGCCATCCCTCCGGGGCTAGAGTCCACTCCTCGCGTGGCGCTGCCCCCCTCGGCAGACCAGAACTCCCCCTCGGCAGTCCAGAACTCCCCCTCGGCAGTCCAGTACTGGCCAGCCAATGTTCCTCCCCTGTCGTCGGTCGTCGGCCAGGGCTTCGCAGCCGAGATGCCGGGGATAGGACAGACTGGTGGCACAGAAGCAACTGCCCTTCCCTACGATGCGGCCCCGACACAAACGTCGTCTTCCATGCCCACGCTGCCGGAGCCAAGGCCGATCAGTGGCGGTGCTGCCACCGTGCCGAAGACCGAGTCACCTTGGTCGTCTACGCCTGTCCCAATGGCCCCGACTGGGCTCGCTGGCCCTCAATTCAATCAACCCAGCCAGCCCAACCAGCCCGGCCAGCGAAGTCAGATTGGGAATCGGCCGCTTCCGGTGGCAACTGCCGTTCCTGTGACTCCACAGACGCCCAGCCCGGCCAGCAGTACAGTTGGTGCGGCCTCTTCAGATAGCGGTTTTCAAGGCGGCCCATTTCCCCCAGGCTCCGCTCCGGGTTCGTTTTCCGGCAGCAGATCGGCCCCGCGGGAATCTGGAGCCCCGCGACGTTCACTCCAACAACAAGTGACAACGCTGGCGACCATCGTGCTTTCTTGCGTCGTGGTGGTTCTGACAGTCGTTCTTTTGACACAGAACAAGCGGGAACAGCCGAGTTCTACCGCCCCCCCCATATCGAGCGATGGCCCGGCAGTTCCCAAGCCGGACGACGTCGGTCCTGTTTCGCCCACCCTCCCCGCGCCCTCGACCATGAACGCTTCCGGGCAGCAGCCGGCGCCGGATGTTCCGGCCGCGTCCGCCGGGCATCCCCAAACGCAACCGCCTCAACCGCCCGACGCACCGGTACCGCCGGGCACGGCAGAAACGCCTGCGTCCACAGGTGAGGAAAATGCCACCGTGGACACGCAGCCCGCAAGTGAACAGAATGCCACAGGCACCCAGCCCCCAGTTGAGCAGAATGCCGGGATGGGTACCGAGCCGGCAGATACTGCGGAACCGCCGACGGAAGAGAGGAAGGAGCCACCGCGGGCAGCCGACGATGCCATGACAGGCAATGAGGGGATGAGAGACGCCGAAGGGATGACAGACAATACTGCCAGTTCAGCCGATCCCGAGGCTCCGATGATCGACCCGCTGGAGAACCCGAAACAGTCACTTCCAGAAATGCCTCCGGGTATGTCCGGGCGAGACGCGACGTTCGAGTTGGCCCTTGGCAATACCCGTTTCTCTATGGCTGAGCGAGATATGGACGGAGCTCGAAGCCACCTGGATTTGGCGAAGAAGCTTGCGACAACCGACGAACAGAAGCGGGCGGTTGAACGTGTGAGCATCGTGCTCGACCATCTTGCCGAGTTCTGGCGAGGGCTGCGCCAGGCTGCCGGAGCGCTGCAGTCGGGTCAAGACTTGGCTGTGAAAGACACCTACGTGGTCGTGGTCGAGGCAAGCCCGGACGTGCTGCTCATTCGAACCGCAGGCCGTAACCAGCCGTACCGGGTTGACGAACTGCCTGGCGCACTGGTTTTGGCCGTGGCCGAATCGTGGTTCAAGAAGGATGCGGAATCGAAGCTCCTGGTGGGAACATTCCTGTGCTTTGATGCCAAAGGGCACGCAGACATGGGAAGACAGTTGTTCAGCGATGCCGCGCAAGCCGGGTTGAATGTCAAACCGTTTCTCGACGAATTGAACGCCCGTGGCAGCGGGACCGAGGTCAATCAGACGCGTACCCGCGGAAACGGTGCGGAAACGGGCGAAAGGGATCCGGTGAATACGCCCGGACGGAGGGGTTCACCCAATCGCTGACCGACGGTGTAGGACAACCTCGGCAGAGCAAGGGGTTAGCAAGAGCGAAGAATCGTGCCGCACACCCCGCTTTCCCATCAATTGACGGGCTGTGCTGGCCGAGTTACAATAGATCAGTATAGAGTGCTGGGTAGTATGCGGGCTGTTTTCTCGTCTCGCGGGGGGGGTGTTCCTCCTGGCTACAGGTCCCCGGAATACTGCCGATCACAACAAGCGAAATGTCGCAAGGCGGCGGGCGTAGGCAGGTATGTCGCGCCCGCCAGAGTTCTGCCTATATGGAACAAATGAGCGAATCCGCGTCCAGCAGCCGGCCTCTGTCTGCGCAGTCCTTCCCGACCGGTTCGGGAAGCTCTGGAGACGCTGCGCCGGTATTGGGAGTTGGATCGCGTCCGGCGATCGATAGTCAGCCGACGGTCATTTCAAGTGAGCCACCACTTGCGGCACCACAAACGGCCGAGCCGGGGGAACGAGGCTTCCATGGCGGACTGCTTCCGGGCGATCGGCTGGAGCACTTTGAGTTGCTCGAGTTCATCGGCGGCGGCGGCATGGGGCGCGTGTTCCGGGCCCGCGATACGCGGCTCAGTCGCATCGTGGCGCTGAAAGTGCTTGCGCCTGGGCAAGTGGGCGACGGCGATGCCTTGGCCCGCTTCCAGAACGAGGCGCAATCGGCAGCGCGGCTCGACCACAACAACATCGCTCGCGTCTTCCACGTCGGGGAAGACCGAGGCCTGCATTACATCGTCTTCGAGTACATCGAGGGTGTGAACTTGCGGGCATTGGTGCACGAGAATGGTCCGCTCCCGCTGGCCGACGCGATCAGCTACACGTTGCAGGTTGCCGAAGCGCTGGCACACGCCGCTGGTCGCGACGTGGTTCACCGCGACATCAAGCCGTCCAATGTTTTGATAACGCCGTCGGGTCAGGCGAAGCTCATCGACATGGGGCTCGCTCGGCTCCATAAAATTGATACGGTGGCGGCCGATCTGACGGCAAGCGGCGTGACGCTGGGTACCTTCGACTATATTTCGCCGGAGCAGGCGCGCGATCCCCGCAACGCCGACGTACGGAGCGACATTTACTCGCTTGGATGTACGTTCTTCTTCATGCTCGCCGGCCGACCGCCTTTTCCGGAGGGTACGGTGCTGCAGAAACTGCTTCAGCACCAGGGCGACGAGCCGCCCGACGTGCGGCAGTTTCGCCCCGACACGCCGGATGGGCTGATCACCATTTTGCGACGCATGCTTGCGAAGGATCCCCGGAGCCGGTATCCGGCCGCGTCGGAATTGCTCGACGACCTGACGGTGCTGGCAAGGCAGTTTGGAATGCGCCCCTTGAGTACAACCGGCCACATGTGGGAACTGCCGCGTCCGCCGCGCATCTCGCCGCTGGCACACCACTTGCCTTGGCTGGCGCCGACGGTTGCGTTGTTGTGCGTCGTTGCCGCCTTGCACGTGTGGGGTGGCAACGACAGTCCGCCGCCGCCGATCTTGGGCGGCCCGGAAGTCCTGGTGGGCGAGTTGCCGGATCCCGCCGAGTTCGTTTCACCGTCCAGTCTCGACGACCTGGAGTTGCCTGGCCGGCCGGCACAGCCAGGTGACGCCGACCCGCCGGCCCCCAAAAATGGTTCGGCCCTCTCGGCGGAGTCGCGTCCCTCGGAACCCGACCCGGCAGAGTCGCTGCGGGTACCATCTGAACAACCGATTGCCCCCGAGACAATGGCGCAACCGCCCGAGGATGAGAGCGTTGCAACTGCTCCGCCGGAATCGCCGGCCAGCGAGGGTACCCGGGGACAACTTTCGCCGGAGCCAGCCTCGGCGCGTCTAGCAACGGGTCAACCCGTTGAGGTGGCGATGCGCCTTCCCGCAGAACCGGACGAAGGCGGCCGTCTCGCGGTCGAGGCGAAAACGCCTGCCGACGACAACGCTTCGCCCGCCGGCCAACCGGATACAGGACAGCAATCGGGTGTGCTGGCCGTCAACGGCGGCAGCAAGGGTGACACGGGGTTCTCTTCGCTCAGTGCAGCCCTGGCGGTCGCTGAGACCGGCAACGTCATCGAACTGCGGTACGACGGCCCGCGCGATCAGACGCCGGTCAAACTTGCCAATCGCCGATTGACCATCCGCGCAGGCGAGGGATTCCGCCCGGTCATCGTCTTCCGGCCCGAAGGAAACGATCCCGTGAAACAGCCCCGGAGTATGGTCACCGTGACGTCGGGCGATCTGAGGCTGGTCGGCCTGGCGGTTGAACTCGACGTTTCCCGCGACGTTCCGGCCGAACAGTGGTCGCTGGTCGAACTTTTCGGGGGCGCACGTGTGAACTTGCAGCGATGCTCGCTTTCGATCCGCAATTCGTCGGACAGCCAAACGGCCTATCATCCCGACGTCGCTTTCTTCCGCACCCGGCCCGCGCCGGGAACTAGCGGCGTCACGGCCGGCGACTCGGAGGCGGCCCTGCCGCCGATTGCCATCGAACTGTCCGACTGCTCTGTGCGAGGGGAGGCGGTAATGCTGCGAGCCGAGGCGTTCCAATCGGTGCATTTTGAATGGGAAAACGGACTGCTGGCCACAAGTGAACAACTCGCGTCGATAGCGGCCGGAGCCCACGCGCCGACCGAGGGCGAGGCCGTCACCCTGAACTTGCGACACCTGACGGCCCTGGTCGGCGGCGGTGTGCTGACCATGACCGACCGGCAGCCGACGAGCCGCCAGTTGCCCGTATCCATTGTCCTCAGCGACAGCATCGTGGCGGGTGTGCCGGGCGTTCCGTTTGTGGACCAGCATGCCGAGGAGGGGGACGATCCTCGCCAGAGAATTCGTTTCCAGGGCAACCGCAATTTCTATGAGGGGATCGACGTCTTCTGGCGGCTCCGTGGCGCCGGCGACGATCGGCCGCCCGTGCTCCTCGACTTCGACGCCTGGCAGTCGCACTGGGGTTCCGAGGACGAGAACCTGCCGAATCTGAATCGGGTGAAGTGGCAGCAGCCACCGGACCCGGCACTGCCGGCACACCGATTCACGGTTTCCGACTTCGCCCTCGCACTCGATGCCACGCCCAACCTCGCCCGCGGCGCCGCCAGCAATGGCCGCGATGCCGGCTGCGACTCCTCCCGCCTGCCCGGGTTTCCAGGACGGTAACCGGGATGATTCAGTCCGGGCTATCCTCTTCTTCCACTTGGTGGATCACTTGGGCGATTTCGCGGCGGGCGCCGATGTAGTAGCAGACACCGACCAGGGCGATCAGGATTGTGATAATCCGATAGGTAAGTCCAACGACCAGCCCCTTCGTGCCCGAGCCGCCAAGCTGCGCGTATAGATACTGGATGGTGCCTTCCTGGGGTCCCGCCGGTAAGGGGATCATACTGGCAACCGTACTCATCGGCACGACGACAAAGTGCTCCGACAGCATTGGCGTCTGGCCCGGCAGGCCAAGGGCGATCAGGTAGATTCCCAGCGCAAAGAGGCCGTGGACGCCAACGCTCACAACGCCCGAAACAAGAAGCACGCCGGGCCGCTGGTGGTACATCTGGCTGGCATTGATGAGTTTCTGGACCAGACCGCCGATTCGGGGTAACCGAGTCAGTGCCTGCACCATGCGCCCGGTTCCTGCCCCGGCGTTGAACCAGACGACAACACCGACCGTGGCCGCCCCGGTTACCGCCACCGCAATACGGCATGCCCAACGAATGTCGGCGTTCGCGTGATTCCAGAAACCAAGCAGCAATATGGCGGAGGCCAGCACAACGAACACGACATAAAGGCCGATGACCCGATCGGCAACCATGGTAGCGACAGCCCGGGTGCGCTGGTCGCTATGCTCGCGCACGAGCATGAGCGCCTTGATCAGATCACCGCCGACGATGCCCATCGGCGCCAGATTGAACAGGTAGCCCCAGAAACCGATCCGAAACGCGTTGCGAAGCGAGAGCGGCAACTCGACGGCAGTCGCCAGATACCACCATCGCACCATGGTCATCGCAACGCCGATGGCGCACACTGCCCAGGCACTCAGCAGAAGCCCCCAGTTTTTCGGATCGGTCCGGAGCCTTTCAACAGCCTCGGGGTCGCGCAAAGCTTCGCGAATCAGGTAGGCCAAAATGGCCACCGAGATGCCGATCTTCAGCAATGTTGCCAAGTGTCTTTTCAAGAGTCCTCCAAGTCAACTGGCGAAACAACCTTCTACAGGGCAGGCACAAGCGGGGTGGCAGCATAACGGCTTTTGACAATGCGCATTCAAGGATTATGGGCGTCAGCAAACAACGGGCTTCTTGAATCACTCGACGAGGAAGCGATGATCACCGACAACGAGGCTACGTTGCGAGTGGTCCGTTTGCTCCCTGAAGGTGCGGTGCTGCACAAGGCGGGCGGTCCGGAATACCGCTTCTACGTTGAACCCGACCTTGCCAGCCGGAACATGCCCGAGAGAGTCCTGGTCTTCGGTCGAGATGCACAGAAACGGGATGCCAACGTCACCGTGAGGGCGTAATCATACCTCGAAAGCAGGTACGTTCACCCTAAGTCTTTTCCTCAAAAGATTTTACGTCTTCAAGTGGAGGATAGGGGGCTCGAACCCCTGACCTCTTGAATGCCATTCAAGCGCTCTCCCAACTGAGCTAATCCCCCGAGCGAGCGGAAACCTGGACACGGGTGTGCTCCATGGCGAACCGCTTTTCAAAGATTACCAGAAACGCCCGGTACGCGTCAACCAGGGTAATTGCGGTTTACACGGGAACCCGACATCGGGTATCCTTTTGGATGATGAAGTCCCCAGGTAGAGGTATGTCGATTAGTATAAAGGAGTTTTTCCCATGCCGAGCTGTCTTATTCGATGCGTCTTGGTCGGGGCCGCCTGTACGGCGTTGGGTGCCGAAGCCGGGGCTGTCATGCCCGACATCGACGGCTTCCGGGTCGACAACTTCGTTTATTCCGGGAAAGAGAAGCAGCCCACCGTCCGTACGACGACGATCTTCCTCAACGGCGTTGTATACGACTTCATGGAACAGCCGCACGAGGCGATTGTCCTTGAGCCTGACCTGGAGCGTTTTACCCTGCTGAGTATGACACGTCGCATCCGGGTGGAACTGCCTGTCAGCGAGGTGGTCGAGTTATCGCAGGGGGTGCGCCAGCGCGCTGCCATGCACGAGAGTCCTTTCGTTCGGTTCCTTGCCAATCCGGAGTTCGAAGAGCGGTTCGATCTATCGACCGGTGTTCTAACACTTGATAGCCCTTGGATCACGTATCAGGTTGAGATACTCAGTCCGGACGACCCAGCCATTACCAAAAGCTATCGCGAGTTTGCTGATCTGTATTGCCAAGTGAACACCATGCTCAATCCAGCACGTGCGCTGCCGTTCGCCCGCATGCAACTGAACGCGGTTCTGGCCGAGCACGAAGCCATTCCGGCCGCAATCCACTTGACTCTCCGCCCGAAACGCAGCTTCCCGCCAACTCGAGTTACCTTGCGGAGCGAGCACGAGTTGGTCCGCAGCGTGGGCCAGCCCGACCTCGACCGCGTAGCCCAGACCCGCGAGTTTATGAATATCTTCAAGTTGGTCAGCTTCGAAGAATACCATCGTGAGGAATCGCAGTAGCCTGGATCGTTCCCGCAGGGTGGGTCGAGATTGCACCATTGCGCGAGTACTGATGAGAAGATGGCCGGCGAACACCTGGACCTGTCGAGCGACTTGTCTCCCGAGGGAGGGAGCGCCGGGAGGCGCGAACGGCGGTTTCTGGGCGTGCATTTCGCCTGCTGTGGCGTGTATGCAAGGGTTTACATCAACCGCGACGAGACAGCTTACGTGGGCCACTGCCCGCGCTGTTCACGTCCGGTGCGGTTCCAAATAGGCCGGGGCGGAACCGACTGCCGTTTCTTCACTGCCTATTGAATCTGTTTCCAACCTCGGCTTTCGGCCGATTCGCTTTTCCTTTTCACTCCAATCTAACCTGGTGATGGACTTCGAAATCCAGCGTTGCACCCGGCATTGCGCCGCGACCGGCCGCGAGCTTCTCCCCGGCGAGACGTTCTACTCGGTCCTGGTCGAGAAGGGTTCGTCGGTGGAGCGCCGGGACTACTCGCAAGAGGCCTGGACGGAACCGCCTAACGATGCAATCGGCTGGTGGAAGGCCCAGTTGCCGGATCCCAAGTCGCAGCGCAAGCAGTGGGCGCCAAACGACGTCATGCTGCGGCTCTTCGACGAATTGGCCGACCAGCCGGACCGGCAGGACGTGCGTTATGTGCTGGCGTTGCTACTGGTGCGGCGCCGTGTGATGCGCATGGAAGATGCCGAACCCGACGAGCAGGCCGGCGACGATGTCATGACTCTCTACTGCCCCCGGCGCGACGAGACCTACCGCGTGCCGGTCGTGCTTCCGGATGCACAGCGGGCCGAGGAGATTCAACAGCAGATAGCCCAGTTGCTGGAATAGGCAGCCTCATGGATGGTATACGTTTGCGATTCACCTTGCTGGTCTTCCTCGGGCTCTTCGCCTCGCTTGGGGCGAGTTGCCATAACATGGTGCATCGGCTTGGCCAGCCGGCGGTTCGCGTGTTGCCGCCAACCGCCTCGCTTGAGCAGGTC
The DNA here is from genome assembly GCA_034005525.1 of Thermoguttaceae bacterium. Lineage (GTDB taxonomy): Bacteria > Planctomycetota > Planctomycetia > Pirellulales > Thermoguttaceae > PWXP01. The sequence continues at coordinate 10,269 of JAVEUP010000049.1, read as the reverse complement.
ATCGAGACGGTGAACCGGAACAGCGGGGGCATCCATGCCTTTTCGAGCATGGAGGCCTCGATATCAAGCCCCGGCATGCCGACGCTCCGCGCCAACCTGGCATATCACCGCCCGCAGCGGTTCCGGCTCCGCGCCCAGACGGCCATGACCGGCGCCGAGGTGGACCTGGGCAGCAACGACGAACTCTTCTGGTTCTGGATTCGCCGGAGCGAACCGCCGGCAGTGTACTTCTGCCGGCACGAGCAACTCGCCACGAGCCAGGCCCGGCATGCCCTTCCCTTCGACCCGAGTTGGCTGATCGAGGCGTTGGGCGTGGTCGAGTTCGATCCGGCGCTGCCTCATCAAGGCCCCTACCCGTTGCCGGGCGACCGTTTTGAAGTCCGAACCGTACGCGAGACTCCGCAGGGACCGGTCACCAAGAGCACGGTTATCGACGCGGCGAGCGGCTGGGTGGTGGAACAGCACCTTTACGACGCGGCGGGACAGCGGATGGCATCGGCCGTGGCCGAACAACATCGGCGCGACCCGCTTACCAACCTCGTTCTGCCTCGCGTGGTGAAGATCGAAAGCCCGCAGGCGCAGTTCTCCATGCGGATCAACCTGGGGAACGTGCAGATCAACCGGCTCTCGGGCAATCCCGCCGAACTGTGGTCGATGCCGCGTTATCCTGGGGCCGCCGTGGTCGACCTTGGCGCCCCGGCGCCGGCCTTGAGTGGCCAAATTCCGCCTTGACAGAACTGGCGAAATCGGAACAATCCGGCCACTGTCTTTTCAAGGATGTACCAGCCAAGGCATGGAGGCCGCAGGCAATGCAAGCATGTCCCGGAGTGGGGCATCTGGCGAGTTTTGAGAAGCTGTTGCCGGGCGGGTTAGCCCAAATCGCCGGCGGCATCTTCCCGACAGGCTGCACATGCGATTCCCGGCGCGTGCGGCCCGGCGACCTCTTCGTAGCCGTCAAGGGCGAACGATGCGACGGGCACGATTACCTTGCCGATGCAATCGGCCGGGGATGTGCGGCCGTTATCTCGGAGCGTCTACTACCCGACCTGCCGGTGCCGTCCATTCGGGTATCGGACGCACGCGACGTCTTCGGTCGCCTCTGCCAGGCATTGGCCGGGAATCCGAGCGAGCAACTGAAGCTTATCGGCGTGACCGGGACCAATGGGAAGACGACCACAAGCTGCCTGATTGGTGGCGTGTTGTCCCGCGCTGGGCACAAGGTGGGAGTACTGGGAACCCTGGGCTATTTCGACGGCGATGATGCGGACGACGCCCCCTGGACCACTCCACCGGCTGATCATCTGGCCGAATGGCTTGCGCGTATGGTGCGCAACGAGTGCTCCCATGCTGTCATGGAGGTGTCCAGCCACGCGTTGGATCAGCGGCGGGTGGCGGGAGTCCGGTTTGACGCCGGTTGCGTCACCAATGTTACTCACGACCACCTCGACTATCACGGCTCGCTGGCCGATTACAGGGCAAGCAAGGCCCGATTGCTCAGGCAACTGCCACCCGAGGGCCTGGCCGTCATCAATGCCGACGATCCCGGCTCGGCCGCGTATTTGAAGGAGATCGATGGCCCGGCCTTGACCGTGGGCATCGACTCGCCTGCCGAGGTCACGGCCATCCCGTTGGAACAACATCTCAGCGAGCAGACCTTCCTGCTTTCTGCCGGAACCGAGACGGTGCCCGTCCGCACCCAGATGATCGGCACGCACCACATTTACAACTGCCTGATCGCCGCGGCGGTCGGGCTCAGCTACGACATCGATCTGGTGACGATCGCCCGCGGCCTGGAAGCGGCGGGGCACGTCCCCGGACGGCTGGAGCGGATTGAGTGTGGGCAACCGTTTGGCGTGTTCGTGGACTACGCTCATACGCCCGACGCTCTCCGGCAAGTCCTTCAGACGCTGCGACATGCGACCCGCGGACGGCTGATTTGCGTATTCGGCTGCGGCGGCGACCGCGACCGGCAGAAGCGCCCCCTGATGGGCCGCGTCGCCGGGCAGATCGCCGATCACGTCATCCTCACAACCGATAACCCCCGCACCGAAGAGCCGCAGGCCATCATCGCCGAGATACTGGACGGCATGGGGCAAGACAAGAATGCGTCGGGCCGTTCCTGTCGAAGACTCCCGACCGCGCCATCTCCCGACGTCCAGGTTGTCCTCGAGCGATCGCATGCCATTTGTCAGGCCCTAGCCTCGGCCGAGCCGGGGGATTGCGTGCTGATTGCCGGCAAGGGGCACGAGAACTATCAGATCATCGGCCGCCGGCGCATCCCCATGGACGACGCGGAGATCGCGCGCCAGTGGCTGTATACCGAGCAACCCTACGCGTTACGGACGCCATGACCACCGTTGGCCAGTTGTGCAAAGCGATCGAGGGCCGATTGACGGTCGGCCGCCTGGCAACCGGCGCTGAGGAACAGCCAGTCGGGCAGGTGGGCATCGATACGCGCACGCTTTCAGCCGGCGAGGTATTCTGGGCCTTGCGTGGTCCGCGACGCGACGGCGCAGCGTTTGCCTCCGATGCGTTCTCGCGTGGAGCAGCCGGCGTGGTCGCCGCGGCCGACGTCGAAGTGCCCGACGATCGCTGGGCCATTCGCGTGGACGATCCGCAGGACGCACTGTGGCGGGCCGCCGCATGGCATCGCGGGCGTTTCTGCGGCACGCCAATCGCCGTCACGGGCAGCGTGGGCAAGACGACCACGCGGCAGATGATCCATACCGTGCTCAGTGCCCGGCTGCGAGGATCGGCCAGCCCTCGCAACTACAACAACCACATCGGCCTGCCATTGAGTTTACTGGGCGTGGAGCCGGAGCATGACTACGCCGTGCTCGAAATAGGCGCCAGCCGCCGCGGCGAAATTGCCGCACTTGCCGGGTTATGCACGCCCAGACTGGGCGTGATTGCGCGAATAGGCGAGGCGCACCTCGCCGGGTTCGGCAGCCGGCAAGCGATTGCCGAGTCAAAGGCCGAGCTGCTCGCCGCGCTGCCCGAGGACGGACACGCGATCCTGGGTGAGGACCCCTGGCTGCGTTCAATGGTGGCACGCTGCCCCGCGCCCGTCACGTGGGTGGGAACGAACAGCCACTGTGCTTTGCAGGCGATTGACGTCAAAACCACCCGCGGACAACTCAGCTTCCGAATCCGTGAGAACGGAGTCCCAGGGGCGGTCGAGAGTCTCCCGTCCGAACGGCGCGAACGGCGCTGCGGAGAAGAAACTCCCGGCCTTTGTTTCTCCGTGGAGGATTGCCAATTCGAGGTCCCCGTTTGGGGACGGCACCACTTGACCGCGGTTCTTTGCGCCGTGGCGGTTGGCCGCTTGCTTGGGCTCGACTTCGACGAAATGGCCGCCGCGTTGCGGGATTACCGGACGGTCGCCATGCGGTGCGAGGTATCGGAGATTCGCGGCGCGACGGTCGTCAACGATGCATACAACGCTAGCCCGACGGCTATGCTCGCCGCGTTGAAACTGATGCGCGATCTGGACGCCCCGGGCCGACGGATCGTCGTGCTGGGCGATATGGACGAGTTGGGCGAGGAGTCGGCGCGACTGCACTGGGAACTCGGAAGGCAAGCCGTGGCCGTGGGCAACGCCGACATGCTGATTGCATGCGGCCGGTTTGCCCGGCACGTGGTGGCCGGCGCCCGCGCGGCGGGCATGCCCCGAACAAGGGCAATCCCATGCGACGTGATCGAACAGACATTGCCCTACCTGGGTCAGGCAATCCTGCCAGGCGATACCGTGCTGGTGAAAGGCTCTCGCACGGTCGGCATGGAACGGATTATCGAGGCGCTGAACCAATACCCGACTCGGCGTTCCGCCTGATGACATGAAGCCAATTACATTTTGAATAATCGTAGGGTGGGTGGTTCTGGGCGCGGTAGCGGCCAGGTTCACCCACGCGACAGAGACGTAACCGTTCACAGGGTGGCGCGGGCAGTTTTCTCCGCTCCACGCGAAGGGGACAGTCCCATTTTCGCGGCGGAAACGGTGGATCATTGGGCAAGAACGCCCTTTGTGCCGCGAAAATTGGGACAGTCCCCACGTGAACGGTTATGCAGAAACTAACTGTAAGCCTCGCCGTTTGCGCCGTCTGTGCGGGACAACGGCGATACCCTTCCCTCCTTGGGTAGAGGCATTGGCTTGCCGGACTCGGCGGTTACTGGGTCGATCGCCCCGGCAAGTGCTTCACGGTGGGGCTTAAGACTGAGCGCCGGGGGTGCGCTACCGCGCCCCCGGCTGCTCAGGGATTCTCTAAGAGCCCCTAACAGAACCTCGGAGTACGGCTGGATTTCCCTCAGAAGCCGCTTGGTTACACCGGTAGTGTTAGGCCTATTAAACCATGCTCCTCTCGCTGCTCGACTTCTTGACCGACACTTGGGCCGAGCCCGCGCTGGCCGGGCTGGCGAAGATCACGCTGCGCGCGGCCCTGGCCGCGCTGGCCAGCTTCCTGGTAGCCGTAGTCGTCGGTCCCCGGTGGATTGGCTGGCTGCGGGCGCGCTTTCGCGAGCCCATCCTGTGCGACTCCGAGGCGGTCCGCCGCCTTCACGAGCATAAGTCGGCCACGCCCACCATGGGCGGCCTGTTCATTGTGGCCGGTCTGGCCGGTGCAACATGCCTGATGGCCGATCTGAGCAACCTGCTCGTGCAAGCGGCCCTTCTGCTGGTCGTCGGCCTCGGGCTGGTCGGCGCCGTCGACGACCTGGTGAAACTGCGAGGCACGCGCAACGGGCTTTCCGTACGTAGCAAGTTTGCGGCTCAATTGGTCGTGGCCACGCTGGTAGCCGTCCTTATCTGGGAACACCATCGCCACTTGCCGGACGGACTGGTCCTCGCGCTGCCGCTCTGGGGGCAGGTGGGGAACCTTGGGATCGCCTTCATCCCTTTGGCCGTACTGGTTCTGGTCGGCAGTTCCAATGCGGTGAACCTGACCGACGGGCTCGACGGCCTCGCCGGCGGCTGCCTGATCTTCACCACGGCGGCCATGGCAGCCGTCACCTATGCGGCCGGGCACGCCGAAATGGCCCAGTACCTTGCCATTCCCCGCATTCCAGGCGCCGGTGAGCTAACCGTTCCCGCCGCCGCCTTGGTGGGCGGAGTGATGGGATTCCTCTGGTTCAACTGCCACCCGGCCCAGGTATTCATGGGCGATACCGGTGCGCTGCCCTTGGGCGGCCTGCTGGGGCTGCTGGCACTTGCCGCGCGGCAGGAGTGGCTGCTGGTGGTCGTCGGCGGCGTGTTTGTTGCCGAGGCGGGCAGCGTGATCTTGCAGGTGGGCTCGTTCAAGCTCCGCCGGAAACGCATCTTCCGCTGCGCGCCGCTGCACCATCACTTTCAACTGCTGGGCTGGCCGGAGAACAAGATCGTTGTCCGCTTCTGGATTGCGGGAGCCCTGTGCGCACTGGCTGGACTAGCCGCGCTGAAACTGAACATCGACGACTCGCCGCACCCGGCGTTGCCGCCGAGCGCAGGGTGGGTGGCTCCGGCTGCCAAAGAAACCGGGTCCGCCCGCGCGCCCGGCAATCCCACACTCACAAGCGGAGGCCCTTTGAGGCAGGACCTGCTCACCGTTGCGTCGGAGGGCGTGCAACGATGACGGCAGCACCGCCGAAACCGCTGCATATCGTATTGACCGGTGGGGGTACCGGCGGGCACTTGTTCCCCGGGCTGGCCACGGCGGAGTGTCTTCAATTGCTCCGGCCCGACGTGCAGATTACCGTTGCCGGCACAGGTCCCACATGGCTCGGGCGCCGAGTTTGCGATGCCGGCTATCGCTACCTCGATCTGCCATGCCGGCCGGTCCCGACGCGGCTGCGCGACCTGTTTCGCTTTGCTGTCGACAATCTTACGGCATACTTTACCGCGCACCGGTTTCTGGTGGCTCATCCCGCGGCGGCCGTAGTTGGGCTGGGCGGCTATGCCAGCGTGCCCATGGCCCGCGCCGCCCTGACACAGCGTCTTCCCTTGGTGCTGCTGGAGCAGAACGCCGTGCCGGGGAAGGCCAGCCAGTTCCTGGCTCGCCGGGCCGGCGCCGTATGCCTGGCGTTTCCCCAGTCGCGTGCCGCACTGCCTGCGCGGTGCCCGATCCACCTGACCGGCAATCCCGTGCGCAAGGCGTTCGCACCAGCAGCCCTTCGCCCCGTTGGCCGGCCGCAACTGCTTGTTCTCGGCGGCAGCGGCGGCGCGCAGGCACTGAACCAGTGCGTGCCTGAGGTGCTCGGCCGGCTTGGGCCCCAATTGCGCCACTGGTGCATCGTTCACCAGGCAGGCGAGCAGGACGCGGAGGCGACAACGCGCCGGTACGCCGCCGCCGGTCTCCGGGCAACCGTCGTTTCCTGGCTCGACGACATGGCCGAGGCCATGCAGCGGAGTTCACTTGCCATCTCGCGGGCTGGCGGCACAACGCTTGCCGAGCTTGCCGCGGCGGGACTTCCGGCCGTACTCGTGCCATATCCACATGCGGCTGCCAATCACCAACTCGCAAATGCGCGTGCATTCTGGGCCACTGGCGCGGCGGAGGTGGTTCAGCAGCAGGGCGGCCAGGTCGGATTCGACCAGGCGCTCAGCGATGCCCTCGCTTACTTGCTGGTCCAGCCGGCTCGGCTTGACGAAATGCGTGGCGCCATGCTGCGCCAGTCGCGGCCCGAAGCTGCCGAGCACGTCGCCCAATTGATCCTTGGCTTTGCCGGCCGGGGAACTCGCGGGCCCCGTGATCTTCAGCCGGTGCATCTCTCGGGCGAGCGCATCGCATAGCCGGCATCCGCGCCGTTCTTAGCCCGGACCATCTATATTCGCAGGGTGGGGGAAGGGCGCGTAGATCGTTAGAGGGTACGCACAAGCCACAACCACGCTGATTCGCAGCCCACCGCCTGGATGCAAGCCGGCAGTAGCGACCGATGGCCCACCAAAGAAGCGGCTTGTTTGACCTACCCTACCTATCGTGTCTGTGAGGGATATGCCGATAAACGCGAACGATCTCGTTGCAGGCAGGCCCCCCCCTTCAGAAAACCGAGTTTCCCGGAATTTTAGGGTCCTCAAGCTACGGCTCATTGTTGCCGCCCTACAATTGATGTACCGGGACTGTCCCCTTCAGAAGAGGTGTACAACACGGGACAGGCTGCCTTGGGCTTTTCCTCGAAGACCGGCGAACTGCGAGACCGGCGCTTCGATCAGAGGCCCTCGGTCGCAATCACGCCGGCGAGTAATGTGTGAATCGCACAGCGAGAACAGAGCCATGCCGCAATCTACGCTAGCTTCCTCGCGTCTGTCATTGGATGCGACCGTCAAGCGAATCCACTTCGTTTCTTCACTGCCGCACGTGGCGTTGCAGGTCATGGAAGTCGCCCAGAACCCGCGGTCGGGAGCCCAGGAGCTTAAGGAGGCAATGGAAACCGATCCGTCGCTGTGTGCGCGTGTACTGAAGTGCGTCAATTCTTCGGCTTACGCCCTTCGCAATCCGATCAGCAGCCTTCAGCACGCGATTGCCTATTTGGGTAGCAAACAGATCCGCAACCTGGCGATGAGCGCGGCTGTCAGCGAGTTGTTCAAGCAGCAGTGTGCCATAGGGAACTACCAGCGTTCGGAGCTTTGGAGGCACCTGGTGGCCGTGGGCATCGGCTCAAAAATGATTGCCATGCGGTGCCGCATGAACAACTTTGAGGACATGTTCCTGGCTGGCCTTCTCCACGACATCGGAATCGTGTTGGAGGACCAGTATGTGCACGCCTTGTTCTCCGACGCCATGACGTCATTGCGCAGCGATGCCCCTCTGGCGGCCGTAGAGCGGGAGGTCATCGGCTTCGACCATACCACATTGGCGCAGCGCATGGCGCGCAATTGGAAGTTTCCCGACCAGGTTGCCGCGGCAATCCGGTATCATCACGGCGCCAGCCAATACCGGGGAGAGCATCTCGACGTCGTTCGGTGTGTCGAGGCGGCCAACATCATCTGCTCGCTGAAGGGGATAACCTCAGTAGGTGCAAACCTTGTCGCGTTTTCCGCAGAGACGTTCGCGGCCCTGTCGCTTGCCAAGGAAGATATTGTTGTTCTGGCCGGCGACCTTGACCGGGAAATCGAGGCCAATCAGAACCTGTTCCATGTCTAAGGTACCGGCGATGAAATCCTTCGCAGAGAGTCTGGACCTGCTCTACGCCGATGACAGCATCCCGGCCGACAGCACGGGAAGCCTGCAGCAGATTGCCGGACTGATAGCCCCGCTGGAACCTTCTTCGTTGTTCCTGGTCAACGGACAGCAACGCATTACCGCAGCCTACAGTGCTAGTGGAACATTTGACGAGGGCGTCTTGCGGTCGGCAGCAGGGGAGCTTAAGAGCCAGCTTGCAGGAAATGACGATGTCTTCATCCAGTCGAGTTCCGATGAGGAAACGAAGACTTTCTTTGGTGTACGTTTGGCGTCTGGTGGCATCCTTGGCGGACTGCTCCCGCAGGGAGGCGAGGCATCGATTGCGGCGGAAGGCCTCGTGCGGCAACTTCGGACCTGTGGCGAACTGGCCGCTGCGGCCCTTGATCAAGTCGCGGAAGTCCGGCAACTGCAAGTCGCTTTGCGGCAATTGGCGGCCGAGCAGGATACCCTGAAGGCGGCACATGCCAAGGCGGTCGCCGAGGCGGTTGCCGAGCAGGAGCAACGGGTCCGCGAGGAGCAGCAACGTATGGCGATGCAGGAGATCTGCCATGCCACGGAGGCGGCCAACCGGGCCAAGAGCGAGTTCCTGGCCAACATGAGCCATGAGATCCGCACGCCGCTGAATGCGATTCTCGGCTTTACCGAGTTGCTGCTGAAGGGAGCCGACGGCGGCGACGCAGCGGAACGCGCCGACTTCCTGAAGACGATCCATGAAAGTGGAATCCACTTGTTGGAACTGATCAACGATATTCTCGACCTCTCGAAGATCGAGGCGGGCCGGATGGAGATCGAGCATATCCCCTGCTCGCCGGCGGGTACCGTTCAGACCGTTTTGTCGTTGCTGCGCAGCCGTGCAGCGGAACATAACGTCCAATTGAATTATGAAGTGCGAGACGGTGTTCCGGAAGTCATCGCGTCGGACCCCGTGCGGCTGAAGCAGTTGCTGATGAACCTCTTGTCGAACGCCGTGAAGTTCACCCCGGCGGGCACCGTTTGCGTCGTTGTCCGGCCGGCCGGGCAAGAAACTGGCCCCAAGCTGGCCTTCGACGTGATCGACTCTGGAATCGGCATTCCTCCCGGCAAGCTGGATGCAATCTTCGAAGCGTTTGTTCAGGCCGACAACTCGGTGACCCGGCAGTATGGTGGCACGGGCCTCGGATTGCCTATCAGCCGGCGGATTGCCCGGGCAATGGGAGGTGACCTCGCAGTCCACAGCGAGTTGGGCAAGGGAAGCACTTTCACTGCGACCATCGACGCGGCTCCCTGCAAGGCGCAGCAGGTCCAGGCGGACAGCCCAACGGAGAAGGCCGACTTGCCGTCGGACAGGCTGGCCTGGGCAATGAGTGTGCTCAAGGGGAAACGGATTCTCGTGGTGGATGACGGACCCTCGAACCGGAAACTAATCTCTCTCGTGCTGCGGCGTGCCGGCGTCGAAGCCACGATGGCCGAGGACGGCCAACGAGCAGTTGACCTGGCGGGCTCCGGGGCCTTCGACTTGATTCTCATGGACATGCAGATGCCCGTTATGGACGGCTACACGGCCACGCGACAACTCCGTAATCGAGGGCTGGACATCCCGATCATTGCCCTCACAGCCCATGCCATGCGGGAAGACCAGAATAAGTGTCTGGATGCAGGCTGCTCCGGATACCTGCCCAAGCCGATTCAGCAGGATTTGCTGCTGACGGAGTTAGCCCAGGCACTCGGATCGCGATCCGACCAGGATGGTGAAGGCCCCGGAAAATCGCGGGACAACACCGAACCGCCTCTCGTCTCGACGCTCCCGCTGGATGACCCCGAGTTCTGTGAGATCGTCGAGGAGTTCGTCCTGAGTCTGCCGGACCAACTCCGTGAGTTGCACCGGGCGCTCGCCGCCGCCGATTTTCCAGAGCTGGTGCGACTGGCACACCGTCTCAAAGGAGCAGGAGGCATGGCCGGTTTCGACGACCTCATGGCCGCTTCCAAGCAAGTTGAAGACCTGGCCCGGAAGCAGGATGGTGAAGGCGTGGCAATGACGCTGAAGACCCTGAGCAGGCTATGCAGCAGGGCGACTTACCCTCGAGACGGCTCCCCGGCGCCAACGCCCGGCTGATAGGCTTTAAGACAAGAACGTGTTCCT
>JAVEUP010000417.1:0-2699 GCA_034005525.1 Thermoguttaceae bacterium | reverse complement strand
GGTGGGTCGGTGCGTCCAACGGCGACAGCTTCATCAACGCGAAATGGACTCGCTGGAACCCGACCCTCGAGTGGGGGCAGGTGCTGGTGGGGAACTTCGTGGGTGAGACCGTCCCGAATGCCGCGCCGGAAGTGACGGCGCTCACGGCCGACCCGAACCCGGTCACGCGACCCGGCGACCTGACCCTGACTGCCGTTGACGCCAGTGACGCGGACGGCGCCGTCAACCTGGTGCGATTCTACCGCGACACCAACCTAGACGGCGTACTGAGCGCGGGCGACGAACTGCTGGGCACCGATAGCGACGGGGGCGACGGCTGGAACCTGACGATTGCCACCGCCGGCTGGATCCTCGGCGAGCAGACGCTCTTTGCCCGGGCGCAGGACAACGGCGGGGCGTTGAGCAACGTTGTAGCCACTACGGTGATGGTGGAGAGTGACGATGCCGGAAATCTCGCTCCCGTCGTGGCGGCGCTCACGGCGGCTCCGAATCCGGTCACACGACCCGGCGACCTGACGCTGACGGCCTTGGGCGTGACCGACCTGGACGGTACCGTCGTTCAGGTGGAGTTCTATCGCGACACCAACGGCAACGGGGTGCTGGACCTGGGCGACGAACTGCTAGTCCCGCTGGTGATCCGAGACAACCCCGCCACGGCCGGCCCGGACTCGAACTACCTGCAATACACGGGAGACGAGCACGTCGTCCTCGGTGGCACCGACGGCGACGACATCCTCATCGGCAGCATCGGCGACGACACCCTCTGGGGCGGCGCCGGAAACGACCGGCTGGAGGGCGGCTTCGGCAATGACATGATCGAAGGCGGTCCTGGCGACGACATCATCACGGACATCGGCGGCGACGACGTTCTCAAGGGCGGCGAGGGCAACGACGTCATTCACGCCGGCCAGGGCCTTGACCTGGTCATCGCCGGGGCGGGCAAGGACTTTATCGTCACCGGCGAGGACGAGACGCACACCTTCGCCGGCCCGGGCGACGACTTCATCCTGGGCAACCGGATCGACGTGTTCCCGACCGGGAACGCGGGCAACGACTGGATCGAGCTTGGAACGCAGGATGGCGCCGCTGGCGACGACTTCGACCCCCTGGAACTGGACTTGGTCGCCGGCCACGACGTCTTCCTGGGCGACGGCGGCTTCGATGAAAATCTCGGGGAGGGCGGCGACGATATCGTGGTCGGCAGCGAGGGGCCCGACAAGAACAAGCTTGGATCGGGCTTCGACTGGGTCACGTACAAGGACGACCCCTTCGGCGTCATGGTGGACTACTACAGGAATGCGTTCGACGATGCTCCCCTGCCTGCGTCGCTCGCGGCAATCGGAGCCCGGTTTGCCCAAGTAGAGGGGCTGTCCGGATCGGCCTACGCCGACATCCTGCGCGGGGACGACGCCGACGCGGCGCAGATCGCCGCCGCCGGCGCGCAAGGCAGCATACTTACCAACCTTGACCTCATCGTCGGCCTGCGAGAGTTCCTCGGCACCGCGGCGGCCGGCCCGGACGGCTTTGTCGGCACGCCCGACGACCAGTTCGGCTCGGGCAACATCATCCTGGGCGGCAGTGGCAGCGACATCCTCGAGGGGCGCGGCGGCGACGACCTGATCGACGGCGACCTATGGCTGAACGTGCGCATCAGCGTACGCGAAAACGTGGATGGCACGGGGGACGAGATCGCCAGCTACGACAGCATGATCCCCCTGGTGCCGTTGATGCTCAACGGCACCTACAACCCAGGCCAGCTTGTCATCGTGCGCGAGATCCTTCAGGGGAGCGCCGGTTTCGACACGGCCGTGTTCTCCGACGTCCGGGAGGACTACCTCGTCACCACCGTGGACGGAGTGACGACCGTGAGCCACCTGGTCGCTCCCGGTGGCGGTGGTGGACTTGCAAACCTTTCAGACGGCAACGACCGCCTCACCAACATCGAGCGGTTGCAGTTCGCCGATCAGACAATCATCCTCGTCCCAGATCTGAACATTGAACCGGTGGGGCAGGTGGCCATCCTGGACGCGACGAACACGCCGGAGACCACGCCGGTCACCGGCCAGGTGCTGCGCGCCTCGATCGCCGGGGTGACCGATGGCGATAATCCGGACTTCGGTGCAATCACCGGGCCGGTCACCTATGTCTGGCAGTACGAGCCGGTCCCGGGGAGCGGGCGGTTCTTCGACATCAGCACCGGGCTCGCGCCGCGGGGTGCGCCGAGCGAGATCGGGCCAAACCTCACGGTGACGCCGAATCTGGCCGGCTTCTCTTTGCGCGTCAAGGCCCACTACAAGGATGCCAACGGCGTGCTCGAGACGGTATTCTCGGCCGCGACCGATCCGGTGGAGGTCGGCCCGCCGGCGCCGGCCCAGCCGCCGCTGCTGACCGGCGAGCAGCCTGGCGTGGTCAGCACCGGTCTTCACTTCCTGGGTTCCGATCTGCAGTTCATCCTGGATCAGATTGTTATCGCGGAACGGCATGCGGCCGGCGAGGACATCCTGGACCTGATCCCCAACGCCCGCATGGCGCTGGGTTTGCGTACGGTAGACGGCTCGTACAACAATCTGCTCCCGAACCAGACCGAGTTCGGCGCGGCCGACAACGTGTTCCCGCGGCTGCTGGAGCCGGTCTTCCGCGATGCCGAGGACGGCACCTCGTATGCGCAGACAACCGGTCTCGTCTTCGACTCCCAGGTG
>JAVEUP010000416.1:0-2708 GCA_034005525.1 Thermoguttaceae bacterium | reverse complement strand
CGGCGCGCTTCCCGCTCCTCCGCCCGCCGGCCAAGACCAGGCTGATCAGTCCAAACGCGACAAGCAGCAAGGCCGACGGCTCCGGCACGGCCGCGAGCCGGAGCGTCATCCCCTCGCCGCCGGCGCCCAGGACGGTGGCCACTTCCCACCATCCGAACGTAGGGCTGGGCAGGTCGCCAATCAGGCGAGTTGACAGATCGCCTGCGATATCCAGCGTACCCGAGGTGTGGAGCACGTCGAAGACGTCGCCCGGCTTCGCGGTGAAGTCGGGTATGAGCAGCACTTCGAGCCAGCCTTCAAGTAGCGTATTGCCGACGACCTCGACGAAGTCGAAATCGGTTCCGGCCGTCTCGGTTCCGGCGATTTCGATTTGCAGGATGCCGCCGGCCGCCTGGTGATAGTCGCCGTAGATAGTTGTCGTACCGATCGAGTTGCCCGGGGCCAGCGTGCCGCCGAGTTGGTCGAGCGTGAAGGGCTTGGCAGCACTGCCGAAAGCGTCCACCTGCAAGGTGCCGCCGGTGAAGTCAAACACCGCCTCGCCATCGCCTTTCTCAACGGTAGCGACTGTGAGCGTGCCGCCGCTGAGGTCGATGGTGCCGCGTGCGAAGTCGTTGGGGGCCCCGGAATATTGCCCCAGCGTGATTGTCGTTGCGGAGAAGTCCCCGCCCCGGATGTCAAGGGTCCCGTACGCAGAATACGTGGCATTGGTACCATTATCGTTGCCGACCACATTCCGCCCCACGATCACGTCGTCGGCGCTGATCGTGCCTGCCGAGATGACGAGGATGCCCGTAGCAGTTCGCGAGGAGCCAGTCGTCGTCTCCACGTCAAAGACACCGATTTGCAGTTCGTCAAGCTGCGCGTCGACGGTCCCTCCGCTGAAGTCGACCGTTCCCGTGTGGGTGCGGATATTGCCGCGGGTGTGGCCGACGTAGAGGTTCGCCGGTCCATCGCCGGAGTAATTGCGGATGGTGACCTCCGGGCTGACGAGATCCTCTTGAAAGAGCATGTCGGCGGACAGCCCCATGCCGCCGATGGAAATGGTGTCGGCATGAATCGTGTTCTTCTGACCGAGCGCCAACACGCCGCCCAACAGCGGGCTGCTTGAATGGTTGGCCGCGCCTGGTGCAAGTATATTGGTTGCCCGCAGCAGGTTGTCCGGTGAGAGGATCAACACGCCCCGACCGTCGTTCCTCCCGCCGAGTACAATGTCGCCGGTCGTGTCGATGGTGAACTTCGAAAGCCCGGAGATGTCGAGCGTGGCCGCCTCCTTGGGCGCCCCTTGGCCGCTATTTTGAATGAGGACCGGCCCGTTGATGACCATTTCGCCACCGCCGGTGAACTGCGCAGTTACAGGATACCGGTTCCGATCGTTGACAACCCAGCTTGTAAACTGGTAGCCAACATTCACGGCCCCCGAGACGGTAAGTGTTGCGCCATCGGGGACATTGAGAGTGTACAGCCGGCTTCCGTTAGGGTCGGGCGTCGGGTCCGTGCCTGCCGACTGGTTACTGAACGTCATGCTGGCAACCGTATAGCTGTCGTCGACGGTTCCGCTGAGCTTCGTGAAGTCGACCGGGACTCCGTTGTCAAAATGCAGGTGGTATCCGTAAGGGTCGTTTGTGGCCGGGCTCCAGTTGGCCGCCGTACTCCAATGACCATCGGCTCCGCCGCCGACCCAATTGGTGACGGCCGGAGACCTGAGGCCATCGCCGCTCCCGAGGACGATGTACATCGCATCGCCATGCGTGTAGGCCCCGCCCGGGGCCGGCGGTGAACCGGGCAACTCGTCGGTATACTGCCACGGCGTTCGATGGACGGCGCCGGCGCCGCCGGGCCCGGCATCGTAAGCCGCCCAGAGCGTCATCATATCGCCGAGATCGTAGGACAAGCCCAACGTCGTGGGCACGTTGTAGATCGACATGACCTTCGCCGGGTCAAGGGCGTCGTTCCATATCGCCACGTCGTCCATCTTACCGTGGAAGGCATGGCCGGTGTCGCCGGCCCAACTAGCAGCACTGTAGGGATAGAGGGTCCCGAGGGTCAGCGGAATTGTCTGGATCGAGCCCCCCCAGTCGGTGATGGTATTGGTGCGTGAGTTGACCAATTCACCATCGACATAGAGCCACATGTTGTTTGCGCTGTCCGCCACGGCCGCAACGTGGTGCCACGTCTCCCTGAAGGAAGGATAGGACGGGGAACTAAGAGACACGCTCTGTCGTTTGTCGGGCTCGCCTTCCGGTGGCGCCGTATACGCATTGGCCATGCTGAATGTGATTCTTGTGTTCGTCCCCTCGACGATTAAACCATAGTTGTACCTGCCGCTTCCATTCCACGGTTTTGAAATGAACCGGCCGACGTTTTCAGCAGCATCGAGGTAAATCCAGGTACTCAAGGTCATATTGCCGCCCGCGTATCGCAGGTCCGGGTGGTCAGTCACGTGGATACGGTCGTTGAGACCATCGAGGCTTATGACGCCGTCGAAAACCCCGTCGGGAATCCACGCTGGCCCGGGATTTGGCGGCGGCCCGGTTAGCGCACCGTACAACGTGCCGTTGCGGCCAATTCCCGACGCGTCCGACGCGATGTTGCCGGACGTTTCGTTCAGCTTCCAGTAGCCTACCAGCGCGGCATTGGCCCACGTGGCGGACATGGCTGTGGCCAGCACCGCAGTGCCGAGGCTCACCCGCAGCAATTGCTTGATCGAA